>CAYSOR010000015.1:0-8922 GCA_964432705.1 uncultured Gammaproteobacteria bacterium
AAGGGTTAAGGGTTAAGGGTTAAGGGTTAAGGGTTAAGGGTTAAGGGTTAAGGGTATTGATTTTAAGCTTGCTAAAAATCGGAGACCTCTTGCCAAGACGTAACGAGAATAATTGGGTTAATCGTATTGATAATCACCGTTGCTTTTTGAATTACCGTCCCGACGGTACCGGTTGAGGTAGTTGTCCTGTTTTCTCCCCCCTGACTCGTTGCGGTATACGCACACGACCCCTGCCCAAGTGTCAACGATCCACTGCCAGTAAACGCCGTGGAATCGCGGATCTGTTGGAGCGCCTCTTCCGTGCACGCTTGCCCCAAATTCTGTGCCTGATACGACTGTTCAAAAACAAAGCTCGAGCGCGACGTACCGACCCCTGACAAAATTACTACCGTCACCGATGTGACGGCTATTGCAGATATAATCAGTACCAGAATAAGCGCGGAAGACCCGCGACAATGACTCTGTGGATAAGTATAGCACCTTTTTTTGATTTTGTATTGATATCTCATGGTAAAGAGCTCTTTCATTGCTCTAGGGCTTACGAAGAGCGGCAGATGTTATGAATGTTTTTGCATATAAGTATTCGCTACGCCCGGTCGAATTGACGGCAGTAAGGGTAAATTGGACGCGAATGATGCCTGGTGTACTGGGACGCGAAAGGTTCTGGATAGTAAGGCTGGAAGCGGTCACGCGAGAGTTCGTAAGCGATACTGCGGCAGACGTACCCTTCGTGATGCGAAGTACCCCACCTGAGAGATCAAATACCGTTGGATCATCCGCGACCGTAATCACATCGAGCGTCACCGAAGAGGCGCTTGCCCCCATACTCGGACTCGTAATGTTCTCTGCGTTACGTGCCGTCTGGATCACGGTTTGCATTGCGGCTAATCCCTGCTGTTCAACCTCGGCAATCGTTTGTTGCTTTACTCGCGCCTCACCGATCGATTGCATAAAATAAAAAAAGGACAAGCTCAATACGGAGAAAATAACGACATACAGCAGAAGTTCGATGAGGGTGAATCCTTTGCTAGAATGTGGAATTTTGAATATGGAATGGGAACGAAAATTCCCCCATTTCTTTTTTCTACATTCCATATTCCATATTCTATCTTCCATATTCAACTACTGTGTAACATTAAAACTCGCACTATCGAGTATCGACCCATCTGCCATAACGAACCGAATAACATTACTACTCAATCCAATGACCGTATTGTTATAATCAAGGTAGGTGATTGGGTATGTGGTCGATAGGGCGAGCGTGAAGGATGGAGAAAGGGTCACGAGTGTTCCTTTCGTCGCTGTCCCCGTCCAGTAATCTGTTCCGCTAATCCGTATCCCGTTCAATCGGTAATTACCGGCCACACTCCATGTCGCACTCATCTGACTGATAGTACTACTCTCCCCCGTTTCCGTAGCGCTATTCTGAATGGTTATATTAATCATCTGCGTGTTGTCTGTTGGCGCGTTTGAGCGGGCAGTCGCCGTATTAATGACCAGATAGCTCGTCTGTGTCCGAGTTGCCAGGCTCGGTACGTTTGAAAGGGTTGAGGTATTTGGCACTTCGTCCGATGTCTTCATCGCAAAGTAATACGTCGTATTCCAGTCAAGCCCGCTCACTCGCAGGGTCTGCACCGTACCCGCCACTTGCGGTGTTGGCTCGCCTGTGCTCTGCGTTGCTGACGCCCAATTCCCTTCGGTGATCGTTGAAGTTGAATACCGGATATCATACGTTGTGGCGGTGCCCGTACTCCCATCATCTCCCGGCGCTGTCCAGGTAAGCAGGATCGATTTACCAGACGCACTGGAAAGCGCGAGATTGGCTATTGCCGCGGGGGCTGTGGTATCACCACCTCCTGTGCTTGGCTCAATAACCCACAATTCGGGCGTTAGAGTAGCCGAACCGCCGACCGCAGTGATCGTGCACGAATCCTCAGCAAATGCCACGCCATAGAACGGAGCACTATTACCCAACGCACCGCTTGACACGGGACTCGAAATATTTGAAATATTCACTACCTCGAACTCTTCGTTGACATTGCTATTACTCACCACAAACAACGAACGATTTCCCTCTCCAAGCGCCAAATCATTCACTTGATCGTTTCCGAGATACTGTGATTTAAATGTCAAATACGGCGGACTGGTATGGGTGTCTAATATATGTATTTTTCCGCTTGCGTTTCCTACGATGACGTAGGCGCCAAAACCAGTCAGACCAATAGCATCGTTGGTGTCAGAAGGTATGTCGTAGCTATAATTTGGATCGCTACTCGTAAAGACAGGTGAGCTGGGGCTCGTAATATTAACAACTTTCACCTCTTGCGTATTTGAAATTGAAGAAACATAGGCAAAATTCCCTGAAACATAGACCTCGTTTGCCCCGTGGGTATTTCCTCCAAGATCAGCGCTACCAACAGCCGTCAACGAGTCCGGGTTTGACACATTAACAATATAGAACTCTAAATCCGCTCCTCCGTCCCTCACGAGATAGACGGTGGTACCGACAACATACACTCCTTTTCCGTCAGCACTACCATCAGCATCAAATACTCCGCGTGCCACCGGCGCATTGGGATTAGTAATGTCTACAACCTGTAGCTCGGCTGAATTAGAGTCCGAAGCAATGTACGCGTAATTTCCAGAAATGGCGATATTCTTTTGAGAGCCGAGAAGATTCAAGCTCCCAAGCAGTGCGGGGGTCCCGAGCGTATCAACAATAGCAAAATCCATCGTGTCTGCTCCTGCGTCGGTATAGGCGAGATACGCGTATTGGCCGTCGGTCTGTACCTTTACCGCGTCGTGCGTGTTTGTGGTGGAATTGAACGTATCGCGAACGGCAAGACCCGACCAATTACACGTCAATGCAGCGCTCGATGCTTGCCAGTTCGTGAGATACGACACAAGAGATACGGTGCCCGTCCGTTGCGCGTTTTGTTGCCAGGTTACGGTTGATGTGATTGATTTCCTCTTTGTGTCGACCGAACTGATAGTGATCGTTCGAGTAAAAATATCAGTGACGTCTTGCACGGTCGTAAAAAACCATTTATTACCCGTAACAATCAACCCGTATACTCCATCGACAAGATTAAGATTACGAAATCGAGCGTCGCGAATATTACGCACCGCTTCCTGCCCCTCCTGTGCGAGCAGCACCGCGCGTGCGCGACTTCCTGCCAATGCCGATGATTCTTCTCCATATATGAGCGCACCGATAACGGCTGTTGCGAGAAGCGCAAACAATGCGATGGCGAGAAGCGCATCGACAAGGGCGAAACCCTGTTGAGCTGTTTGCTTATAGCTTTTAGCTGTTAGGCGTTCCATTTTCAAGTTTGTAGATCATAGTAATAAGCATCTTTTGAATTTCAGTGAGCAACTCTTCGGCTCGAGAAAAATCAATTGACTGATATAAATCTTTTGAAATAATTATTTGTGTTTCAAGTTCAGCCGCAGAACCATCAGCTATTCTTAAAAATTGTACAAAATCTTTCTTTGTTTTACGCTTTTTACCCTCAGCTATATTAGAAGGAATTGAAATAGCAGCTCTACGCATTTGGCTCGTTATCCCATAAAGTTCAGCGGTAGGAAATTTTTTCGTAATACCATAAACCACCTTAACTAACTCAATCGATTTTTGCCAAACTATTAATTGTTTAAACGACTCGATATACATATTACCTAAAAGCTGTAAGCTACCAGCTAAAAGCTGATCATGCCTTCACCATTAATAGTAACCGTCCGTGTCTCATTCGTTGACGACAGTAATGTTGTTGTTCCCGTGCTTTGCGGCAATCCTGTTTTTTTTGCAAAAACGACTTCCTGGAGTCCTGACACGGTGATAGTCGCGGGAACATCTGTCAGTTCATCGAAATTCGTGTCGCGGGCCGCGTAGCTAGCTCCCTTAAAAAGGGTTAGCGATCCATCCTGGATTCTCACACCCCATTGACTATCCCCATCAACGGCACGCGATAGCATCTGTGCGCGTCGATAGCTTTGAACGAGCGAGGAAGCTCCACTCTCATGGTCGGTACGCACTTGAGAATTTTGAAACACGACCGAAGAAAACCCCACAATAAGGGAAATAGTCGCGATAGAAAGGAGCACCTCCAAAAGGGTAAACCCACTTTTCGTAGTCATATCTATCGATTCAATTGACCTACCAGTTGATAGATAGGTAGGATAACGGAAAAAGCAACTGCCATCACACCAAACCATACGCATACGAGCAGTATCGGTTCGAGTATCACGGCCAAATTTTTCGTCGATGTATCGAGTTTTTCCTCATAATATCGGCTGATACGCAGTAACACGTCGGACAATTGCCCTGATTGTTCGCCGGCGACGATCATTTGCTGAACAGAGAATGGCAGGAGAGAGCCAAGGTGTGGTTCGCGTAAAAAACTTTTTTGGAATGAGTCCCCCTCCTCGACATGCGTCTTGACATGGGCATAAAACCGCCGGTAGGGAGCGAACACGGTTGCGTCTTCAATCGATTTCAGGCATGCGACCACGGGCATTCCCGCGGTGAGTAACGTACCAAGCATATATGAAAATCTCGTTATCTCTTCATAGATGATAATATCGCGCAATCCCGGCACGAGTAATAGTATGGCATGACCAATATTTTTTGTTTTTGGAAAATAAAACAAAAAATAAAACAAAAAAAGCATCGCAAGAATGCCCGCGGGCATCGCGATGACGCCATGCTTATTTAAAAATAATCCAACCGCGATCATGATTTTTGTCACCAGCGGCAAGTCAAGATGAAGCTGGGAAAACACGAGCGCGAGCTTTGGTAAAATAAACCACGCGATGCCGACCCCGATCACAACCATGAGCACAAGGACGAGCACGGGATACAGCAACGCGGAGCCGATTTTCGATCGGAATATCCTTGTCTTCTCTTGTTGCAGGGCGATAACGCGAAGATTGTTCGCAAGCGTCCCGGACTCCTCTCCTATCCGCGCGAGAGATATCACATGCTCACCGAATCTGTGAGTCTTCTCAAGCGCGGACCACAACGGCTCGCCCGATTCAATGTCTTTCGAAAGACGATCGACGAATACTCTCATCGATTGTGATTTCATCTCTCCTTGGATAGTGGCAAGCGCGTGCGATACGGTCATGCCAGACGTGACCAACATGCTCAACTGCTCCATGAAATAATTCACGTTCATATAACGATCTTTTTTCCGTTCTTTTTTACCTTGGGTTTCGTACTCACGGATGGCGGCGGAGCTACACGAAGCAATTCATCGAGTGTCGTGACACCAAGTCGCACCTTCAAAAGACCGTCTTCGAACAAAGATTGTGACCCCTCATTCTTTGCGAGCTCCCATATCGCTTGCGTCGCCGGACGACTCAACACAAGCTCTTTCATGCCAGGCGTCATGCGGATAAACTCAAAAATTCCAACACGCCCCCGATAGCCGCTTCCTCCACAGGTCTCGCATCCCTTCCCCGTATAAAAAGAAAGTTTCTTTTCTGCCTCAAAAAATTGAATGCAGGAAGGAGGCAGATCTTTTAACAGCGTTGTGGCGCTTTGCCTACACTGTTCGCATATTTTACGCACAAGGCGCTGAGCAACAATAACTTCGAGTGTCGATGCAAGTAAAAAGGGTTCGATTCCCATATCAAGCAATCGCGGAATGGCGGTGGCGGCATCGTTGGCGTGAAAGGTCGAAAACAACAAGTGGCCGGTGAGCGCCGCATTGACTGCGATTTCGGCTGTCTCCTCATCACGAATCTCACCAACGAGAATCATGTCGGGATCTTGTCGCACGATGGATTTGAGACCCTTTGCAAATGTCAGATTTGTCAGAGGGTTTACCTGTATTTGATTGACGCCGGGTACGCGATATTCTACCGGGTCTTCGATGGTCGTGATATTGACCTCTGATCTATTCAATACTTTAATGAGCGAGTACAGTGTCGTTGTTTTTCCCGAACCCGTAGGGCCTGCTACAAGAATCATACCAAAGGGCTTTCCCGCGGCATCTTCAAGAAGCGACTGATCGTGCGGTGAAAAACCAAGATCCCCAAGCGCAAGCCCTTCCACGTATGCTTTGAGCACGCGAAGAACAATCTTTTCACCTTGAATGGTGGGGGCTATAGACGTGCGCATATCAATGACTTTTTCGTCGTGAACAAATTGCAGTGAACCGTCTTGGGCCGCAAAGTGTTCGTCTATCCGCATGGAACTCATTACTTTTACCCGATTCAAAATGTTCGGATAGTACTCACGCGGAAACCGCCCTGCTTCATGAAGCACTCCGTCGATACGAAATCGCACAACCACTTCACGGATCTGGGGATCAAAATGAATGTCAGAGGCATGAAATGCCAATGAGTCGCGAAAAATCTCGTCCAGGAGCTCGGGTGCAATGCGTTTTTTATCTTCTAATATCTTCGAAAAACGGGTATCGAGAGATTTTTGATAATGAATGAATGACGCATTGATATCTGCGGATAATGAATATGAGAGCGCTATTTTTCTATTTGGAAATACTATCGCAAGCGCCTCTTGCAACCCTTGTTCCGTCGGCGCGTCAGTTGTCACGGTGACCGCTGTATCGGTCTGCTCAAAAAGAACCGCGTGAAATTTTTTTGCTATTTCTTCAGGAATGGTGAGTACCTGCTCGCGAGGCGGTTGATTTGAATTAAGATCGGCATACGGAACGCTGAGTGACTCCGCGATTGCTTGCCCCAAAAGATCCTTTGTCAGCAACCCTGCTGAAAAAAGATAGTCGGTGATCGAACGCTTAGTATTCTTAGCGTCCTCTTCCGCCTTCATAAGATCACTCTCGCTCACGTAATTTCCCGCGAAAAGTATTTTTTTAAGTTGTGTGTCTTCCATAGAGTATTTTCTTTTTCTCTGACAAAAAATTTTTCCGTGACACTACCGATCGGCCTAATCGCTTCTCAAGCTTCCGTCTGGCGCCACCGGCAATATCACCGCCTGCTTTTGCATCGGCTTTCAATTTCGGTACGCCTTTTGAATCTTCAGTGCGATGAATTTCCGTGGTTGCCCGCTCACCAAGCATAGTAAAAATCAGCTCGAAATCATCCATATGATCACGCAAATTCTCTCGCTTCAATCCTTTCAGCTTTTTATATTCGCTTGGTGTGACATCAAAGGCGGCCTTGGAAATTTCCGCAGTCAAAATCTCGTAGTCCTTTTGTGCTTGCGCCCCGCGCTTTTGCCACTCGTCTGTTAATTCTTCACGAATGGCAATCCCGCGCATTCTTTTTTCTATCCAGTCATCCGGATAGCCCTTTGCCTTGTAAAGAGCGCGAGTTCTTTTTGTGGCAAGCTCCGGATCCTCTATCTCTCTGACTCGCTCATAGCCAACTTTTGCCAGCCAACGTTTAAATGGCTCGGCTTTTGGCGATGGGATTGATTGGATAATACGAAAAATACCCTCGGCATTAGCGCAATCGGTTTCACGCATTTTCCCGTCCAGAGCCTCTAATTTCAACTGTCGACAAATTGTCGATAGTTGAAAACCATCCTCACTTTTAACCCGA
This sequence comes from uncultured Gammaproteobacteria bacterium, assembly GCA_964432705.1. GTDB lineage: Bacteria > Patescibacteriota > Microgenomatia > UBA10105 > UBA927 > 01-FULL-43-11b. The sequence continues at coordinate 7,528 of CAYSOR010000015.1, forward strand.
ATCTTCATCTTGTACCAGTAATCATTGGGATTTGTACTGTCGGTTAACGCGGCAATAACATCCACTACCGAAAACCACCATTCATTTTTGTAAATGGTTCGTCGAATTTCCTTTTTGCGAAAAATTGCTATTCTGGTTGTCGGATCAATAATCATATGTGTAGGCCACATGTGCAGTCATAATGCTATCTCCACCCCATCATTTTCATTATACCACAATACACCGATCGCACATAAAGTCCAGAAAAGAAAAAAATACTTGACGCCTTTTTTCATGAGGGCCTTCATCCTAAGAAGCTACTTAAGAAACTGCGCTACTTTCTCAACAATGGTCGCAAGTGGCGTGTTTGACTTGATAAAAAATTCTTTGACGCCGAGGGCTTTGACACGTTTTTCATCTTCCTCTTGGCTCAAATTGGTAAGAACCATCACTGGTATGTGTATCTTCTTCTCTTTGAGTGCTTCAAGAAATGCAAACCCATCCATTATTGGCATGATCAAGTCAAGTAATACCAGATCAACCTTTTCTTTTCCAATAAGTTCAAGTCCCTCCTCGCCGTTTCCCGCGCAGACCACTTCGAAACCAGCAAACTGAAGTTTAAGCTCAAGCGCGTGAGCTATCGACTTTTCGTCTTCAACGATAACAATTTTTTTCTTTGCTGTTTCCATAGATTTGTTGTTAATTGTCAATTGTCAAGTGCCAAGTGTTACGTCAGCTCCTTGGTCCCTTCCTTTTTTTCCATACCTTTGCTTGGAAGTGAAAGATAAAACGTCGTTCCTTTATTTTCAACTGACTCAAACCACACATCACCTGGACGCGATTCACAATTGATTTGGCAAGGTACAAACCCAAACCAGTGCCCTCCGTAACTTTGTCTTTCACATTATCGGCGCGAAACAGCAATGAAGGGGGAACACGCCCTAACAGGGATTTTGTTTCTGCATACTTTATTTCTGGTTATCGAGCATAACCTTCAATAAAAAGAGTGTTTCACTCTTTAGCTTTGCCTTGGCTCGATCTTTTTGTTTGGCGTCAAGAAGCTCTCCCATCCCGGATAAAATTGATCGGCTAGAAACTTTTTCCAATCTTTCGATGCACTTCGCGACAGATTCCTTGAATGGAAATCCTATTCTTTTTTCTGCCAACTCTTTATTGATTGGCCAATTATTTTGGAGAAAAAACCACACATCAAAAATATCTCTATTTGCTCTTTCTACCCGCTCGTACAAAGCAGCCAATTTGTTGGCAAACATATCTTCCCTCACCATCACCTTCATCGAAATCCCGAAGTAGTTCATTACCTCATACCTTGATCCAAGATTCCGACGACTGATTTCGACTTTAATATTATGATCTTCTTCAGAATATGAAAGCTCAAAAAAAAGTGTGAAATGT
>CAYSOR010000015.1:8932-14293 GCA_964432705.1 uncultured Gammaproteobacteria bacterium
TCAAAGGGCGGATTTTTTATTTCTTTTTCCTTTGATCTTTTACCTTCCCATACGATGCGATAATCTTGCCGACCTTCTCAAATACATGGTCTTCCTGTTTTTGATCAAGGAGGTCAAAATCTAAATCGACAGAAAACCTGGGAAGTTCATAAAACAGCAGAGCCGCAGTCCCACCCTTAAATCCCAAAACAGGACCGAGTGTATTGTCGGTATACATATCCTTCAAAATTCGTATAAGGAAACCCTTGTGCCTTTCGATGTCTAACATATATTCTAATTAAATCCTTTTTTCGCGGCCTCGCGATATTTTTTTACCTTTACTTCCATACGTTTATTGCCTCCGTAGATAGGCACAATCTCATTGACTTTGTCCCAATCAATGCCCGATACATTATCGAAGTGATACTCTTTATTAAGATACATGATATCCAAAAAAGCACGCTCGGGAGACGCAATAAAATAATTTTCCTTTGCCTCTATCCCCATCCGATTAGTGAGAATGGGATCTTTTATTTTTTTAAAAACGTACGTTTGACCGTCAATCGTCAATTCGCGAGTTACGTAAGACGCAACGAAAATTTGGCTATAGAACTGAAATACAACCCCTGCTTTCGTTAATACTGTCTCAAAACTTACGTAGGAAGGAGTGAAAACTTTTGTTGCTAATTCAAATTTTTCATAGTTTTTATCTTTACTATACACTCCTTTTCTCACAGAGAATAATTTACCTGCCTTGATATAACGATGCAGCTTTTTTCTTACAAAATTCGCATCGAGTGTTCCCCACAGCAAAGAGACATCGTTCGTTGTAAAAATGGTATTTTTAGACCTCATTAAATCCAAAAGATAGTCTTTTTCCATAATTTTCTTACTATTTAAACTAGTAATACCCAAATATGGGTACTACTAGCTTAAACTATACACCCTACTACAAATAATCGCAAGGGTGGGTGTGCTACAAGCTAAGAAGCTATGTAAGAAACTGCGTTACTTTCTCAACAATAGTCGCGATGGTCGTATTTGACTTGATTAAAAACTCTTTGGCGCCGAGGGCTTTGGCACGTTTTTCATCTTCGTCTTGGCTCAAATTGGTTAAAACAAATACGGGCGTTTTTATTTTTTTCTCTTTAAGCGCTTCAAGGAACGCGAACCCATCCATTTTGGGCATGATGAGGTCAAGCAAAATAAGGGCAAATGCTTCTTTTTCAAGAAGTATGAGTCCTTCTTCGCCGTTTCCCGCGATGACCGCTTCGAAACCGGAAAACGTGAGCTTCAATTCAAGCGCGCGTGCCATCGATTTTTCATCTTCTATGATCAGAATTTTCTTCTTTGCTTTTTCCATGTGTTCGTTTAGTAATCGTGAATTATTTTTAGAACGCCAAACCTCTTTCTCCCGCATGCGCTCGCATGCCTTCCCTTGGAATGGACAAATAAAATGTCGTGCCTTTGCCCATCGTAGATTCAAACCACAGTTTGCCACCCGAAGCCTCCACGATCATCTTGGCAATGTAGAGACCGATTCCAGACCCTTCCGCTTCTTGCTCTCGCGCGTTATCGGCGCGGAAAAACTTTTCAAAAATCCTACCCTGCGCTTCCTTGGGAATGCCTATACCCTGATCCGCCACGCTTACCACGTAATCATGATTTTTCTGCTCCAAAGCTACATGCACGCTACATGCACCCGCCAGCGAATAGCGGATAGCGTTGTTAATTAAATTATGAATTACTTGGCGCATCAGCGTCTCATCAATCGCGATTTTGGGCAAGCGTTTCTCTGACTTTTTAAAAGTCATGGTGCATGCATAGTCTTTGGCCATGACCTCAAGTTCATGAATAATGCTTTCAATAAATTCGTCTAAGTACAAGGGTTTGGGCTCAACTTTGAGCCGTCCGGTCTCAATACGAGAAACATTCAAAAGATCATTGACAAGTTTGACCATACGAACACTACTGGTATAAATTTCATTAAGAAAACCTTGCTGTTCATTATTGAGTTTTCCCGCATCACCCGATTGGAGCATTTCCACATACCAGTTAATAGAGGTGAGCGGCGTTCTGAGTTGATGGGAGGCAACGGACACGAACTCTGTCTTCATGCGGTCAATTTCTTTGATGTGAGTAATGTCATGAAGAAGAATTAAGCTACCAATAATCTTATCTTGAGGATCTATCACCGGGGTAAAAAATACCTCATACACAAAGCGGCCAATCAGCGTAACTTCATCAATATGAATATTCTGACGCGTCTCAATAGCACTCTTGATTTTCGCATTCACATCAACGCCTTTAAGTAATTTTGCGAATTCTTCCAAATAGAACCCTTCGGCCGGCAACCCGGTCAAGGCGGTCATCCGGGGGTTGACGGAGATAGCTTTGCCATGTTCATCAAAACTCGCCAACCCATCAGTGAGGTTTTGCACCGCGGCATCTATTCTGGCTTTTTCATGCTCAACCTTTTCTTTCGCGTCACTGATGTCTTCCAAAACATTAAAAATAGCAATCCGTTGATCTTGAATAGCTTTTTTTTCATCCTGCATGTCTTCCAAAATATTCAAATACGCCCGCTGGGATTGTTCGGGAGAAATTTCAAGATTGTAGATTGTAGATTGTAGGTTTTTAGACATAGCTTACTGTATTGATTTGTTGAAAATATCCGGCGCTAAGATTTCTTCTGATTTCCGCGGTGTTGCTTTATTGATTTAGATAAAAATAAACATATATACTACTATCGATTGAGTGCTAATTGTAAGTTTACATTGATACGCAATCTGATACGTTTCATTTTCCGCAGAAACCAACGAAATAAGCGCCGCATCAAAATCTGGGGCATTCATCAATATTGGTACACCTACGCGAATACTCCAACCATACCGATGCGCCACAATACCTATAAACGCATTTCCAATAATATTAATCGTTTCCGTAATCACCGACTTTTTTAGTTTGTCAAATTCATTACCCTCATCGGTAGTAGTCTCTAAAATACTATTCACTAACACTAACGCGTCGGCACTTGGAATAATCGTTATGATTTTCCCAGTTTTAGTTCCTTGTACTCTAAAAATAAATTCTTGAGTCTGAACAACAATTGAATCTGATCTCCACAATGATAATAATCTTTCTGCAAGTCGCTTATGACTGTCTTTATTGCTTGCTGAATGGTATATTTCGATTTTGTCTAAAATTACTGGCTGATGGGTGGGAATCAATTGCTGAAGCGCGTGTGCTGCTTGCTCGCCAGCATGTTTGACAATTTCTTCATCGTCTAATGCTAAGCTCTCTCTCTCTCTCTCTCTGCGCCGTCTTGCGATTGTTGCGTTTGTTTGACCATAGAGACATACGTTAAAGATTTAAGATTTACGATTTTATTGCTTTTTGTATATCATCCGGTATATAGGAAAGTTTTTGTTTGGCCAATACAAGCCATTGCTTAAGTGTTTTTTCCTCTGGTGATTCAAAATTCAAGGCATAGTAGGTGTTCCTGCCAGATTCACGCCTGGTTAAAACATGCAGCTCAACGACTCTTTGCAAGTAGGTTACTAATGTTGGCCTGGTAATCTTTTTTTGAGTGAGTTTGGCTAAATTTTTAAATTGTATTTCTCCTCTTTTAATAAACGGCTTTAGTACCAATTTCTCCTGACCACCTACCTCTTGTTTGCCCAGAAATTCACTGCGCTTTGTCTCCAATGCTGTCTTTACCACATTGATTATTGACAACACCAGCGCCTCCAACATAAAAGAAACAAAGTGATTAAGATTTTTGCGTTCAAGAGAATAGAGAAGATATTTATAATACCGCTCCTTTTGCTTGTGGTAATAATAAGATGTGCTGTATAAATTCTTCTCATTTATTCCCACGCTTCGCAGAAGTACATGCTCAAGAATTCTGCACACCCGTTTGTTGCCGTTGTTAAAAGGATGCAATCCGTAGAGAGCCACATGGAATATGGCAATGCCGGCTGCGGTCTTATTTTTTTGAATATATGAGATCAGCTCTTCTATTCCTTCTTCTATCTCTGTATGCGGAGCCGGTATATAGCTTCCGACCCTAATACAATCATTGTCCCGAAACTTCCCGGCCTTATAAACAGTAAATCCTGATAGATCATTTTTGAATATATCCAGCCCTCGTGTTAGCTCCTGATGCAGCTCTCTGATTGATTCCTTTGTCAACTCTTTTACAGAAAAAGGTTTTTGATTAATAACACGGAATAACTTGACAACATTAAAAAATTCTAATTGATCATGATCTTTTTGTGTTAATTTTTTCTTGGCTTTCAACTTTCTCCCCACAAAATTATAATCCGGGTCAGAGATGAGTAGTCGGTAGACATCCTGTGCCTCCCTAAGCGTTAATTGTGAGTTCTCGGCTTTGGAAATAGCAAAAGAAGCTAACAGTTCGTTTTTGCTTATTAAATTTTTCTCAATATCAGGATCGAGTGACACTTGTTCATATAACAGTAGATCCCCATCAAAAGACAACACCTCCTCATGAGTAAATGGCGCTGTTTGAGGAGCCCACATAAACTGAGACAGAAACGCTCCTGAAAATGGTTTAGTAATAGCTGTATTCACACTATGTAAATCAGTTAAATATCAGTTAAGCGATTAGTAAAAATATTAGTTAAATACTTATCAAAAAATAGCATTAAATGAGAGATACGTCAAATTATTACAGTGCTTTTTCTACTCCACCGCTCTCACTATACCAAAGTATTCCGGTGGCCGTATCTAATATGGCGCTTCTATTTTCCCGCCCGCCGACGCGTTTGGCAACAATTTCAATGCCGTGCTTTTCTAAAAGTTCTTCAACTGAACTTACTACCTGTGCGCCAATATCAATCGTGTCGTCAACAATCATAGCGCCGCCCACTAATCGCGCGTGAATACCATAGCGATTTGCTCCTGCCTCAACCATTTCTTTTATCAAATATGGAATTGCCTCATCGGCATATTTAAGCGGATCATCGCCTCGAAGATAGTGGTCTGTGGAAGGAAGCATTATATGCGCCAGGCCGCCGATTTGCTCCACCTTGTCATACAACACAACCGCCACGCAACTGCCCAAAGCCGAAGCGCGGAGGCGCGTTTGGGGCTTTGCCACTTGAACCTCGCCCACAGCAATGTCAATGATCTCTTCCATAATTTATTTTGGTTTTAGAGTCTTCGCGGTCCCGTCCTTCAACCGCGAGATTTCCTCTTTAAGTTCAACCATCCTCAACTCACGCCCAACCGCCACTTTATTAAACCGTTCCAATTCCAAAAGCTTATCTTGTAAATTTTTCTGCGCCGCTCCGAGCTGTTGATTGGCGGCGCTCAACTGCTGATTCGCCGCTTTTTGCTGTTGCTCTGAAGCTTTCA
>CAYSOR010000016.1:0-13975 GCA_964432705.1 uncultured Gammaproteobacteria bacterium
ACCAGCGAACTCTCTGATGCAGTCCAAAAAGTGGGAGCTAGTATGTATCAAAAGAACGAAGAACCCAAAGCAGAGGAAAAGAAACCTGAAGATAAAAAAGTAGAAGAAGGAGAAGTAGTTAGTTAGCATCCTCCTTTAAGGATTTTATTCTTCGAGCGAAGCGAGAAGTAATATAAGAATTCTCTCTTCGCTCGATTTATTGAGGAATTTACTGATTTGCTTGAGGCGAGAAATCGGGAAAAACAAGTGAAAGACTTTAGCAGGAAAAAGAAGGAAGCATTATTTCAAATGCAGAAATAGTTCTCACTCGCGTTCGAACGATATTCTTCGAGCCTCTCGGCGAGAAGTCAGAAAAAGTTCTCGCTAACACTCGAACAATATAAGCGTTTGGTATTGTTTAACTATGGCAAAGCGAGATTATTACCAAATTTTAGGAGTTTCCAAGAGTGCTCCGCTTGATGAAATCAAGAAAGCGTACAGGAAGCTTGCGTTGGAGTGGCATCCGGACAGGAACAGAAAGCCTGAGGCAAATGAGAAGTTTAAGGAAATTAACGAAGCCTACGCTGTGCTTTCCAATTCTGAAAAGAAAGCAACGTATGACCAGTTTGGACACAGCGCATTTCAACCAGGGACAGGTGGCGGTGGAGGGTATCGACAAGGACCATTCACGTATTCGTATTACACTTCAAGTGATGGTAATCAAGGCGGATTTCCATTTGGCGCGGATTTCATCGACCCCTTTGAGATTTTTGAACAGTTCTTTGGCGGTGGCTTTGGCCGTTCGACGGGCTCACGGCAGCGTCGGGAAGCCTATCAAATTACGATAGACTTCATGGAAGCCATGAAGGGTGTCACAAAAGAAGTGCATCTTCCTCGAGGTCAAGCTGGAGAAGGTTCAGTACGAAAGACTATTAAAATTCCGGCAGGAGTTGATACCGGATCGCGAATCCGCTTTGATGATTTTGACATTGTGATTGAGGTGCGGCCTGATAAACACTTTAAGCGGGAAGGCAGTGATCTTATTGTCGAACAAGAAATTCAGTATTCCGTGGCAGTTCTCGGCGGAACTATCGAAGTCTCAACGATTGATGGCCCACTTAAGCTTCGCATCCAACCAGGAACTCAACCGGGTACGATTATCCGGCTTCGTGGCAAAGGTGTCCCCCATGTGCGCGTAGGCGGCCGTGGTGACGAGTATGTGCGTATTCAACTTCACATACCGACGCATCTCTCTCGTAAACAAAGAGAACTTCTCGAAGAACTAGAATAGAAATAGATTTCCATGGTCTTGACAGGGCACCAAAAAGTGCTATACTGGTACCATATGGATACCATATCTTCTGCAACAATCAAGTTGAATCTTCCTGTTGGCATTCTTCGTAACACAAAGAGCGAGGCGACGAGGATTGGAATTTCGGTCCAGGATTTTATTCGCATGCTTATGGCAACGTATTTTGCCCGTTCGGGATCTATTCGCGCTATTTCCCGAGATGAGGCGCTCCTTGATCGTGCCGAACAGGAAATTGAGAAAGGGAAATATACGCGAGTTTCTACGTCCAAACAGCTTCAAAAATATCTTTCTCGACTCGATCGTTAACCCCACATGGAGCTTCGATTTGCCAAATCATTCGAAGCAGAATATAAGAGTATTACTAAAGGAAATGATCCGTTATGCAGAAAAATAAGAAAACAACTGGTACTTCTTCAAAAGAGCCCCGCGCATCCGTCACTTCGACTTCATAAATTGGGCAGTCGTAGATTTTGGTCCATATCGGTTGATAAAAGCATTCGCATACTTCTTCTTTTTGAAAAAGAATGGATTTGGGTCTACCACGTGGGTAAACATGAAGACGTGTATTAAAGACAAATAGGTTGACGCCACTCGTGGCTAGTTATATAATAAGGTTGTTGTTTGTGAAAAGGTGGGGATACCCGCCTTTTTTTATAAATGGTAGAGACCACTATGCGATTTGCTAAGAAGCAAATGCGCATGTGGATACTAACATGCCAGCAATAGTTAGAAGCGAATTTGCTCTTGCCCTTAACCAAGTCGCCACAGAACGTGGGATTGATCCTGCTGTGGTTTTGGAGACCATTAAGGCCGCAATCCTCGCTGCTTACCGCAAAGATTATGGCGCAGAAGAGCTTGAACTTCTTATTGTTGAACTTAATTCAGATAGCGGTGAGGCGAAAATCCTAAAAGAAGGGAAAGATGTGACACCTCCGGGTTTTGGCCGCATTGCGGCTCAAACTGCTAAACAAGTCATCCTCCAGCGCATCCGCGAGGCTGAAAAACAGGCGGTACTCACTGATTATCAGACTAAAGTCGGCACCGTTGTTTCTGGTATGGTGCTTCGCTTTGACGGCCCGACCGTCATTATCGAGATCGGTCGCGCCCAGGCAGCGATGCCGCCCCAAGAACAAAATCCAGCCGAGCGCTATCACCTCAATCAGCGATTAACGTTTTACATTGAAGGCATTCGCGAAACGATGCGAGGGAGCGAGATTATTGTTTCCCGAAGCCACAAAGGACTCGTTGAAGGTTTGTTTAAGCGCGAAGTGCCGGAAGTGGCTTCCGGAGCGGTGGAGCTGCGGCTAGTCGCCAGAGAAGCTGGCGGAAGAACCAAAATTGCAGTGTACTCTAATCAACCAGGAGTTGATCCAGTGGGATCCTGTGTAGGGCAAAAAGGTGTGCGTGTACAAACGGTCATCGGTGAGCTTGGCGCTAACGAAAAAGTCGATATCATTCAGTGGAGCGATGACGCCAAGCAGTTTATCATGGCAGCTTTAGCGCCAGCCAAAGATCTTGAGGTAATTCTCAATGATAAGAAAAAGTTAGCTGAAGTACTTGCGCCAGACGATCAGCTCTCCCTTGCAATCGGAAGAGACGGACAAAACGTCCGTTTAGCAGCAAAGCTTACCGGATGGAAGATTGATATGCGCGGCAAGGGAGGAACAAAGGCTGTCTCCTCACCTCAACCAACAACTAATCAGCCAGCTCCTCAGTCACAACCCGAAGAGAAACAAGAAGAAAAAAGTGTCCCAGCAGAAACTCAAGAACCCAAAAAGGAATAGTTATGAGAGTGAGCTGGATAGTTTATCTAACTCAATATGAAAAAGATTCCTCAAACGCAATCTGTTTCTTCCCTGCCTGCGCAGGCAGGACGCCCACCAGTAGTGGCGGTTTTAGGCCACGTTGATCACGGTAAAACCACGCTTCTCGACACTATCCGTAAAGCCTCAGTCGCTAGCCGCGAACACGGCGGCATTACCCAGCATGTCGGTGCGTATCAGATAGCAATATCAAATATCAAAAATCAAATATTAAATAGTAAAACAGGAAAACCTGAGCTTGATACCGGGAATCAACATATCAAACAGTATCAAGAAAAACCTCGACTTATTACCTTTATTGATACCCCCGGTCACGTTGCATTTGACAAAATGCGCTCGCGGGGAGCACAAGTCGCTGACATAGCACTTCTGGTCGTTGCGGCTGATGATTCCGTCAAACCACAAACCATAGAATCAATCGAGCAAATCAAAGCCGCAGGAATCCCCATGATCGTTGCGATCAATAAAATTGATTTGCCAGGGGCACATATTGAAAAGGTCAAAGCAGATCTTGCCAAAGTAGGAGTGCAGGTAGAGGGTTTTGGTGGCGATGTACCTTTTGCACTTCTTAGTGCAAAGCAAGGTAAAGGAGTGAGGGAACTTCTCGATCTTATTCTTCTTGTTTCTGACATGAAGGGGCTCACAAGCGAGCCAGATGCCAAGCTTGAGGCGGTTGTTGTCGAAACAAAAATAGACAAAGGCCGCGGCATGGTAGCAACCCTGCTTGTGAAAAAGGGGACTCTTACACAAGGGGCAGATATGTTTGAAGGCGCCCGTTTGGTCGGTCGGGTTCGGGCAATATTCAATGAGTACGGCAAAAGACTTGATGCCGTCCCCCCTGGCACCCCGGCAGAAGTTTTGGGATTTTCACTGCTTCCGCCAGTCGGAGAGATTCTGCGAAAAAAGCCCGTAACGAGCGAAGCAAAAGCCGCAGTAGTTCAGGCTCCCAAAGACCTTGATCAGTTTATGGCCGATATGGATGAGGCAGCCAAAAAGAAGCTAAAAATACTTCTCAAAGCCGATACCACAGGGAGCCTTGAAGCTATCATTGGGTCTCTACCGAAAGAGGTTACCATCGTCCGCAAAGATTTAGGCGATATCACCGAGGCAGATATTTTAGACGCGAAATCTTCAAAAGCACTTGTTGTGGGATTTAATGTGAAAATTGGTCCAAACATTGAAATGCTTGCTCGTACCGAAAAAGTCATATACCGCACTTACGCTATTATCTATGAGCTTCTCAAGGAAATCGCTGATGTAGTGGAAGGACTTGAAGTGGTGCTTGCACCGGAACGTGAGCTCGGGAAGGGTCAGATTATCGCGGAATTTCCCTATGAAGGGGCTCGTATTGCAGGCACGAAAGTAGTCTCAGGCAGGCTCGCGCGGGGAGACACAGTGAAGCTTATGCGGCAAGATTCTGAGGTAGGGCGAGCTAAAATTAAATCCATGCGGATAGCAAAAGAAGAAGTGAATAAGGTTGAAGAAGGGTTTGACTGCGGCATACTTCTAGACAAAAAACTTGATTTTGCCCTCTCAGATGCTATAATCGCCGTGACGACTGGATAATTATAGGCTATGGATACACCAATCGATATCGCCAAAGTCAAAGAGCAGATCGATAAATCAAGCGAAGTCCTCATTGTCACCCACGAGCGGCCGACGTTTGACAGCATCGGAAGTTCACTAGCGCTTTCTCTGGGCTTAGCTGGTCTTGGTAAAAAAGTTACCGTAGCATGTCCGGACCCCATCACTGTCGAGCTTTCCAATTTTGTTGGTGTTAACAAAATTGTCTCTGATCTTGCCAAGAAAAACTTTATTATTTCTCTTGACTACATAGATGGGTCGATTGAAAAAGTTAGCTACAATATCGAGGGCAATAAATTTAACCTCGTTATCGAACCTCGGCCGGGATTTGAGGTATTTTCTCATGACAAAGTTCATTATTCTTACGCCGGAGGAAACGCTGATCTCATCATTGCCGTTGACACAATTCATTTGGGCGGACTCAAAGGGCTTTATGAAGCCAATAAAGATCTTTTTAGCGCTAAGCCGGTTGTCAATGTCGACCGACACCCCAATAACACTCAATTTGGTGCTCACAATATGGTTGACCCTCAAGCATCTTCTACAGCTGAACTTGTTGCGCAACTATTATCTACTCTAGGAGTTCCATTAACCGTGGATATTGCGACCAATCTCCTCAATGCTCTCTATGGAGCGACTGATAGTTTTGCCGCCGCACGAGTGAGCGCCGCTGCATTTGAACTGGCAGCAGCGTGTGTGAAGGCCGGTGGAAAACGGTTTGCCAAAGTGGTCAGCGGGGAAGAAGTGCCATCAGGCGAGACGGTCGCCGGTAGCGCGTTCCCTCGCCCGACACCCTTACAAGATCAACACGCCGGTCACACCCATCCTGGAGTTACACCGGGACAGGCTCCGGCTGATTGGCTCAAACCCAAAATTTTCAAAAGCTCCAGTCTTGTTTAATAGAGTAAAAAGTTTACAATAGTTTTGTCAGATTATGAGAATCTTGCATCAGTTGCGCATCCGGCAAGGAGAAAATAGATTTAAAACACCCGTTGCGCATTTGCCGCAAGCTCCTGATGGAATGAGTGGAGTAATTTTTGCTAAAGTAAAACCTGGAGATGAAGAAGCACTTCAAAAAGTAGGAGAAAAATTTCAGGCCTCAGTAGAGTCAGGAGTTCTAAAACCTGGAACCCGAGTCATATCTCAAGGCGAGAAACTTCTGATTATTGCGGAGCCAGCTTAATTTTCCCCGGTCGTGAAAATAAAGACTTCTGTAGAAGTTAAGGGAACAGTTCCTAAGGTTATTTGATACATGTAATTTATTGTCGGAGAGAGACCTGAGAGGCGTATAATGTGCACGGTTTGTGGTCGAGTGCTTACCGTAACCGTTTTTTTCTCAGTTGGTGTTATACGATTCCAATAGGTAAGTGAGGTCGCTAATGGTTTTTGTGTTGTAAAACTTATGAAGACCTCGGATGAAGAGACATTGCGCACCACAGGCTTGCTGATGAGTCCTCGAGCTTGGGATTCAAGTTGTTGCTGCTCCTGAATACTTCGAACTGTTACGACGATGCTGCCGGTTATGATCAAAATTAAAAATACGGGCAAGAGAATTGCATAGGTAGAAGGCAAGGGCAGATGCCAGGTCTTGAAAAACGCAAGCTTTACGCTTTGTGCTCTTTTGAATTTCCTTATGTTTCCAGCCGGAAACCAGGAGCCGCCGCACGTAGCACAGTGAAAAACCATCACACCTTCTGGAACGCTTTCACCACGAAATCGGTCAAGAACGGTACTATCTTTGGGACAGAGGCGACTCGCTGGAGTCTTAACAGAATGAATGTGTTTTGGAGGAATGCCGATAGCCACAAGGTCGGATTCTTTAAAGAAGTTTGCCTCGCTCTGATCGGTCCATACTCCGCCGCAGTATGAGCACGCATCAAGCCTCACTGGCGGCTTAGTCCCCAGCGTCACAACGAACATTTCACGAGAGCAGTCTGGACAACTCATAATTTGAGTGTAGCAGATCTCTTGACAAGCAATTAAAATATCAATAAAAGGGAGATGAAATAGCAATTATTAGGAATCCTTGATAAAATCAAGTTTGAATATAGTTAAAGACATATACTCGTTTTTTCTATTAGTATGATTTCCAAAGGAACCTTTACTGTAAAATCTGGCCTGGCTCAAATGCTGAAAGGTGGCGTTATTATGGACGTCGTCAACGTCGAGCACGCCCGCATCGCTGAAAAAGCAGGTGCGGTCGCCGTGATGGCTCTCGAACGGGTACCATCTGATATTCGAGCAGATGGTGGGGTTGCCCGTATGTCCGACCCAGCAATGATTAAAGCAATCCAAAAAGCAGTCACGATACCCGTGATGGCTAAATGTCGAATCGGCCATTTTGTAGAAGCTCAGGTACTTGAGGCTCTGGAGGTAGATTTTATTGACGAAAGCGAGGTGCTTACACCGGCTGACGAACAATACCATGTTGATAAAACACCGTTTTCCGTGCCCTTTGTCTGCGGCGCACGCGATCTGGGCGAGGCGCTGCGCCGACTTTCAGAAGGCGCCGCTATGATTAGAACTAAAGGAGAAGCCGGAAGCGGCAATATCGTTGAAGCTGTCCGCCATATCCGCGCTGTTATGAGCGGTATTAAAGAAATTTCATTTTTTTTGAAGCATAAACAAGTAAAAAAAATGCAGGCAGTAGCAAAAGAATACCGTGTTTCCTACGACCTTGTGGTCCAGACGGCAACATTGGGTAGGCTTCCGGTTGTCAACTTCGCAGCTGGCGGTATCGCGACCCCTGCTGATGCGGCGCTCTGCATGCAGTTGGGTGTTGACGGTGTTTTTGTAGGGTCTGGAATCTTTAAAAGCAGCGATCCGGTAAAATATGGCAAAGCTATCGTTGATGCGGTTGCCCACTATAACGATCCGAAAAAGATTGCGATTGCAAGCGAGAACCTCGGAACTGCTATGAAAGGACAGGAAATCGCATTACTGGAAACGAAACTTGCAGCAAGAGGCATATAACCCATCATCGCATTACTCCGATGAAAAAAGTTACTATCGGTGTTCTGGCATTTCACGGCGATGTCATTGAGCACATACAGGCGGTAGAGAAAGCAGCAGAACGACTGAATAGATCCGTCAACGTCATCCCGCTTCGCGAAAAAGAGCAAGTGAGAATACTGAACGGCCTTATCATCCCGGGAGGCGAAAGCACCACACTCTATAAACTATGCGAGCGCGAAGGAATGTTTGAACAGATGAAAAAAATTCCCTTCATATTCGGTACGTGTGCCGGCGCGATCATGCTTGCCAAAACAATCCGTCACAAAGCAGAAGGCCAAAAAACGCTGGAGCGCATGGATATCGAGGTAGATAGAAATGCCTACGGTAGACAAACAGAATCATTCGAACAGGATATAGTGACGGTTCTGGGATCCTTACGGGCGGTTTTTATCCGCGCGCCGCGTATTAACAGTGTGGGGAAATCTGTGCGTGTGCTTGCAAAAAATGGTTCCGAAATAATCGCGTGCGAAGAATCGTACGGAAATTATTTCAACCTGGCAGCGTGCTTCCATCCCGAATTAACGTCTACTTTTTTCCACGAATATTTTCTGAAAAAAATTTTTGCTGAAAACTATACAAAACAGGCTCCAGTCTTGTAAATCAGACGTGGATAGTGTATGATAGGTAGATTGGAGCAAAGATGTGCTCCAATTTTTGAACGTATGGCAGCCACGAAGAAAAAGACCACAAAAGCTAAGCTCGAAAAAAAGGCAAAAACCAAATTGGTTAAGAAACCCGTAACGAAAAAGAAAACAGAGCCTGTTGTTGCGCCGGTTCCGAGCGAGGAAAAGCTTGATATTATAAAGCAGTTTCAAGTAAAAGAAGGAGATACGGGAAGCCCGGAAGTACAAGTGGCACTTCTGACCAAGCGTATTGAAAAGCTCGTCGGACATCTCAAGTCAAATCCATCAGATAATCATTCTCGAAGAGGACTGTTAGGGCTCGTCAGTAAGCGAAGGAGACTCCTTCACTATCTTGAGAAGAAAGATCAAAAGCGATACAAGGGGATTGCGCAAAAATTAGGATTAGCTAAATGAAAATTATAAAAAAGACCGTTGAAATTAGTGGGAAAACGCTTAGCCTGGAAGTTGGGCGCTTTGCCCAGCAAGCAACCGCTGCCGTTCTCGCCCAATATGGTGACACCATAGTTCTGGCTGCAGTTACTGCGGCAAGTCACGAGACGACTCTCGACTATTTTCCTCTTTCGGTTGAATATGTAGAGCGACTCTATGCAGGTGGCAGGATTAAAGGATCTCGATGGGTGAAGCGTGAGGGTCGGCCTTCCGACGATGCAATTCTCTCTGGTCGAATGGTTGATCGCTCCATTAGACCATTATTCCCCAAAGGATATAAACACGATGTCCAAGTGGTCATCACGACGCTTTCCATAGATGGTGAAAATGATCCCGATGTATTAGGCCTTGTTGCAGCATCTGCCGCACTTGCAATTTCTCCAATCCCGTGGGACGGACCGGTTGCAGCCACGCGTCTGGGGTACATTAAAGAAGACGGTAATGGCAAGGGCCTGCCTGCGCAGGCAGGCCAGCTTATCGTTAATCCGACTGCGGCAGAACAAGCGCTATCTGAGTTTGACGTGGTAGTATCTTCTATCAAAGATCGCGTCATGATGCTTGAGGGAGGATTTTGTGAAACAAGCGAAGATCAGGTGTTTGAAGCGATTTTAGCCGCCAAAGCAGAAAACAAAAAGATTGTAAAGCTTATCGAAGAACTTGTCAAAGATGTCGGTAAACCCAAAGCCTCTGTTTCCGAGGTGAAGGAGCCGACCGTACTCAAGGATTTCATCTTAAAAAACTACAAAAAACAAATGGAGGATGTGTTTAGTAAACATGCTGCCAAAGAGTCAGGGAGTGAAGAAGTGGTCGTGCTTGCTCAAACTATTGTTGATGATGCGGCACTTGCAAAGCTTGCTTCTGAGGGAGAAAAGTGGAGCGTCAAAGATGTCATGAGTGTCCTTGATACGCTTTTTAAGAAGAAACTTCGGGAAGATGTCCTCAAATCCGGCAAACGTGTCGATGGGAGAAAAGTTGATCAGATTCGGGACATATCGATTGACGTCGGCATTTTGCCGCGCACCCATGGCAGCGCCGTGTTCCAAAGGGGACAAACGCAAGTCCTTACTGTCGCAACTCTGGGAACTCCGGCTCTAGAACAGCTTATCGAAAGCCCGATGGGCGAGGAATCAAAACGATATATTCATCACTACAGCATGCCTCCTTATTCGGTCGGTGAGACCGGCCGCATGAGTTTTACGTCGAGGCGGGAAATTGGCCACGGCGCTTTAGCTGAGCGAGCACTTCTCTCTGTCATTCCTTCTGAGGAAGAATTTCCCTACACCATTCGATTAGTTTCAGAAGTGTTCTCCAGTAACGGTTCTACCTCAATGGCGTCGACCTGCGGTTCGACCCTTGCCCTGATGGACGCCGGCGTACCAATTAAGGAACCAGTTGCAGGAATATCCATTGGTCTTGTGACCGATAAAGACAAATATGTCCTTCTCACAGACATCATGGGAGTTGAGGATTTTGGCGGAGACATGGACTTTAAAGTGGCTGGCACCAAAAACGGCATTACCGCAATTCAGCTGGACATGAAAGTTCATGGCATTACCGACGAGATGATTAAAGATACACTTGCGGTCGCCCAAAAAGCCAGAATAATGATTTTAGCGGGTATGCTCGGAGTCATCAAAGCGCCCAGAACGAAGCTTTCTCAATATGCTCCAAAGGTTTCTGTCGTCAAAATTCCGACAGAAAAAATCGGTGAAGTCATTGGCCCGGGCGGCAAAATGATTCGCCAAATTATAGCGGTCACCGGAGCAGTAGTTGATGTCAAAGATGATGGCTCGGTATTCGTCTCCGGGACCAAAGAGGAAGCCGTCGAGCGAGCAGTGACATGGATAAAAGGGCTTACCCACGACGTCCAGCCGGGTGAAGAATTTGAAGGAGAAGTTAAGCGCATTTTGCCATTTGGAGCTTTTGTAGAAATTTTATCTGGCAAAGAAGGCATGGTGCATGTAAGCCAAATGGCTGCAGGGTTTGTGAATGACCCCAATGATGTCGTCCAAATCGGCCAAAAGGTAAAAGTGCGTGTTATAGAAATTGACGATCAGCACCGCGTGAACCTCTCTATGCTTTTTGGTGAAGATGCCAATAAGCCGCGCGAGCGTCGCGAGCGACCCGACAGTAGAGAACGGTCAGGAAGGCCCTTTGATCAAAGACGAAGAAGGTTTTAAAAACTTACCTACTTCTTCAAATTATCCCCACTCTGCTATCATAAAGCTATATGTCCAAGCTCACTGATGAAGTTGCTTCACTCAAACAAAAGATTAGTAAGGCACAGGTTCCGAAAGATCTTGAGACGCGGGTACTTGCCAATCTTGAAGAGATTGTCCGTCTAGAACAAGATATAACGGCTCGCGTGCATATTGAGCAAATGTTTAGCTACATCGACTGGGTCGTGAGTCTCCCGTGGGACGAGCGCACGGAAGATGTTCTGGATCTAGTTAAAGCGCGGGAAGTGTTAGAGAAAAACCACTACGGCCTCAAGCCCGTGAAAGAGCGGATACTTGAGTATCTCGCGGTCTTAAAACTCAATATCGGTCGAGTCAAGGAAAAAGAATCCTTCTACAAAGCTCAGGACAAGCTTTCGCATGCAATTCTTGCGCGCCGGGCCCCCATTCTTTGTCTCGTTGGGCTCGTGGGTACGGGAAAAACGACTCTTGCAAGGTCTATTGCACAGGCGATGAATCGAAGATTTGTTCGCATTCCGTTTGGTGGCATGAGCGACGCGCTTGATCTTCGCGGCCAATCCCGCGTCCGACCCGACGCAGAAATAGGTTTGGTCCTTAAGGCACTTCGCTTTGCAGGAAGTAAAAATCCGGTCATGCTCCTCGATGAAATTGACCGCGTTGCCGAGGGAGCGCGTGGCGACATTATGGGAGTACTTGTTGAACTCCTTGACCCCGAACAAAACCAAGCATTTACCGATCACTACCTCGATTACCCATTTGATCTGTCAGAAGTTCTTTTTATTGCAACGGCAAATAACACGACGAATATTGCTACAGCAATTCTTGACAGACTTGAATCAATTCAAATGCCTTCGTATACGGATGAAGAAAAAATCAAGATCGCGAGAGATTACGTGTTGCCCACGCTTCTTTATGAATCAGGACTCACAACAGAAAACCTCACCATTGATGAAGCGATTTGGCCCAAACTTGTGCGCCCTCTGGGGTTTGATTCAGGGATTCGTAGTCTTGAGAGGACGCTCAACAGTCTTACCCGCAAGGTTGCAAAGATGATTGTTGAAGGAAAAGAAAAGAGCTTTCGCGTGACAGAAAAAAACATAAAAAATTTTATAGAAGCATACTAAAATATGAAAGATTCTATACACATCATCCCCTTAGGAGGAATAGGTTCTGTTACAAAAAACATGTTTTTGTATGAATATCGCGTAGACGGGTTATTGCACGATATCCTTCTCGTTGATTGCGGTATAGGGTTTCCTGATCCGGAAATGTATGGAGTCGATTTGGTGATTCCTGATATCCGTTACCTCAAAGACAAAAAGAAATTCATCAGAGGTCTGGTTTTTACTCATGGGCATGACGATCACATCGGCGCAATTCCATATCTCTACCCAGAGCTTGGGCGAATCCCGATGTGGGCAACAAAGTTGACGGCCGCATTTGCCAACATAAAGCTTAAGGAAGCTCGTATCGCAGACAGAGTGAAACCGATTTCATTTGATGACCAGCTCACTATTGGCCCGTTTCGCGTCTCATTTGTTCGAGTAACCCACTCAGTTCCCGATACTTCAAATCTCATTATTGAAACACCTATTGGTATTTTTTATCACGGCAGTGACTTTAAGTTTGACATGACGCCGCTTGATGGTAAGGTGTCCGAGATTTCCAAAATCAATGCTGCAGGTAGGCGTGGGGTTTTATGTTTACTCACAGATAGTCTCGGGAGTGAACGACCCGGACAAACGCCGTCTGAACAGACTATCGGCCAGACGATAGAGCGTGAGCTTGCCATCGCTCCCGGTAAAGTGCTTTTTACGACGCAGTCAAGTAATATCTCACGTATTCAGCTCGCAATTGAACTTGCACTTCGCCACAAACGGTCGATTATCTTTTTGGGTCGAAGTATTGATCAAAATGTAGAGGAAGCAGTGAAACTTGCCTACATGCGTTTTCCTCGTGAAACACTCATACGCGATCGAGATCTCAAGCGCGTGCCCCGAACAAAGCAATTTCTCGTCGTCGCCGGAAGTCAAGGACAACCAGGTTCAGCACTTTCCAGAATCGCCAACGACGCTCATCGGTTTGTTCATCTGGAAGAAGGGGATACTGTCATTTTCTCCGCCGATCCTATCCCGGGCCGCGAAAATGATGTCAATAATCTTATTGATCAAATTTATCGAAAAGGAGCGCGTGTTTCATACTCAGATATCATGGAAGATCTTCACGTTTCGGGTCATGGCAGTCAAGTTGACCTTATGTTGCTTCTATCCGCTCTCGGTCCGCAATTTGTTTTTCCAATTGGAGGAACCTATAGGCACCTTATGCAGTATAGGAGGCTCGCGCAAGAACTTGGGTACGACAAGCGGGATGTACTCATTCCCGAGGAGGGGGAAGTATTAGAATTTCGAGCTGGTGCGCGGCCTCATATCGCTGGCCGCATAGACCTTGAAAACGTCATGGTAGACGGATTGGGCGTGGGCGATGTCGGTAACGTGGTTCTTCGCGACAGGCAAACAATTGCGACAGAAGGAATTGTTGTCGTCGTTTTACCGATTGAGAAATCTACAGGAAGAATGATGAGTCAACCCGACATAATCTCGCGAGGGTTTATTTTTATGAAACAGTCCGGAGCACTTCTGAAACAAGCGCGTCACGTAGTTTCCCAATCGATTCGTCTCAAGAAGGGCCGCATGCTTGATTGGCAGTTCGTGAGGCGCCAGATTGAAGAAAACCTCGCTCGGTTTCTTCGTGAAGAAACAGGAAGGAGCCCCCTCATCGTGCCGGTGATTGTGGAAGTGTAATTATTTATATACCCCCTGTCGGTGTTCGATGGTGACCACTTCGACTGTACCTGTTTTGGTATCAAATGTATAGACGATGCGGTAGTCACCGAGTCGATATTTATAATATCCTGCGAACTCTCCGTGTAATTTGATACCGGCAACAGGATTCTGTTTCAACTTGTCATAGGCGTGTATTACTCTTCGTTGG
>CAYSOR010000017.1:0-13856 GCA_964432705.1 uncultured Gammaproteobacteria bacterium
CACCAAACTTCCAACAAACTCCAACAATCTTCTTGCGACAAAATTATGCTGTAGCATAATTTTGTCGCTGAGCTTACTAACTGTCAAGATACAGGAAGCGCCTTAAAAGACTTTACGGAATTATGGGAAGATTGTGTTTGAAGGAGTGGGAGTAGACCCAGGATTGTACTTTTTCGACCACTGTTCGGTCGACACCAGAAGCAACAATTTGATCAACGGTTTTCTTTTTATCGTAGAGTTGAAAGAGAATTTCATCTGCCTCTTTATAGGTAAACCCAAACTCCCCCTCGTCTGTTTGCCCTTCCCAAAGCCCTGCAGTTGGTGCTTTCTCTACAATTGTTTGAGGAATGCTTAAGTAGTTGGCCAGTTGATAGACCTGAGTTTTATAAAGATTCCTTAAGGGTTCAATGTCGCTTGCGCTATCTCCGAAGCGGGTAAAGTACCCCAGCATGTGTTCGCTTTTGTTCTCTGTGCCCACCACAAGAGCCTGTCTCTTCTTGGCTTGATCAAACAAAACAGTCATCCGGACTCGCGCCATGATATTGCCGCGTCGAATGTTGTCGATCGAGTGGTCTAAAGCGAGCAACGAATCAACCAATGGTTTGATATCAATCTCAGTGGTATTAGTTTGCGGAATGTGAAACGCTTCGATAACTTTTTTTGCATCCCTGCCCCCTTGAGGGTTGAGGCTTCCGTATGGCAAAAGGAGCGGAAATATGCTTTCCTTACCCAAGGCCCGAACCGCAAGGGCAGCGCTCGTCGCCGAATCTACTCCCCCAGAGAGCGCTATCAGCGCCTTTGAAAAACCGGCTTTCTCAAAAGACGACTTTAAAAATGCGACTATTGCCTCAGTCACTCTCTTTGTATCAATTTCCAACATATCTATTTGTAAAGCGTATGCTCACGTATATATTTTGCAACTCCGGTGGGCACAAATTGATCAATCGGAAGGCCTCGTTTTACCCGTTCACGGATTTTAGTCGCTGAAATGTCGCTGACCATAAGAAGCGGGTGGGCAAAGAGCCTCATGTTTGTGTAAAGCGGTTCATTGGGAAAACCGGGACGGGGAAAAACGAGAAAGGGTAACTTCTGGAGAAGTTCCTGCCACCTCCCCCAAATGGTAAACGTTAATAACCAGTCCGCTCCCATAATAAATGTATACTGATGCTCCGCGGGGAGAAACGGAAGAAGGTTAATCGTGTTTCCGTCGAGTGTATGGTCAATCTCGATGGTCGAAAGGCTGGTTTTGGGCAACGCCAACATCTTTGTCATTGCCAAACGATCCGTAACAAGAGCGACGTCGGGCTTGGGCGGCTGCTGACCGTAATTAGGAAGAAACCACACTTCCTCAATATCCGTAAAATCCAACACCTGTTGGGCGATGAGAAGATGGCCGATGTGGGGTGGATTAAACGCACCGCCGAATAAACCGATGTGCATAGTGGGCCTATTTTAGCACAATGGGATTCTTCCCCGCTTTGCTCCTCAGGACAATGACTTTCGTGAAAACTGTATAAATGAAAATGTCGGTTTTCACGGTTCTGATGCGCTTTGTGCTATTGCGTGGGCGTTTCACCATCTCTACAATAGTTGTATATGGAACAGCACCCTGTGCCCCAGAATGTTACAACGTTTCAGTTTCGTTTGATTGGCGACATGACCCTCAAACAGTTCGGCTACCTGTGCGCCGGCGCTATCCTTGCCTACGTTTCATATAAACTGCCATTCCCGTTCTTTTTCACCTGGCCGCTCACGGTTTTTTTTGCCCTTCTTGGTATAGGCTTTGCCTTTGTGCCTGTTGAAGAGCGCCCGATGGACGTCTGGGTGTTATCTTTTTTTAAAAGCATATATAGTCCGACACAGTATGTCTGGTCACGTCAGACGGCGCGACACTCACCACAACCGGCCAGCCTCGAAGCCACATCCACGAAACCCCAATCGGGAGGAGCGTTATCAGGACTACAAATTCACACTATGACCACGGGTGGACCCGTGCAATGGCTGAGTACACTGTTCACACAAAAGTCAAAAACCACCCCCTCCCAAACGTCATCACCCACCGTACAACCCACACCGACCTTTTCTCTAGGGCCAATTCCTTCTGTGGTGGGGAGGCGCGTACAACCAGAAGCGAAAGAGAAGCCCGCGCGCACGCCTGGTGCCACTCGTGAACAAATACAACAAACACCTCAAGCACAGACAGCACTCGATGAAAAAGACAAAATTTCTGAGATAGAACTCCCTGACAACCTCGTCTCTAATACCCGGCTCCTTGAGCTCCAACAACAATTGACCCAACTTCTTACGGAAAAACGCGTTATGGAAGAGGAGCTTCTTCGTCTTCGTAGGTCAGCGCCGACACGAGCCGAACTAGACCAGGACACGATAAAAATTATTCCCCCGGGAGCAGCGACAAAAGCCGGTCTTCCGCGCCTTACTACCTTCCCCAATGTCGTCACCGGCATTGTGAAAGATACGGCCGGCAATCTCCTGCCGAGCGTCCTTGTGACGGTCCGCGATACAGACGGCGTGCCCTTACGTGCATTTAAAACCAACAAACTTGGCCAGTTTGCCGCAAGTACTCCCCTGCCGGTCGGAACGTACCTGGTCGAGGTCGAGGACCCCCGTGACCGCTACGTATTTGACCGCGCGCAAATCGTCGTCAACAACACCCTCATCCCGGCAATTGAAGTGATTGCCAAAAGCCAGAAAGAGCTTGAGCGGGCCAAACTCGCTCAGCAGATATTTGGGAATACACAATGAACCAACCCGTTGTTCCTATTCGATCGTCCACGCAGGAGTTTACGGAGATAGAAGATATCGACCGCGACCTCGTGCTGTTTACAGATGGCTCAGTTTCTCTGGTTATTTCAACCACTGCAGTAAACTTCGGACTTCTCTCTGAGCGGGAGCAGGAGGCGATCATCTACGCCTACGCAGGGCTTCTCAATTCTCTTTCGTTCCCCATACAACTCCTTATCCGCTCGCAGCACAAAGACGTCACTGCCTACCTCAAACTCCTTTCGGACCGGGAGCGCCAACAGAAAAACCCGAAGCTCACTAAAAGCATTCACTCCTACAGACTCTTCGTTGAGGCGACCGTCAAGGAGAAAGAGGTGCTGGATAAAAATTTCTACATCATTATCCCTTTTTCCCGTCTTGAGCTCGGTATCGCGCCAAAAATTCTTTTCGGAGGGAAAAAGCAGGGGCTGCCGTATCCCAAAGAACATATTTTTGAACGGGCAACCATGGTGCTTTTCCCTAAGCGCGACCACATCATACGGCTCTTGGGACGGATCGGGCTGCGGGCACAGCAATTCACCACAGAGCAACTCATAAAGTTTTTTTTCGCAACATACAATCCAGGACAACCGATACCGGACATAACTGGAATGAATAAATCTGCAAATACTATAAATTTACAAATGGAAAAGAAATAAAGAAAAAGCGAGCGGGGAGGTGTGCATTTTCGAGTATCGCCACGCCCTTTCTCTGTGTGATAAAGCAAATCTCATGGAGAGAGGCTTGGCGAACGCAGTAAAATGCACGCCGACCAAAGCTCGCAATAAATCAGAATGGATATACAAACGCTTTTTAAAAAATTCATAAACCCTATGCCCGATGAGAGGCCGCGTGTTGCCGATGCGGCTGGTCCGCTCCTTGTACGCGATCTTATCGCGCCGCCTGCTATTGAAGTTGATTTTGATCACCTCAAAATCGGCGACCGGTTCTTCCGCACGCTCTTTGTCGCGGGCTACCCCCGCTTTGTTTCAGCGAATTGGCTCGAGCCGCTCATTTCTTTCTCCCACACACTGGACGTGTCCATGTACATTTATCCCACACGAAGCGAAGAGGTCCTGGAAAATCTCAAACGAAAAGTTGGCGAGATGGAGGCAACTATTCAATCGGATATTAAACGCGGTAAAGTGATCGAGCCCTCTATCCAAGTCGCCCTCGAAGACGCTCTCGCCCTCCAACAAGAACTTGCCAAGGGCAGCGAACGATTTTTCCAGTTTGGCCTCTATGTCACCATACCAGCCAAAAGCAAAGACGACCTCGATCGAACGACCAAGCAAGTCGAGGCGACGCTGGGATCACTCCTTATCGTCACCAAAAAAGCAGTCTTGCAGATGGAAGAGGGCTTTAAGACGACCCTGCCGATGGGGACTGACCGACTCATGATCCCCAGGAACATGGACACAACGTCGCTTGCAACCACTTTTCCATTTACCACCTCAGAGCTTACCGCCAACGAAGGCATACTCTATGGCATCAACGAAGGGAACGATTCATTAATAATTTTTGATCGGTTCACTTTAGAGAACGCGAACACGGTCATTTTTGGCAAATCTGGAAGCGGTAAGTCGTACCTAGTCAAGCTCGAAGTTATGCGAAGCCTCATGTTTGACACCGAAGTCATTGTTATTGACCCCGAGAGTGAGTATGAGGCCCTCTCGCATGCGCTCGGGGGCGAATATATTCGTTTTCGCTTTGGTGCAGGCACGAAAATTAATCCGTTTGATCTTGCAATGCTTCGCAATCCGCCAGCCCCGATACAATCGGGGCCAGCTGGCGGAGACGCCGAGAGCGAACTGAATCAAAAAATTCTCTCCCTCCATGGATTCTTCCGCGTCGTCATGGGCAAACTCACCCCGGGAGAAGATGCCCTGCTCGACAGGGCACTCGTCCTTACCTATAAACAAAAAGGCATTACCCCGGACCCGGAAACGCAAAACCGCGAGGCTCCCCTTATGGAAGACCTCTACAAAACGCTTGTCGGGATGGAAGAGCCATTGGCGAATGGTTTAGCTGATCGAATTGAAAAATTCGTGAAGGGAAGCTTGGTCGGTATTTTTGACCAGCAGACAAATATTGAGATTAGGAATCCCTTGACGGTTTTTTCTATCCGCGACCTTGAGGAGGAACTGCGACCAATTGCCATGTACCTCATCCTCGACTTTATTTGGACGAAAATCCGTAGAGACACCAAGCGCCGTCTTCTCATCGTCGACGAGGCGTGGTATATGATGAAGTTCCCCGATAGCGCCCAATTCCTCAATTCCATAGCCAAGCGCGCGCGCAAATACTACCTGGGTCTTACCACCATCACCCAAGACGTCGAGGACTTTCTTGCGGTTGAACTGGGTAAGTCCATTATCCAAAATAGCAGCATGCAGATTCTCCTCAAACAATCCTCAGCTGCCATTGAGGAAGTTGCCAAGGTGTTTTACCTCTCTGAGGGTGAAAAACATTTGCTCCTGTCCGCTGACATCGGTGAGGGCCTCTTCTTTGCCGGTCCTGCTCATGCTGCCATGCGCGTTATAGCAAGTCCCGAGGAACACGCCTTGGCAACCACTAAGCCGCAGGAACTAGAACAGATGGCTCAAGGCAAACAACCCGTATCCCCTTTACCCCCCGAAGCCTTGGCGAAGGTGGGCCAACCTCCCAAACCAAATATGCCCAGCCGGCCGATATATACTGTCGAGGAGACCGGAAACCCCGCATAGAAAAAGCCGGTATAATGACTAGGCCATGGCAAACACAGACGATATCGTCAAACAAAAAATCCAGAGCGTCGTTCCTACAGATGTCCTCGGCGCGCTTCTAAAAGAGCTCGACGACCTCCCGGAGCAAATCAAAAGAGGACAACAAAAACAAAAAGAACTCATCGTTCAAACATACATTGATGAGCTCAAAAAGGTCGTCAGGGTAAACCGCGAAGGAGAACTGCGACAGAGTCTGGGTCGGGAGATTAACGCCATTGTTGCGTCCTCAAAAAACCCGCTCGAGCTTAAACGTAATCTTCGTGCCGCTCTCGCCCGCAGGGCGCTTGAGGTGTCCGGAGCACAGGCGGGTCGGGTCCGAAAAGAAATCGAGTCTGCTGCAAAGGCAACAGTTAGGGCGACAGAGTCTTCTCTTCCTGGTCTTGTTGCCATCCTTCCGAGTGCGACTGAAATAGCCCAGGCAATTAGAGAAAGCTCTGTCACGCGAAAAGAGCTCTTTGTTCAAACTGTCGCCGCCCAAGCGGAAAATTTCGGCAACGTTGATCTTGCTGCAACCGATCGCCTCGCGCGGACCGCGGAAGCGCTCCAGGCAAAGGCGCATGGGAAAAATCTCACGTCTCCGGCGGTCTTTTTCCAAACCGGTGCCAAGGGGCTGCAAAAGCCCTTCGCAGCTCTTGCGGATGCAGCGCTTACCATATTACCCAAAACCACCCGCGACAATATTATTGAGTCCGTTATTGGACGGGGGTGGGAGCTATCTACTAAAGCAGATGAACTGAACCGCAATTTTGGACACGCAATCGTTGAGTCTCCGCTTTTTCAAGAAGTGTTACAAAAAGGCAATAAGATTTTTGGCAAAGGCCAACCATCGCCCGTAACGGCCCTCACTAATGCTGCCTCCGACATTGCCTCAACCATCTTTGGCAAGCCCCCAACCACGGAAGACCTTCTGGTCCTTGTTGAACTTGGCATTATTAAAGCCGAATACGTTACCGGATACCAACAACTTTATGTTGCCGGTGCCCACGCAAAGCGATCTGGTTTGTTTGGTCTCGTATTTAATGAGGCGGCTGGTTGGGGCATACGAAAAGGAGCGGGTGCTTTGGCTGCAAAAGCGGGTGGCACGTGGTTTGGCCGACTCATGGGGCTCGTTGCTGGTGGGGTTGGAGGGCCAATAACTGCTTTTCTCGGTGCAATTTTCGGGGGTGCGCTTTTTGGCAAAATAGGCTCGTTTCTGAGCTCTCTTTTCGGCAGAAGACGGGCCGGCGCGCCTCAGCCATGGCATAAAGATTGGTCGCTTGACGGCATTCTTTTACCTTTGGTCGTGGTTCTCTCACCTCTCGCCCTCATCATCGTTCTCTTTTTTATAATGTTCATTACCACCACCGGCGCGCTCCAGGAATTTGACACGGGGGGTGGCGAAGAGGGGTCTCAGCATATAACGCTCACCAAGACGCCTAATCCCTCTTCGTTCCCGGCTAATAACGCAACTTCCGTAACCTATACCATAGGCGTGAAACCGACAAACCAGGGCGATACGCTTGAGGTAACCGAGATTCGCGATGAGTTTACCGTTCTTGCCAAAACCGGAGAGCCAAAAATTTCTTCGCCCGACATTTCCCCAGCAGACGTAGCGGGAGGAAAAGAATTTTCCTACACCATTGCGCTCGGCCAGCAATTTAGAGATTCCTTAATTTCCAATACGCTTACCGTTGTTGCCAATGTCGCCGGCCGCAGCGGAGAAACAAAATCCGTCTCCTCCTCTGTCGTTATCGGCAATCCGCCGACCGAGTGTTTTGAATTCTCTGACGCAAGGGTTCCCGATGCCTATGGACATGTTTCATCTGCGTGGGATAACAAAAGCGGCGTGTTGGTTGCAATTGCGGTTTTAGCAAAATCAAAACCATACATGACTCATGTATGCAGGACGGGAACGGTTACCCTTCACAGAGTTAAGGCAAACTTCGGCGGCGGGTCCGTTAACTCTGATAGCGATATCTTTCTCTATAACGACGGCGTCCGGGGAATGCGCGCGGTCCTTACCCTTGCCCACGAAACAGGCCACATTATTGATCATCGGTCACCGCGGGGAGGCATTGCTGATCAGTTTCACGACCAGGGAATTTCGGTTCGTGAAGGATTTATCCGGACATATCCCAACGAAAAAAGAGAATCCGAAGACTTTGCGGAAACCCTGGGCGTTTATCCTGTCTATAAGACATACGTAATCCGTGGTAGCGGCAAGGCGCTAAAATATCAGCAGGAATACCCGCTTCATTATGAGTTTGCCAGGGGTGTGTTTGGTATGGAATACTAAGAGCATGAAACGCCTTCTTTTTATTGGCTTTATTATGGTTTTGGCGGTAGCTACTGTTACTGCTCTTTTTGTGGGGCGGCTGCGGCCATCGCCTAGGCCCATGCCCTCCCCAACACCGACGACGACCTTTAACGCGTGGCGAGGGGTTTCTCCGGGAGTTACATCGGTTAATGAACTCACAAGTCTTTTTGGTCCACCCACATCAACTACCCAAGGAGGCGACCAAAAAACGATCTTTTATCCATCAACGAATCAGTATTGGAAAAATGAGATTGAGGCGACAAAAGAGGTGGTTACGTTTATGAAAGAACGGCTCTTTGATCCCTTGGAGCGATCCCTTGCGGTTGTATCGTCAGAAATTCCGGGCCAACCAATAGTTCTTTATGGCCCGGATTTTGAATCCGGCTACCTCCTCTATGCATATCCTGAATCTGGTATTGCGTTTTATGCACAGGAAGACAGAAAAATTGTCTATGAAATATGGCGGTTTGCTCCGACGTCGCTACGCGGTTTTCTTTCGCTGCCCGCGGCTTCTCGTTACGGCCTTTCTCCGCGACACGAGCCTGAATAGCCTTACCCGGCAAATTCTCCCGGAAAGTTCATCCTTGAACTCTTACGGGCATGATGATATGGAGGAAGGAATCATCTTTGACGGGACGAAAAACACCGGGATTAAGGGAACCTGTCATTTCAAAGAGAAGCTCTGGTTCGGAAAATCCCGAGAGAAACTCCAAAAGAAATCTACTGTTAAATGCAATTTCTCCGCCGTCTCCGTCCACTTTTGCTGACACCTCGACTTGATTTTTCCCGGTTTGGGCAGAGCTAGCTGAAACCGTCGCGGTCTGGTTTTCGATGGCAAGGGCAATAATGTTTGCATTGTCCCGGGCAAACACCGCAGCGGATTTCACCGCCCGCAGAAGCGTCTCGCGGTCAAAAAGGGCACGGGTGGTAAAGCTTGTGGGAACAATCTTATCTGTGTTTGGATACTCGCCGTCAATGAGTCTCGTAACAATTTCCGTGTCTCCAACGGAGAATGCAAGTTGCCCCTCGTCTGTTTTTGAGATGGTAAGCTCGCGTGCCTCCTTTTCCTCCTGGCTTACCTTCACAACCTCGGAAAGGGCGCGCGCCGGCACCACCATGTTAAAAGATGCCCCTGCGCCGAGGGCCATCTTTTTCACGGAAAGGCGGTACCCGTCTGTTGCGGTGAATGAGGTGTCTTTCCCCTCTGTTTTAACACGCACGCCGGTTAAAACGGGTCGTCCCTCGTCTGTTGCTGCAGCAAAAAGAACCAGCCCCAGGGCCGAAAGCACTCGGTCTTTCTCCAGCCTTTCTCCCCTTTTTGCCGGGGTCTCCGGAACCGGTGGAAACTCTTTAACCGAAAGGCCGGGGAGTGTTGCCTGAAAGCCCTCACAGCGAACAGAAAGGCCGCCCCCCTCCACCCGCAGGTTAACGGTCTCCGCCGGAAGCGTTAAAACAAGGTCCGTAAAAAACCGGGAAGAAACACAAAGCCCTCCTTCTTTTTCCACCTTCGCCCCGACCCAGGCGGTTTCCGTGGTTTCCATGTTGGTGGTGACCACACGGAGCCGGCCCGCCTCTGTTTGTAAGAGAACGTTTTGAACAACGGGAAGCTGGGGCCTGCTTGATAGAACCCTTCCCGTGCGTACGAGCGCGCGGAGAAGATTTTCCTGGAGAAGACTAACTATCATGTCGGTTTTTATTGAGCAGAACAGGTATTTATATTAGTAGTAAATAGTAATAGGCGGCGTGGAAAAGTGTATGCTTTTTGTCTCCTGCTGTCAACGGCCGAAAACAACACGTTGTAAGGGGGCTTGCCCCGCAAAAAATTCTTATTTTTATGCGGGGATAACTCTGTGGATAACCTTGCTCGTTTTGTGGATAAGTGGAAAACCCACAAAAACTAGACCCATAGTTTTTGTTTTATCCCCTCGACGCCGCCCCTAAGTCCGGCGTTTGTGGGCAACTCTTTCGTGATGGTTTCTACCCCGTGCATGACGGTCGTATGGTCCCGGCCGCCCAAAAGCCCACCAATGTCTTCGTGGGTAAGCCCGAGCTCGGTTCTGGCAAGATACATAAACACCTGTCGCGGCCGGGCAATTGGCCGGTCGCGCTTGGGACCCTTAAGTGCCGTTTGTTTCAGGCCAAAGTAGGAGGCAACTTCTTCAAGAAGCTCTTGAGGCGACACCCGGCGGGACGGCTCGTTTCCCTCGCCCCCAGCCCCGGGTTTTATGCGAAGAAGCGAGGAAATTAGCTCGCTCGTGATCGGGACCCCGCGGGCCGCAATCTCGGTTGCCAATCTTCGCAAAAACCCCTCAATTGCCCGGGTATCGGTAATGTTTGCCGCAATAAGTTGTCCAGCGTCCGGGGCAATCGTTAGTCCAAGAGCGGCTGCTTTAATGTTAATAATTGCCGCGCGAAGTTCAAAGTCCGGTGGAGAAATATCAACCGTAAGTCCACCCTCAAAGCGGCTGCGAAGTCTGTCCTCAAGCCGCGCAATTTCTCCCGGTGGCCGGTCGCTCGTGAGAATTATTTGGCCGCCATCGCGAACAACCGCATTAAACGTATGAAAAAATTCTTCCTGGGCTGTTTGTTTGCCCGCGATAAACTGGACGTCGTCAATGAGGAGAAGTTGCGGGCTTCTGTATTTTTGTTTAAACTGGCGGCTGGTTTTGGTTTGTATCGCTTCAACGATCTCGTTGAGGAACTCCTCTCCCATCGAGCAAACAACGCGCATCTGCGGCCGGCGCGCGAGCAAGCGATTAGCAACCGCATGCATGAGGTGGGTTTTCCCCACCCCCACCCCGCCATAGATAATAAGCGGGTTGTACGCCTCCCCTGGGCTTTTCGCAACCGCGGTTGCCGCCGCGTGAGCAAGCTGGTTTGTGGTAGATACGGCAAAAGTTTCAAACGTGTATGAAGGATTAAGGCGCAACCCGCGCGCGACGCTTGCGATATCAACCGGGGGGGGCGCAGACAGATAGGAGAAGAGGGGCCCTGCCTCTTCTGGTGAAAGTTTTTCTTTTTTTGGGGAAACAACAAAAACCAGGCTTGTGTTTACCTTTGTGTGGTGATCAAGGATGCTTTTGAGGAGGCTATAGTAGCGGCTTTCAACAAGCGTTCGCAACATGGGACTCGGGACGCCAATGGTCACAACGCCCTCGTTGAGCGAAACCAACCGCGTTTGGGTAAACTGTGTGTGGAACGTGGCCTTGGAGACGGACAATTCTATCTCCGCAAGCACCGCCTTCCAAAGTTTTTCGAGATCCATATGGAAAAATAAAAATTTTGGGCGGGGATTAAGTTGTCCACATGGTAGATAAGTTATCCACATCTGTCAAGAACCAAAGGAAAGACAGTGGCGAAGAAGATACCACGGGCGTTAGCCCGTGGAGCTTCATACATGGCCTACTCTCTGTTACAATAGAACACATGACGGTTAGAGAACTTCGCGCAAAGCACCCGCGCTTGATTTTTGACGGATTTAAGATTCAGAGATCTCGTGAAAACTTGGCAATTCGTTTTCACATAACACTCGAACCCAATACAATATTTTTATCAACCCTCACACTTCCTTTAGGGGAGCAGACGAGCGAGGAAGCAATCAACCTTTTTGCTTTTCACCTGGGCTTAATGGAATGTGTCAGCTATTGGAAAGCCGCTTGTCCGGCAGAGTTGGTGGTGAAAGCGGGTAGCCTTAACCAAGAGCAAATTGCCTGGTGGCACGACCTATTTCTCTATGGCCTGGGTGAATTTTTTTACAAAAACAACATCGACTTTACGCAATCGGGATTCTTTTCGATTCATTCTGTCATCCCGGCCGGAGTTTATCCCGTACCCCGATACGGGAAGCCGGGATCCCATCGGATGCCGGATCAAGTCCGGCATGACAATAGACGTGGCGATCTTGTTCTCTTGGGCGGCGGAAAAGATTCTGCTGTGACTCTCGAACTCCTCAAAAACTCAGGCACACCAACACGCCCGCTTGTTCTCAATCCCACGCGAGCAATCCTCGACAATATCAAGATTTCAGGATATACAGATCCATTGATAGCGAGCCGCACTATTGATCCAACCCTTCTCAAACTCAATAACATCGGCTATCTCAATGGCCACACACCATTTTCTGCCTACCTTGCGTTTCTCGGTATGTTCGTCGCGGTTCTGCATGGTTACGAACATGTCATTGTTTCTAACGAGGCAAGTGCCAGCGATGGAAACGTCACGTTCCATGGTATGGAAATAAATCATCAATACTCAAAGAGTTTCCGTTTTGAAACCATGTTCCGCGATTATGTGAAAAAATATCTAACGAATAAGCACACCTATTTTAGCTTCCTTCGTCCATTGAATGAACTGCAAATCAGCAGACTTTTTTCTCGGTTCCCGCAATATTTTCCCTCATTTCGAAGCTGCAATGTCGGATCGAAAACAGATAGTTGGTGTGGGAAGTGCGCCAAATGCGCATTTGTGTATTTGAGTCTCTACCCGTTCGTTTCCCAGAAACAAATGCAGTTAATTTTTGGGTCCGATCTTTTTACAAAGCCGGAAATCATTGGACATATTCGAGATTTGGTTGGGCTTGGGACACAAAAACCGTTTGAATGTGTGGGGACCAAAGAAGAAGCAAAATTGGCGCTTTCCTTGTGCAATGCGCCTGCTCTCTCCGAGCTTAAAAAAGAGATCGGCGCAGTTGATGAGACAATTCTGTCTGTATGGAACAATGACCATGTTGTACCGGAAGAATATACAAAATTACTAAGTATTAATTAAAAATTAGAAATTAGAAACTTATGAATGAAATTCGTGGAAATCGCGTGTTAATTCTCGGTTACGGACGAGAGGGGCAAAGCACCCGGCGCTATCTCACTTCGCATGACCCGAAGCTCAAGATAGATATCGCTGACCAGAAAAAGATTCCCGGAATTAAAGTTATTCCAATTCCGGGAATCTCAAGACGCTACGACACCGTTGTCCGCTCTCCCGGCATTCCTGCGAGGCTACAGGAGCTTACAGACTACAAAAAAAACGGCGGGTGGGTGACGACCGCGACGAACATATTTTTTTCAAAATGCAAAGGAGTGACGATCGGGGTCACTGGAACGAAAGGCAAAAGCACGACCGCAAGTTTAATTGCGCATATTCTCAAAAACGAGATTCCCGGAATTAAAGATGCTCCAATTCCGGGAATCGCTCGGGATGTTCGTCTGGTCGGCAACATTGGTCGGCCAATGCTGGATTATCTTGACGGAGCGACCAAAGAGACAGTTTTTGTCATCGAGCTTTCAAGTCACCAACTCGACGATATCCGCTACAGCCCGCGAGTTGCGGTGCTTCTCCCTATTGTACCGGAACACCTTGATTACTATGAAAATTTTAGCGCGTATGAACATGCCAAAAGTAACATTGTCCGTTTTCAAAAAAAAGAGGACGTTGTTGTTTTTCACCCGAGCGTAAGAAACATCGCCCAATTGAGTCCTGGCAAAAAAATACTCATTGCGTCATTTCCTCAAAAATCGTCGTTATTGGGAAACAGGGAAAATATATCTGCGGCAGTAACAGTTGCAAAATATTTTGGTGTTTCTAGCAGACTAGTGCATCTTGCGTTGCTTTCATTCCGCCCACTCCCCCACCGTCTGGAGTTTATAGGTGAGTTTAAGGGCATTCGGTTTTATAACGACTCGCTTGCAACGATTCCGGAGGCAACGATTCATGCACTTGAAGCTCTCGGAAGCGACGTCGAAACACTCATTGCCGGCGGTTTCAATCGTGGTCTTGATTACACCAATCTTGGGCAGCATCTTGTGAAAACAAAGGTCAAAACACTCATCCTGTTTCCCGATACAGGAAGTAATATTTGGAAGGCGGTGTTAGAAGCGTCTCCGTTAAACGTATCACGTATTACGTATTACGGAGTAAAAACTATGGAAGAAGCAGTGAAGCTTGCGTATAAATATACGAATAAAGGAAAAATCTGCCTCCTCTCCCCTGCTTCAGCGAGTTTTAATCTTTTTAAAGAC
>CAYSOR010000018.1:0-553 GCA_964432705.1 uncultured Gammaproteobacteria bacterium
CCAATGGGTGCTGTTGGCGATTATCTGGTATCTTTCAATGATTCGGGAACAGCGGGCGCCGGTGGCAGGAAAGTATAATAAAAAGAAAAAGAAAGGCCGTATGCCTGCGCAAGGGATAATATTTGCATTCGCGTCGTGATATCATGAATACTATGACTACCCTGCCTACAACAAATCAAAATTCCAGCGATCAGCCTGTTTTGTCAGGAGATAAAGAGCGCATTGAAGGAGGAGTTGAGCCAGTTGGTCTTCGAGAGGTTGGTCGGGAAGCACCGCTTGCCCCGGAAGTAGGTGCCGCAGGCATCACTCTTCATCCGACATCAGTTACAATTCCTCAATCAGTTGCCCAGCTTGGAGTGAAACCGGTTGGAGATACAACCGTTAGTCAAGGATCACCGGCCGTTGCGTTGCCGCTTAACGATGATCAGATTGCAACAGGACTCAATCAGAGCATCACCAGTTCATGGCGATGGCTTGCACAGTGGTGCATACGAAGACTGAGACAATTGCACATGGCAATCAAAAAAGTTCATGGTAAATTTGTGCGAGTAAA
>CAYSOR010000018.1:563-13466 GCA_964432705.1 uncultured Gammaproteobacteria bacterium
ACATGCTTATCAAAAAGGTTCGCTATGCCTGATGCATTTGCCGATATTATCTATCAACTGCAGGCGGTGACGATAAGTTTTGTCGTCATAGCGGTGTTACTGGGAATACTGGGTGGTATTGCATATATCCTTTTTTTGTTGTGGAAGTACCGTGACCGCGAATCGAGAAGTTTAGAGTACGTGCTCTTGCAGGTTGCGGTTCCCAGAGACAATGAAATCAAAATCGATGCGGCAGAACAATTGTTTGCGAGTCTCCACGGTATTATAAAAAGCGGCTTCTGGTCATTTCTTAAACCCCAGGAACACGTGTCATTTGAAATTGTTGCCAAAAAAGAAGACATGCGTTTTTACGTGTCTATCCCGAAAAAACTTGTCGACCTGGTTGAAAAACAAATTCACGGCGCCTACCCCGGAGCTGACGTCAAAGAAGTAGAGGAATACAATATTTTTTCAGAGAAAGGAAGCGTTGCGTTTGCGGCACTGCGACTTAAATACGCTGACTATTTTCCCATCCGCAGTTACCGCGATTTACCCACCGACCCTCTTTCTTCCATTACGTCGGTACTGGCGAAGATGCAGGGAGATGAGGGAGCGGTGGTACAGGTTCTCATACAGCCGGCTCCCGGTAAATGGCAGAAATTGGGGAGAAGCTATGTCGCGAAAGTGAAAAAGGATGAATCCAATCCCGAGAAGGCAAAATTTAACGTTGATCCAAAGACACTCGAGATGGTTGAACAAAAAACAGCAAAGCCCGGATTTCATGCGGTTATCCGCCTCGTCGTTTCTTCTGATACCAAAGAGTCCGCTACGATGCACCTCGATAACTTACTGACCGCGTTTTCCCAGTTTTCCTCTGATCACAACTCTTTCACGAAGGTGAAATATGTCCTGAAAAAACTCTTTCTGATAGATTTTATCTATCGGTATTTTCCGCCACTCAACCCTCCGTTTCTCAAACAGTATAGCGTCCTAAATAGTGACGAACTTGCTACCATCTACCACTTTCCAAATAAGTCAATAGAGACGCCGCACATTTTTTGGCTCAATGCAAAGAGGGCGCCTGCACCCATGCAAATTCCAACTTCAGGTCTTTTCCTTGGTCACTCGCGTTACCGCGGTGTTGAACGGTCAATCTATATTGGTGACGATGATCGCAGGCGGCACATGTACATTATCGGAAAAACCGGGACGGGTAAGTCGCAGCTTCTGGAAGAGCTTACCATGCAGGATATTAAGGCCGGTCGTGGGGTAGCGGTCATTGATCCGCACGGAGACCTCATTGAAGGTATACTCGAGCGCATCCCTCCGGAACGAGCGGAAGACGTTATCTATTTCGACCCCTCTGATACAGAACGGCCAATGGGTCTTAACATGCTTGAGGCGTATACTGAAGAGCAAAAGCACTACGTGGTGACTTCAATCGTGGGTCTTATGTACAAGCTCTATGACCCCATGAAGACCGGCATTATCGGCCCGCGATTTGAGCATGCCATACGAAACGCCATGCTTACCGTCATGGTTGAACCCGGGAGCACATTCGTTGAGGTTGTCCGGTGTTTGACCGACAGCTCCTTTGTGCAGGAACTTTTGCCAAAAGTGACGGACCCTATTATTCGTCGGTACTGGACTGACCAAATTGCGCAAACCGCTGACTTTCATAAATCCGAAGTTCTCGACTACATAGTATCCAAATTTGGTCGCTTCGTTACTAACAAACTTATGCGCAACATCATTGGTCAATCAGAGTCGAGTTTTGACTTTCGTAAAGTGATGGATGAAGGAAAGATTCTTCTTATTAATCTTGCCAAAGGGAAAGTGGGAGAAGAAAACAGTAATTTTTTGGGACTTATCTTGGTCCCCAAACTCCTCATTGCCGCAATGAGCAGACAGGAAATTCCTGAGGAAAAACGCCGCGACTTCTATCTCTATGTCGATGAGTTTCAAAATTTCGCAACCCCTGATTTTGCCCAAATTCTTTCTGAGGCCCGGAAGTATCGCCTAAACCTCATCGTCGCAAACCAATTCATCGGGCAAATGGAAGAGGAAGTGAAAAATGCGGTATTCGGTAATGTTGGAACTTTAATTGCATTTCGTGTCGGGGTAACTGATGCCAATTACTTGCAGCACGAATTTCAACCGACATTCAATGAGGTCGACCTTATTAACATTGACCGTTTTAATGCGTATCTTAAAACAATTGTGCACAACGAACCGGTAAAATCATTTAGTATTGATCTTACGAAGGACATGAAGAAAGTATTAGAAGTGCGTAACCCCCAAGTGGCAAAAGCTATCATTCAACTATCGCGACTCAAATTTGGTCGGTCCAGAGAACTTGTTGAAGCGGAAGTATCGCAGAGAGCAAGACTATAAAAATATCCCCCATGACTATTGGATTTACTTTTAATGTTCGTCATGTACAACCTGCGTTAGAAAAACAAGCACTCGATGAGGCGGAATTTGACGCTCCCGAAACAATTACAGCGATTCATAAAGCAATAGAAGATAATGGGTACGAGTGCATTGACATTGAAGCAGACGAGAATGCATTTGAGAAGTTAAAAAAACTTAAAAAATCAATTGATCTTGTTTTTAACATTGCTGAGGGATTACGCGGTGAAATCCGCGAAGCGCAAATTCCGGCGATCCTTGAAATGCTTGGCCTGCCATATACACACTCCGGCGCACTTGCCCAAGCCGTAACGTTGGATAAAGCCCTGACCAAAAAAATTTGGCAATACCACGGCCTCCCAACGCCGAAATTTGCACTAATTGATCTCAAAGAAAAACCATATGTCGAAAATTTGCGATTTCCGGTTCTCGTTAAACCCAACAGCGAAGGATCAAGCAAAGGAGTATTTAATGACAACCTTATAGGGGACCAGAAAAAACTTCCTTCGAAAATTCGAGAAATTCAACGGACCTATGGCAACGGAGTAATCGTTGAAGAATTTTTACCGG
The DNA here is from genome assembly GCA_964432705.1 of uncultured Gammaproteobacteria bacterium. Classification (GTDB taxonomy): domain Bacteria; phylum Patescibacteriota; class Microgenomatia; order UBA10105; family UBA927; genus 01-FULL-43-11b. The sequence goes on from CAYSOR010000018.1 coordinate 3,525, forward strand.
GAAGAGAGTTTACCGTTACGGTGATGGGCAATCCACGCGTTGGCAAAGGAACGTATATTTTGCCCATTGTTGAGCAGAATTACGATATCTTTCCAAAAGATCTCAAAAAGTTTGCTTCCTACGAAGCCAAGTGGCTCTTTGAAGATTCGCTTCCCAATCCGCACGATGCGTATATCTGTCCGGCAAAGCTTACTCCCTCATTAGAAAAACTCATTGAGAAGTTGTGTCTTGCCGCTTTTGAGACAACTAATTGTCGTGATATTGCGCGCATCGATTTACGTCTCGATGCAAAAGGTAAACCACACCTATTGGAAATTAATTCTATGCCCGGCATGATTGCAGATCCCAATATAGTTACCTATTTCCCGATAGCAGCCCGTGCAGCAGGATGGGACTTTAATCGCATGATCGGCCAAATCATAACCCACGCCCGCGAGCGCCTCGGAATCTGATTTTGGTATAATAAGCCAACCGCGCCCGTAGCTCATTGGTAGAGCATTTGTCTTATAAACAAAAGGTGCTTGGTTCGATCCCAAGCGGGCGCACAAAAATATCAATATACGTCTCCCCGGTCCTCGATACGCCAAAGGCGGATTTCTTTTTTTGGGTGATTGACGGTAAAAAGAACTCGTCGCGATCCGATTCGGAGGCGCATCATGCCGGCAAATTTGCCCCTGAGGGGTTTTATATCCAGATTTTTGATTTCTCGGAATACTGAAAGTTTCTTGATGGCTGTTGATAGAAGGCGGTAACTTTTTGCGTCGAGTCTAGAGAGAAATTTTGTTGCCTGTTTTTCAACGAGGATACGATACATTTAGGTGATTTTAAGTCTCCGTTTCTGATTTTTGTCAAAAGTATCGAAGCGGGTAAACGTACCACCTTTTTGAATTGTCTCTTCCAATTTTTTTGTATCGCGCAAATCCTCAAGTTCTCTGAAAAGTTCAAGAAGTTGTGTGTAGTGAGCTGGTGAGAGCATAACAGCAACAGTGTCATTGTCGCGGGTAATGACTACTGGTTGGTTTTGTCCCAAAATCCGGATGATGCTTGCAGTCTGATACCGCAGATCAGTGATTGATTTAATAGTAGGGATAATAGGTAAATTCATATCATGATTATGTCTTAAACTTAAGACATTGTCAAGATGCGAGATAAAAGTGATACAATATACTTTATGGAATTAGTTGTCCTCGTTGATGAACAAAATAATGTCTTAGGAACTGCGTCGAAAGACACAGTTCATGGCAGAAACACCCCGCTTCATCGTGCGGTTTCTTTATTTCTTTTTAACTCAAAAAAAGAACTGCTCTTGACTAAAAGAGCTTCAACGAAAAAGACGTTTCCGGGCATTTGGACAAATACCATCTGTGGTCATCCGGCACCAGGTGAGTCTGAGGTGGATGCGGCGATGAGAAGGCTCAAGGCGGAATTGGGCATAGAGGGGTCTGACCGTAGCAAGGGGTCTGGCCTTGAGGGCTTCAAAGGCCTGACCCAGACGAGAACGGCTTCGATTCGAGTGGTTGCCCCCTATCGCTATCGCTTTGCTGACAAAAACGGCATCGTCGAAAACGAAATCTGCCCGATCCTTGTTGGCTTTACTGACACCAATCCAACCCCAAATTCTTCTGAAGTAAGCGATTGGAAGTGGGTGCGATGGGAGGACTTTCTTGAAGAAATCAAAATCAATCCATCATCATATTCACCTTGGAGCATCGAGGAAGCGCACATTCTTGAAGAGAAAAAGCTTGTACAATAGCACTATGTTAGATGGTAGTTTAGTGAGAACAAAAACAATCGATGGTCTAGAATTGGTTGGTTTTTGGTCAGACCAGAAAAGTGACATTGCCGTTTTTCATTCGCACGGAACTGCGGGCGATTTCTACACTCACAAGTTCATTGAAGTAGAGGGAGAACAATTTACTAAAGAAAAAATATCTTTCTTGACGGCTAACAATCGCGGCCATGATGTATACGCTGATATCCGAAAACACACGAAAAAAGGAATCGAGTGGACACAGATTGGAGGAGGATTTGAAAAATTTGAAGACTGCATTTTTGATATTGCTGCGTGGTTAGACTTTCTTACAAAACGAGGAGTTAAAAAGGTTATTTTACAGAGTCACAGTTTAACTTCGAAAATTCTCTATTATCAACACCACAAACATGACAAGCGAGTAGTTGGACAAATTCTTCTTTCATCACAGAACGACGCAGGCTTAATGTTCTATGCGCTAGGGAAAGAGAAATATGAAAAAACAAATGATGAGATTAATACAATGGTGAAAGAAGGAAAAGGAAATACACTTTTGCTAAAAGAATTGTCACCGGTCAGTTATAAAACATCGGCATTAATGTACGCTGGATATTTGACGGAAGAAGGTCCGGGAACTCTTACACCCTACCACAGCCCAAACTCTTCTCAATGGAAAGTGCTTGAGCAGACAAAGGAACCATTGTTAGTTGTTTATGGTGGCGCTGATGCCTATATGAAACCTTCAGTAACAATTGCTGTACAACAAATCAAAAAACATGCTAAGTCAACAAAAGGACTGACTGTAAAAGTGATCGATGGAGCTTCACATAGCTATATTGGATATGAAAAGGAACTAGTTAGTACAATAGTTTATTGGGTTAAGGAAATTTTTTAGGCGATGTCTAATGTTTTTATCATTCATGGAAGTTATGGGTACCCTGGAGAGAACTGGTTTCCTTGGCTCAAAGACGAGCTGGAGAAGCTTAAACAGAGGGTGTTTGTCCCCCAATTCCCAGTTCCTACCAAACCGGACCTGGCCTATGGTGGACATGATATTGAAAAATGGTTGAAAACCTTTGAAAAGTATTCACAGTATGTTGACAACGAGACTATAATTGTTGCGCATAGCCGTGGATGCGTTTTTTCCTATCACTTTTTGATGAGAAAGAAGCATCCCATAAAAGCAGTATTTCTCGTGGCTCCGTGGATGTTTTATCACTGGTATCCGCCAGGATGGAATAAAGTTGACTCTTTTCACAAACACCCCTTCAATTGGGAGCAGATAAAGAGAGGAAGCCGATATTTTGAGGTGTTTCAGTCGTCCAACGACGATACACCAGTGGACGAGGGGAGGCAACTTGCAAACAAATTAGGGGCAAAATTTGTATTAGTAGAAAATGCAGGGCATTTTAATACGAGGTCTGGGTATTCAAAATTTCCGCTTCTTTTTGAGCATATAAGATCCATACTATAGTTACTTGCGCCATTGGTTTTCTGGAGAATCTCGCTATAATAATTCCACTGTGGTTAAGATACCTCTAGAAGAACGAACTCTCAATGACGAGCAGAAGCAGGCGGTGGAGTTTGGGGATGGGCCGCTTCTGATTATTGCCGGCGCGGGAACCGGGAAAACCACGGTGATTACTGAGCGGATCAAACACCTCATTTCCTCCGGCCGGGCAAAACCATCAGAAATTCTTGCCCTCACGTTTACTGAAAAAGCAGCGCGAGAGATGGAAGAACGGGTAGACATTATTATGCCCTACGGATATACAGAGATGTGGATTTCCACGTTTCACAAATTCTGCGATCGAATTTTAAGGCAAGAGGCAATTCACATAGGCCTTAACCCGGCGTATAAAATAATGACCGACGCTGATGCCACGATGATTATCCGTAAAAATCTTTTTTCTTTTGGTCTTGATTACTTTCGTCCCTTAGGCAACCCCACAAAATTTATCGGCGGCATGCTTACGCATTTTGACAGACTGCGAGATGAGGATGTTTCGCCCGAGCAATATATCGAGTGGGTGAAGAAAGGGTCAGACCTTGAGAAGAAAAGGTCTGACCCTGCTCTTGTCCTTGAGAAGCAAAAATATGAAGAACTCTCGAGAGTATACAAGCTCTACCAGGAACTGAAAGCAAAAGAAGGACGCATGGATTTTGCTGACCTTATTGGATATACGCTGACACTTTTTCGCACGCGGCCGAACATACTGCGTCAATATCAAAACCAGTTCACACACATTCTTGTTGATGAATTTCAGGATACGAACATTGCACAGAACGAATTAGTCAAATTATTAGCAGGAAAATCGGCAAATTTGACGGTAGTAGCAGATGATGATCAGAGTGTCTATCGCTTCAGAGGAAGCTCAGTATCAAATGTGATTTCTTTCCGTAAGGATTTTCCAAAGGTCAAAATTATTGTTCTTTCCCAAAACTACCGTTCGACGCAAACCATTTTGGATACGTCCTATCGCCTCATCGTCCACAACAATCCCGACAGACTTGAAGTCAAAGAAGGAATAAATAAGAAACTTACTGCGGTTCGTAATATCAAAGGGGAGAACGTACCATTTATTCATGCTGATCGGGTCGAAAATGAGGCGGACATGGTTACTAAGGAAATCATAAAACTGAAAAGGTCTGACCCTTATCGCTATAAGGATTTTGCAATCCTTGTGCGCGCCAATAACCACGCTGAGCCATTTATGCGGACTCTCACACGGGGCGGTATACCGTATCAGTTTTTAGGACCCGGACAGCTCTTTCGTCAACCAGAAATTAAAGATCTTATTGCATATTTATCCGTATTATTTAATTTTGATGACAATGTATCGCTCTTCCGTGTGTTGTCGATGGACTATTTTGCCTTCTCAATTCGTGCCATCGTCGCAATTGCAAATTTTTCCAGAAGATATTCACTCTCGCTTTTTGAAGCATGCGAGGTGGTGGTTGGAAAACGGACCCTCACAAATATTCGGCTTCCATTTATATCTGATGAAACGCGAGCGGGTCTCGAAAAAATTATTGCCATGACTCATCGCCACCTCAAGCTTTTGACAAAAGAAACAGCAGGACAAATTCTCTTTTACTTCCTTCAAGATTCGGGCATGATGAAAAACATTTTAGAATATAGTGCACCTTTGGATGAACGCAAAGCAGTAAACATTACGAAATTTTTTAATAAACTTAAAACGTATGAAGTAGAACACGAAGATGCTTCAGTTCCCGCGGTACTTGATTGGATTATGCTCTCTATGGAGCTTGGAGAATCGCCGCTAGCGGGAGATACCGATTGGAGCGAAAATGACGCAGTTAATATCCTCACCGTGCATAGCGCCAAGGGCTTAGAATTTCCCGTCGTTTTTTTGGTTAATTTGGTTTCTCAAAGATTTCCGACGATTGAGCGACGCGAACAGATTCCGATCCCGGACGCCCTCATAAAAGAAATTCTCCCGGAGGGGGATTACCACTTAGAGGAAGAACGGAGACTCTTTTATGTGGGTATGACGCGGGCGCGCGACCAGCTCTATGTAACAGCGGCAGACTACTACGGAGAAGCCAAACGTGAGAAAAAAATTTCTCCCTTCGTCTATGAAGCACTGGGAGACGAGACGGTAAGACAGGTAGACAGTAAGACGGTAAGACAGCAACAACAATTAACCCTTCTTGATTGGCAGAAAGTTGAGGAAAAAGAACAGTCGGGTAAACGTTCAACAATAACAATTGACTACCTTTCGTATTCTCAGATTGAGGCGTTTGGGCTTTGTCCGCTTCACTACAAACTGCGCCACATTCTTGGCATTGTCCCTGCTCCTTCACCGGCATTATCGTTTGGCATAAGTATTCATGCGACTCTTAAGGAATTTTATCAGCGTAAACAACAAAAACAAACGGTAACAAAACAACTCTTGTTGGCGTTATTAGATAAAAATTGGGTCCGTGAGGGTTATAGCAGTAAATCATATGAGCAGGAGATGCATAAGCGCGGCTTCAGATACCTGGAAGAGTACTTTACAAAAGTATTTGATCCCAAAGTGACACCGCTTCTTTTAGAACAACAGTTTACCATTCCTATACGTGCGGCTGGACGTACGTTGAAAATAGGCGGAAAGATCGATCGGGTTGATGAATTTGCCGGCGGGCGAATAGAGATTATCGATTATAAAACGGGAAGAATGCCATCAAGACGGGAAATGGATACGAGTTTGCAGCTTTCTATCTACGCCATGGCGGCAATAGACATTCCCACCCCGCCGTTTCAAAAAAAACCGGAGGAGATCGTACTTTCTCTCTACTATTTTGACGTGCAGCAAAAAATTTCTACTACTCGTTCAGCCGAGCAACTTGAAGCGGAGAAAGAAAAGATTGTGAACGTTGCTGCCGCGATTGAAGCATCGGATTTCCATTGCAGCGGCAATCAGCTTTGTACGACATGCGAGTATAAAATGTTTTGCGGGCTTAACGGAGGATAGGGTAGTACAGTGATTTTCCACCGAAACCTTCCTTAAATCTTGTAAATCCTTTCCACTGTCGGTTTTTTTGGGGCAGACGTTCGTCCCAGACACCGACGAAATCAAATCGTTTGCACCCTTTCTTTTTCGCAAGTTTGAGAGCTTCCCAGACAAGGAGTGTTGGAGCAAAGAGTTTTTTGCCTGACTTCGTTGCTCCGGCTAACCAGTAATAGGCTGTTTTATCCCAAAATAATAATAAAACACCAGCAAGATGTTTTTTGTCAGTAAGAATCGTTGCGTGATTGGGAGAAAAAATATTCCAAAGTGGCTTAATGCCCGTCGTTGTAATAAAACCTAGGAATCCCGCTGATTTATTTTTGATTTTGATAAATTCTTTGATATTTGTAGATTTGTAAATTTGTAGATTATTTTTTTGGGCTCGCCGAACCGCTCGGCGTTTTGTTTCCGAAAATCTTTGAAACATGTCTTTTTCAGAAACAGTAAGATCAATGATGTTGGTTTTTGTTGCAAGATAGGGTGACATCAAAAATTTCATGTGTTTTGACAGGCTTGTGCACCAATGGGTGAACTGGGTCTGCTTGATAGAGGCGTCTGGTTCTACAATAATTCGCCTTACGTTATAGCGGGCGAGAAGAGAGAGAAGTGCCTTTTTTTTTGGAAGTTTTGGAACGCGCTGAATTTTAGCAAACCCGCCAATAAGAGGAAATTTCTTAATGAATACATAAAAGCCGTTGACTTTTGGTATTTGCCAACCAAGGCCCTGAAGATACTTCGCATAAAGAGAGGACTGTTGAATTTCCATTTTTTTCGAATATACGAATTCGTATATTCGTGCTGATTCGTTATTCGTTGATATTTGTTACAACCTGGTTTTGAGTTTTAGGATAGACCACCGTAGTTTGTCGGCGACGGTATATAGTCGATAGAGGATTGGATGAATGACAAGGTCGTACGACCCAACAAATTCCACTAGTTTTGGAGAAAATCCCTGTTTAAATCGATGGAAGCCATACCATGGATCTTTTTCATCGGGCTCTGGTCCAAGGGCTCCCCATAAATCAAAATGTTTAAGGCCCTTCAATTTTCCCCACCTTGCAATTTCCCAGAGCATCAGTGTTGGTGCCATGACTTCCCGATGTTCTCGGCTCGAAGCACCATACGGATAATAGACAGTATCTTTCCAGATAAAGACAATCCATGCTGAGACGATTTCATCCTTGTATATTGCTATGAACAAACGGGCAATACCTGTATCTTTCAGGGTTTTCCACATTGTTCGGTGATATTTTTCGTTATGCGCATAAAATCCTTGCCGGTTGGTTGTTTCTTGAGTGAGCCTTAAATATTCTTGGAACGCCTCGTGTGAATTGTCTTCTTTTACCTTCACGCCATGTTTTTGCGCAAGGCGGATATTGTAGCGGGTTTTCGGATGCATCGCCTTAAGGAGATCGTCTTCTGGTTTAGTGAGGTCGAGAACGAACGTGTATTTGGTGAAGAGGGGATGGTGAGAGGGGCGTAAGACGTGAGACGTGAGACGTGAGAAGTGAGAAGTTTGACGAACGTTTGGTTCAAGTTGGATAAAGATTGATCGTTTCTGTATAGCAAGCTTTCGTAACTCCTCAAGCATGTGTTCAGTGGGGGCAGGTCCTTTTGGGAAGTAACCGATAGTCCAGGGAGTGTTAGGGATTTTGTGAAACGTGAGTTGCCAGCATTGAACAAATTTTCCATTTTTTAAAACAGCCAGTCGAACCACGTCAATCCCCATGTGTTTACGAAACTCTCCCCACGCAACAGACTGAAGCGGGTGGGATGCGATGGTGTCCCACGATCGAAGATCATCCGAAGTGGCGATACGGATTATCCTATCAATCTTTACCATACATCATATTATCCTGCTTTTTTTACTGTGGTACAATGGGGCTAATGAGGAAGCGTGGTAGAAGAAGCGTTCACGCAAGTGTGCCCATTTCTTGGCTCCCAATCGACAGCCGGTTGTTTTCTCCTTTCTTTTCGTTCGGTCACGTGAGAGGCCTTGCGCGGATATTCCTTGAAGTAGAGATAATGCTTTCCGTCTTGATAGTGATTGGAACTTTGATGCTCTTCATTTTAAAAATCTTACAGTAATAGATCTTCTTCCCGAAATCCGCGGCTTGTATTGAGCGATACCTGAAGTTCGAGGACGTGTTGGGGGATATCCGCAATAAAGCGGGATACCGTGTTCTGCGTCCGATTTCCAAAAAATAGCCTGCGGTTGGCATAGGAGAGATAGAGCCGTTCCTTGGCGCGTGTAATACCCACGTAACAAAGTCTGCGTTCTTCTTCGAGCTCGTCTTTTTCCATGAGCGACCGGCTGTGGGGGAACAGTCCTTCTTCCATGCCGACGATAAATACAATCGGAAACTCGAGCCCTTTGGCTGCGTGGAGTGTCATAAGCGTGACTGCTTTGCGGTGACTATCGAGATCGCGGATGTGTGCGGGCGTGTACTCCGCCTCCATGAGAGCGACGTTTTCCAAAAACTCAGCAAGATCGGGAAATTCTGTTGCAACGGAGCGAAGTTCCTTAATGTTTTCCAAGCGATACGCTTCTTCCTCTACATTAGCATTATAGATATCGAGGTAGCGGGTAGCTTCAAGGACTTTATCCAAAAGCTCGAGAGTGGTCAGATGAATAAGTTTTGTATTTTTCGTTACTTCTAATGCACACGCAAGAAACCGTTCGAGCCTTCCCTTACCGAGTTTTTCCACCCGTTTGTAGGAGACGGTATCTTTGGGATGAGCGATGAGCCGCAAATAGGCGATGACATCTTTAATTTCTTTGCGTTCATAAAATCTGGTGCCGCCGACCAAAATATACGGGAGACCCGCGTGAAGGAATGCCTCCTCAAGCACCCGCGATTGAGCGTTCGTCCTGTAGAGGACGCAGAAGTCAGTATAGGGCCGGTCGGATTGGAGTATTGTCTGGAGAATGAACGTCGCTTCATCCTGTTCGTTTCGTGCTTCGTAGAGCGTAATGCGTTCTCCCTCGTGTTTATCGGTCCACAGTTTGAGTATGGGGTGCGACATGTTTTTGGAAATGACGCCAAACGCTGCATCGAGAATAATTTGCGTCGAGCGGTAATTTCGCTCGAGATAGTATACGACAGTATCGGGGAAGTCGTTTTTGAAATTCATCATGTTTCGGTAGTCAGCGCCGCGCCACCGGTAAATACTTTGTGAGGCATCGCCTACGACTGTCAAATTGTTGAATCGCCCCGATAAGAGTTTTGTAAGCACATACTGAGCCTTATTGGTATCCTGATATTCATCAACAAGTACATAGTGATACCTCTCTTGGTATTTGCCCAAAATTCGTGGTTCTCGCTCAAACAGTTGCACGGTTTTCATCAGGAGATCATCAAAGTCGAGCGCCTCATTTTCCTTGAGTAGTTTTTGGTACTCAAGGTACACCCGGCCGACCGTTTCCTGGAAGTAACCCCGGGCATACTGCGGATACTCGGTTGCCCGAATAAGTTCGTTTTTGGCTTGGGAAATCGTTCCGAGAACTGCGCCGGGATTAAAACTCTTAACGGATATATCAAGCTTCTTCATTACATCCTTGACCAAATCGAGGCTGTCCTGTTCATCATAAATGAGAAAGTTTTGCGGAATACCGATATGCATGCCGTCGATCCGTAGAATTTTTGCGCTGAGCGAGTGGAACGTGCCGGCGAA
>CAYSOR010000019.1:0-13280 GCA_964432705.1 uncultured Gammaproteobacteria bacterium
CTTCTTCGCTTTCATCCCCGATTAAATCGGGGTATTTCGCGAAGGGGGATAAAATGTTTGTTTCTGAACGCAAACCCAGAACTACTCTTCATATATTTTTCAAAACCCGTTGCTTTGCTTCTTGATCGAAATCCCGCATACCAAACAAGCACAAAGGGTCGCTTATTTATTGTAGACGAAACCCTGCCCTGTCTATGTTCTTCTGTGCGTTGCTGTAACTGTGAAGAATAACCAATGTAAAAAGTATTATCTCTAAGTCGAAGAATATAAACGTAATACATGTCCCACTACGTCCCACTTCACTTCGTTACGCGGGACACACTCCTTTGCCTATAACATTCGCTTATCTTCTGTCGAAGTGTGGTTTACCACGCGAAGCCCCGATTGCTAAATCGGGGCGGAGTGTGGAGATGCCGGGTGTTGAGCCCGGGTCCGAGAATACTCATTTCCAACGTCTACAGGTTTATCCAATCTTTATGTGTCATTTTTGCCTGATCCAACTGGAAGGAAAGCAAAAATCAAGACGTATTGTTCTTCGTTATTAAGGAACGCCAAACCTTAATAGCTGCATCTCGGCCTTGTTTACACCTCAAGAACGTCACCGAAAAACCTTCAAGAGATGGCCCTTTAGGCACTTAACGTTTGATACGCAAATGCCTGTCGGGCTGCAAAGGAGTAATCCTCAGCATTTAGTTTTTGATTGTTGTTTTACGACCACCAATCAAGGTCGACCTGCAGTTGTCAAAGAGCAAATCCCGTCGAGTCATTCATCCCCGTTACTTTACTTTCCCCCGGTACTCCTGTTCAAGCTCCCGTTTTTGATCTTCCCGCTTTTTGGCCTCCCGCTTTTCATACTGCTTTTTACCGCGGGCAAGACCTATCTCAAGCTTAATCAGGGGGCCTCGAGTATACCAAGACAGCGGCACTAAGGTCAAATTGCTGCCTTCGATTTTGCTCCTGAGGCTAATAATTTCTTTTTTATGGAGAAGGAGCTTTCTGGTACGCCGGGGGTCATAACCTTGGGGTCGGGCGTAGATATAGGGAAAAATCTGGGCATTCACGAGATACGCTTCGGAGCCCATAAGTCGCACAAACGAACCTTCGAGATTGGCATGTCCGCCTTTAAGTGATTTTACCTCAGCGCCAGTCAGGTGGATCCCGGCTTCAAAACGGTCGAGGATAGTGTAGTCATAGGTAACTTTTCGATTGACGATTTTCATTTTAATTCCAACGCGTAAATCTTCCCTTCCGCCAAAAGTAATATCTTCTTTTCTTTTTCCGAAACCGCTATCTGCGTCGGCAGTATACCTCCTTCCCACACATACTGGGCAAGATAAAACCCGTCTTTATCGACTACCACCACGCGTTTGTTATCGCGATCTAAGATGTATATGTTTTTTACAACATCGCTTGTATACACCACAAGGTAATTACCGAGGCCCGGCTCGACACCCTGAGGGAAAAACGTGTTTTCCTTGCCTTGTGTAAAGCGCAAAATTTTGCCGTCAGCTGTCCCCACCCACACGGATCCGTCGATTGCCATACTCGTTGCCTTCGAGAGATCCAACAATGTGTCAGGATTAAGATACTCACGAAGTTCGGAGAAGTTTTTTTCCGTCGCAACGTATTTCCAGATTCTACTTTTGGCTGTATCAAGAAGATAGAGATTGCCGCCAAAGGCTGCGACAGCACCAATGGTCCCCCATTGGTCTGATTTCTCAATGGTATCTGGTACGGTTTTTTTGTCACTTAACCGAACCATCGCAACCCCTCTGTTCGTAACAACATAAATTTTGTCGCCATACGTGGCAACATGCGTGGCGCCGCTTATGGCGTCTCCTCCCCCAACAATCTCACTCTTTTTTGAAGCAACTTCAAGGGTATAAATAGAACGGTTTATCTTATCTAAAAGGCCAAGAGAGGATTCAAACAAACTTAGTGAATCTATGGTTCCTCCTTTTTTGACAAGGCTTGCGTCAAAAAAGAGCGTCGGATCTCCTTTCACGCTGTGCAAAGCACCCGTCAAACTGTCGACAACCCGGGTATAGAGATCCCGCACCGTTCTCCCATCCTTGCTCCTTTCCGAAAGCGAACGAGTCAATGGCTCCAGTATTGTTTTTGCTTGTGTCAGGCGCTCTCTGCCTTTCACCGAATTAAGCTCCATGAGCGCCATCCCTTCTTCAAACGCGTGCGTTGCCGCCATAAGAGTTTGTTGCACCTCTCGACTCGTCGATGTCTGAGTCTTTTTCACAATGCCTAGGACAACGCTCACACCGAACAGAATAAGTAAAAGTATAGTCACCACGGAAAGACTCCGGACCCGACGGGGAAACTTCAAACGCGAGAGTTTCCTGTAGGCCAGGGTTGGCAAACGCCAGACCGTCTCCATGGGCCGTGAGCGGGCTAGTTCGGCGGGACGCGGTACTTCAACCTCCTCTTCGGTATGAATAAATGCAGCAACTTGAAAAATAAGCGCGGCGGCTCCGGTGCTACTCCCGTGCTCATGAAGTACGAGTGTCAGCTTTTCTGCAACGTCTTGTGCACGCAAATGATCAAAGACGTTAAGAAGTGTTTCTTCAGATACCGTCTGGTGCATACCGCGAGAGCAAAGAAGGAGCGTATCTCCCTCTTTTACTTCTCCGGAAAGTGCGCCTGCCCCCACTAATAAACGGGCTGTCGCATGTCCCCTCTTCAGGTAGACAGCACCACCACCCGCCAGAGCAACGTAGATAACCGACCCGACAGGCACAAGAAGGAGTACTGTTTCCACTCCTTCAAAGTTCACCTCTTGGGTTAATTCTTTAATCCCATTGAGACTGACCGGCGGGGTCGCAAGGCGCTCCGAAAGGGTGGTAAGAAGTTCTATACCGGCCTTCTGTGCATTAGAAGACGTTAGCTCTACGACACCGTAGGCAGCCGGTGAAACAATCACTTGTCCCCAGTGTGTGGTATCGCTTGGACCCACGACGGAGCCGATCTCGGGTTTTATCCGCATGAGACTATCTTATCACGCGAAAGGCGTTAAAGAAGTATAATGGCCAAAAGAAGGAGTCCGAAGGAGGCGAAAAAATGGATAATAGTAAGAATTCGGAGTACTGGCTCAAATGATTCTTCAAGGACACCTGCCATGAGCTGCTCTTGCCGAACCATGACCGCGGCAAATATAGTATAAACACCTAAACCAATGAGCACGAGAATTTTGAGGGTGAGGAAAGCTAACTCTATAGCAGTCATATATCCTCTCCCTTGAGTTTCCCCATAAGCTCACTAATTGTTTGCACGACTTTTTCCGGACGGGGCACTTTGTCAAATTCTATGTTCGGCACTTCTCCGGCAGTTTCGACTAAGACGTCTCCGTAGTTAAACAATGCGGCGATGATGCCGCCGCTTCGGTAGGTTAAGTCCTGAATTTTTTCGATCCTTGCCTCAGAAAATTCTTTGTAAAGGAGGTATTTGAAGTCAATGTCGACAACCCGTTTATTCGTGACAATGTAGATATTAAAAAACCAACGGAGAAAGCTTACCAAGGCAAATCCAAATGTCGCTAGATACCAAAACAGCGTGCCGATAACTATATAACTCGAAGGAAGGCTCACGGGGAGATTGAGCGCAGGGATAAGTGGAAAGAGAATGGTGGGCGCTATGATAAGGAGTGCAATGATAACTACCGGAACAAAAAAAACAATAAGGTGCTGGCGAAGAAATAGAATAACCTCTTCTGTTTCTTCTTGTGTTTCAAAACGCACGCCGTCGGGATTGACGGCAAAAACCGTCAATGGCCCCATATGGTCGTGACGGTTGCTTGTCATCGGTGTTGCCATAGTCTTTTATCACTTACCCTCGATATTATACAACGAACTCCTAATCGAGATATACCCCGGAGCTCGCAGATTAAACGCCTGCTTAAAGTCACTACCAGAAATCGTTACTGATCCCCTGTTGGTTTGTAGTATGACATTCTCAGTATACCCGCCGCTATTATAGGTAACAGAAACGCTTGAGACACTCGTAAAACCTCCAATGTCTCGGAGTTCGCTCATCGAGTACGGATTGCCAGTTACCCCACCAATCGAGCAGCTATTAATGGTAATCGGAAGCACTCTCCCTTTGTCTCCGCCCTGGGTGAGGGCTACCCAGGCGTTAAGAATATCCGAAAATTCTTCACCACTAAGCCACGGGTGAGATCTTCCGCATTTGCCTGACGTATTGTAATAATCAGCCGTGTACCATCCCTTGTAAAACCAGGGGCTAGAGGCAATCTTTTCGTACGCGCCGCCGGTCCAACACCCTTGACTCCCGCACGTCGTATCCCAGCCCATGGTGGTAATGTATCCGCCGGTCGTTGATGAGTAGTAACCGACCACGTCTTCAAGAATCTGTCCGCGCGTTTCCTCAACCGCACTCTTCCATTCTCCGGGAGGGTTATCCGCTTTTGATTTGGAAAAAACCTGACACGATTGAGTTGTGCAAATAGTCGATCCTCCGGTTTTATAGCGGAACGCATAAGTCCGCGCAGCAACCGCCTGAGCCTTGAGCGCTTCTTTGGGAAAGGTGCTGGGCATCTCTGCTATGCCCATAAGGTAATACCCTTCAAAGTCAAGATTTCCAAATCCCTGCACACTGATAGTCCCACCCGTGTCTTTGCCTGTTGGGGTTTTGCCGTAGTAGGCTTGGAGAATTTGCTGATAATTTTGTCCTCCGCTCTCGGCTCTGCCTTTGGCTCCATACTGGCTCATGCCTTTTTTATGGGTATAGGCGCCGAACGAGAAACCCGCGTAAGCGGGAGAGAAGCCCGGGTTAAAATCAGGGCTGGCATTGGGATCATCGGCCAAAGGCACATCACCGACGCTTGTCGTAAACGTCCCGCCACGGGTATTTAAAATAGTTTGTTGCTGTGTAGTGAGACTCGCGATAATCCCCGTGAGTTTACTCTGGTACGCCTCAGCTTCTCCGACGAGCTTGCGGACAGATTCTGCCCGTTTATCCGTCTCCTCTTTCAAATATGCAAGGGATGCCCGTTCTCCCTCAAGCGACTTTTTTTTCTCCTCAAGATCTTTGACAGAGAGCGCTGTCTGGGTAATGGTTTTTTTATCTTCATTTATGACGGTTTGTTGGTATACGAGAGCGCGTAAGATAGAGCCGATATTTGTTGAAGAAAAAAATGTTCCGAAGGGATTATTGAAAAGACTACGGATGTAAAGCTGACGAATACGGCGGCCAGCGAGGTCGAGATAGCCGGCAAGCTCACGCTCTCCTTTGGTAATGGCTGCTGCTTTTTTTGTTACATCTGCTTCAATCGTTTTAATGCGGGATTTGAACGCTGCGATGTCTGCCTCAAATTTTCGCAGTTCCGTGACGTGGGGCTGCTTTGCCGCTTCCATTTGGTTCCATGCCTCCTGACACTTGGTAATTTTATCGCGACACTCAATCGCATTACTGCAATTTGAGTCGCATACCTGGGCCTCGACAGAAGAAGAAAGCAAAAAACTCAGAAACAAGGAAATGGCAGCTACGAGTATTAATTTTTTCATCGTTTCTCAAATAACGTAAAGGTCATATTATTGTACCATGTGCACTCATAGTGCCTATCCCTATGCTTCCTTTTCTTTCTCTCGTTTGCTAGACTAAAAGAATGAAGAAATTAGCATTTATTATCGGGCTGTTTTTCTTAACACCTGCTATTATTCCCTCTTCTGTAAACGCCGATTGTTCCCGCCATGCAAACGTTACTTTCTGTCCTGCTTTTGGAAATACAATTCGTTGTCAAGCAAGCGGAAAACCGCTTTATTGCTGCTCCTCTCAGGCAGATTGCTCAACTTATTTAACACAGGTCGCTGCACAAAACGCTGCGGCTGCCGGTGAAAAAATGCAGAAACTCTGCGATTCAATTCCCGAAGGCCAAAGAGATTCCTGTCAATCATGCTTCGATGCTGGAAACGCCTGGACGGCGATTGGGTGTATTCCGACTACTCCATCTGGATTTATTGGGAAATTCCTTAATCTCGGCATCGGCATTGCCGGCGGCATTGCGTTTCTCCTCATCCTATTTTCCGGATTTCAGATGATGACAAGCGCCGGCAACCCTGAAAAGCTCAATGCAGGCAAAGAGCTTTTGACGTCTGCAATTTCCGGCCTCATCCTTATTATTTTTTCTCTGTTCTTGTTGCGGCTCATCGGATTTAATATTCTGAAACTGCCGGATTTTGGAGGATAATATGACTCAGGCACTGGCTCAGGAACTTCAGCTTCCGTGGGACAATGGAAGTCAATCGATACAAGGACTACCCAACTTTCAGTTTGCCTCGCTCGGTGATCTCATCGGTACAGCTATGCCCTACGTCTTCGCCGCTGCTGGACTCGGGCTTCTTTTGATGCTCATTAGCGCTGGTTTTACGTTTCTGACAAGCGCGGGAGACGCGAAAAAACTGGAATCCGGCAAGGGGCGTCTCACGGCAGCTCTCACCGGATTTATCGTCATTTTTATCGCGTACTGGCTCGTACAGATTTTGGGAACAGTTTTCGGTATTGAGGGAATCAAAGAAACTTTTAAGTAAGTCTTCATCCCATATCTCCCCAATCTCCCGTATATCCCCCTACTTCCCAAATCTCCTCTGTCTTCTTTCAAATTCTTCTATCGCCTCATCAAGTTTTTTCGGCGTAAATTCCGGCATATACCAGCTGGTAAAATAGAGTTCTGCGTATTCACTCTGCCAAAGGAGGAATCCTGAAAGTCTTTGCTCTCCACCCGGTCGAACAATAAGATCTGGATCTGGAATTCCTTTTGTATCAAGGATTTGAGAAAATTCTTTTTCACTTATCGCTTTTTGCTTCTCGCTTATCGCTTTATTCATTGCTCGCTTCATTTCGTCTCTTCCTCCATAATTAAGCGCAAAAATAACCGTAATTTTATTGTTATTTTTCGTCTCCTCAATACGTTCTTCAATCAAGCGTCTAATGTCCGGAGAAAATTTTGAGATGTTACCAATGACTTTGATGCGTACACCTTTCTCATGAAGCTTTTTCCACTGGCGGTGGAGCGCTTGCCGAAAGATACGCATAATAATCTCAACTTCTTTTTTGTCTCGCTTCCAATTTTCCGTTGACCATGCCCAAAGTGTCAAAAACTTAATGCCTCGCTTGATTGCATGGTCGACAAGATCAGGAACAATATCAAACACGACTCGACGATGCCCTTCATTCACGGGAAATCCATGTTCCCGCGCCCACCGTCGATTACCATCCATAATGATTGCGATGTGTGTAGGCACTTGTTTATCGGTATTCATATTAATTCGTTAATATATTGACGTGTTACCATGTGAATATATTAAATGTGTTAAAATAAATGGTCTTTAATGAGACGCGCTCCCTGTGCGGGCTTATTCACAATGATTGATTCGATTCCCCCAATGGATTGTAATGCATTAAAGACTTTTTTCTCATCCTTCCCTTCACAAATTAAGTGAACGTTCGGCCCTGCGTCAATCGTAAAGTATAGCGATAAACCCATTTTTCGCCAAGTTTTCACTGCATTCATAACTTCTTTTGTCTTATCATTCCAGTAGAAAAGCGGTGGGTTTTGCGTTTGCATGACATGGTGCATATCCAAACACTCCTCCTCAATAACCTTGCCGAATTCTCGAAAATCTTTGTCTTTCAGTGCTTTTTCAAGTCGGGCAATTCTTCCTGGTAAATCTTGCAGTCGTTTTTCAAAGAATGGACTGGAACGCACATTATCATGCCCTTCTGATGAAGAAACTTTCTTATTTGTGCTATCAACAATCACAATGATATCTCTGATATCCCAATGTTCCGGCGGGTAGAGGGAGTAGGCAAACTCACCATCCCATTTCACAAATCCATCGGGAATCGACCTGCATGCAGAACCAGACCCAAGGCGCGCAAAGCCTGATAATTCTTTTTTTGAAAGTTTTAAACCTAAAGCAGAAGCTGCGGCAACAGTGAGCGCTGCAAATCCGGAAGCCGACGAGGCAATGCCGGCAGATTTCGGAAAAGAATTTTTTGTTGTGATTTTTGCTCGGTCGAGTTTTTTTGCAATATTTCGAATTCTATCAATATGTACGATTATTCTTTTTTCATCAAAACCTTCCGAAACGATGTCTTTTTCAAAATTGCTCGAAAATTCAACTGTGGTTGTCGTCGTACATGCGGAAAGATTCATCGAAATCGATGCATTATACGGCAGGCGAAGTTTGGCATCTTTACGACCCCAGTATTTGATAAACGCAATGTTTGCCGGTGCAATGGCTGTCGCTTTCATAATTCCACGCGCACTCCTTCTGCGTTGGGAGTCACATCAATCACTTCTCCTCCCGCCTCTTTAATGGCTTTATTTATCACTTCTTGCTTATCACTTCTCGCTAAAACTATCATACAATCCCCCCCGCCAGCGCCGGACAGTTTAGCGCCATAAGCACCCGCTCTTTTAGCAGCGCTAATTAAAGATTCAAGTTTTTCAGAACTGACTCCGAGATCCCTCAAATACTCCTGGTTAAAATCCATAAGTTTCCCTACGCGCTCCCAGTCCCCGTCTAACATTTTAATTTTTGCTTCTTCTACCAGCTTTGCAATTGCATCAAAAATCCTTTCCACTTTTTCCGGATTATGCGCTTTTTTCTCCGCAACTTGGTTTATGAGCGTCACTGTATCAGCCTTCACCCCGGTGTAACCGACAATCAATGGTATATTTGATACAATTTGATCGTTTGATTCCCGGTATCGAGCGTGAATTGGTGATATAGTTTGACTGTTTGATTCCCGGAATCGAATTGGTTCTATGACCTTTCCACCTGTCACAAAATAGAGTGTCCCGCCGTAAATTGCTGCCGCGACATCAAATCCCGATCCCTTACCTTGAATGTCCAATACAATTTTGTAGCCCGTATCAAAAATTTCTCGGCTGTTCGCATTCGGCCTTAGCGCCTTGAGTGCTGCAACAGTCACTGCCGATGAGGAACCAAATCCGTATTTTCCCGAAAACGCACTTTTTGCAGAAAGTTTTTCATCGCCTTTCCCCCATGCTTTTACTGCAGCATCGATAAATCGAGTATCTCCTTTGTAATCGCTTTCGCCTTCTGTTATATACAATCGTTCCGATATCGCTGTCACGATACACGGATATCCATACACCACCGCGTGTTCGCCAAACAACATGAGTTTCCCAGGAGCTGACGTAGTAATAGTCATTTCTTTTCCAACCTTATCCCTTCTTCTCCTAATGCTATATCTTGTATCGTATAGCCATACGACGTACACAGACTTGAAATCTTTTGAGGCGACTGGTGATAACAAAGCAAAAATCCCACACCTTCTTTTTTCCCTCCGCCGCCTAAAATCTTAACCGCTCCACCAACTTTTTCAATTTGCCGCATCAAGGGAACCACCACATTACTCACGACTCCCATACCCTCGAGTGTTCTCTCGCCAACCCGTATTGCATCAATAAGTTCTTTCTCGTTCCCCTCTTTCAGTGCAACCGCCACCCGTTTTGTTTGCCTCTCGTTTTCGGCAAACAGTTTTTGATACTTCTCGCTTCTCGCTTCTCGCTTCTCGCTTACATATTTCACCATTTCTCCTGTTGTTTCTTTTGGTCGACCCGTATTGATAAGAAAAAAATGATTGAGAGACGCATGTTGTTTAAATGGTAACTGCCAGATACTTTTGAGAAATTCCAGTTCCTTCCGAAACCACACAAACCCTCCAACGGTCACTGTTGTGTTATCCCCGCCCGACGGATTTCCATGCTGTTTTTTTTCTATCTCATAGGCTAGTTCATTTATCCGCATTGGATTCCACAGTTTTTTAAAAAAGTACATGAGCGCTCCAGATAGTCCGACAGCCACTGCAGCTGATGAGCCGAGGTGATATCCTGCAGGAATTTGTGAGTCGATAGTAATTTTTAGTGGAGGGTGCTCTGTGACTTTTAACTGACCGAGAAGAAAGTTGACCGCATATTGTGCGTGATCCGCCGGCTCAGTTGCAATGATATCAATCCTTTTTTTACTAGATGTATTTTTTTGCTCCTCTATGGTAACCGAAAGTCGAAGATTAATTGCTGCAAGTAGCGCCGGCTTCCCATACACGACCGCGTGCTCACCCATGAGATGCACTTTGCCAGGAACAGAAACAGTGACTTTCATAATCTGTCATCCCTAAAGGGGCTTCACTTTAATGCCGTACGGAATTACACCATCTGTATCTGGGTGGGTGATGCGGCGAATAACAGTAATAATCTTTGTATAATATGCGAGATTTTTTTCTTCATGGTCAACAAGCTGTGCTGTAATCCGTTCTCCGCTATCTAAGGCAACAATGACCACTGGATACGGCGCCTGATCGCTAAATCCCCCCGGGGGCACCCGCACGGTAGTCCACGAGATAATATTCCCTGTTTTTCCTATAAGGGAACCTGTCTTTTTTTGATTTCGCCAAATTTTTACTGGACTGTTCATAGGTTTTAAACCTACAACCTAGTATTTCCAGCGCTACTATTTTTCTAGTATGTGTACCACCGCCGTTGCTCCACTTCCTCCAACGTTATGCGCTAAACCGATTTTTGCTCCCCTCACTTGTCGCTTTCCAGCACTTCCTCGTAACTGCTCAACAAGTTCTGCTATTTGCTTCACGCCTGTTGCTCCCACAGGATGACCGCACCCCTTGAGCCCTCCTGATGGATTTACCACTAGTCGATTCCGGGAATCCTTGCGATTCCCGGAATCTGTTTTAGCCAATGAAGTTTCTCCTCGAGCAATAGCTCTTGCTGCTTTCCCTTTTTTGTAAAAACCCAAGTCCTCCATGGCGAGAATTTCCGCAATCGTAAAGCAATCGTGTACCTCTGCAACATCAACGTCTTTCGCTTCAATCCCTGCTTCCGTATATGCCTTCTTCGCTGCAACTCTTGTTGCCTTAAGCTCAAGGAGGCTCTCGCGCTGGGCCAATCCCAACGTATCCGTCGCCACCACAGACGCAACAATCTTCACTGCTGACTTAGAACTTAGAACTTTGAACTTAGAACTTGCGCTCGTGATAACGAGCGCCGCCGCTCCGTCGGAAATCGGAGAACAATCGAGAAGTTTGAGTGGATCTGCAATCTTGCTGCTTTTTATAACTTGTTCAATAGTCAATATATTTCGAAACTGTGCATTTGGATTAAGTGAGGCGTGGAAATGATTTTTCACCGCAACTACTGCTAACTCTTCCACGGTCGTTCCATACTCCTTCATGTGCACCCGAGCAAGGAGCGCATAAAGCCCTGGAAACGTTGCTCCCGCCGAACGTTCTTCTTCGCTCCCAGCTCCCATCAAGGCAGTTGCCACATCTTCTGGTTTATGATCCGTCATTTTTTCTATGCCCAATACCACCGCCGTCTCGTATAAACCACTCAATAAACTATTCACTGCATTGTGAACAGCGAGGCCTCCGGATGCGCACGCGCCTTCAACTTTAAACGCCGGAACGGATAACCCGAGTTCCTCAGCAAAAAACGCTCCCAAATGCTCTTGTCCGCCGAGCATTCCCGAGAGCATATTACCAACAAACAAGGCATCTACCTTTTTTGCATCAATACCGGCATCTTTGAGTGCTCCAAAAACAGCCTCGCGGGCGAGACTTCGGGGAGATACCCCCCAGAGCTCACCGAATTTAGTCGTCGCTGCGCCGGTTACATATATTTGCATATATTCTTCCTTTGTCATTCCGGGCTTGACCCGGAATCCGCCTCTCTCTAAGATAGATTCCGGCTCGGGGGCCGGAATGACAACCCAAGACCTAAATCTTGTGTGTTTGCTTCAAATATTCGACATAATCAATGTATGTTTTCTTCTCAATCTGCTGTCTTACTGTCTTACCGTCTGACTGTCTTATTGTCTGCATCTGCGGCAAGGCCGCAGTTGTCTCCCACAAAAATGCGTCACTTCCGGCTCCTGATCCGTAGGAAACCATAAAAATCTTCTGGCCTGGTTTGGCAATATCCAACACCGCAGCAAGACCCACCATGGATGAGGCTGAATACGGGTTACCAATAAGATCCACTGTTAAAGACGGTGCAAGTTGTTCTTGAGTAAACCCGAGCCTGCCCGCCACCTGGCGGGGAAATTTGCCGTTGGGCATGTGAAACACGCAGTAATCGAAATCAGACGGCTTGGTTTTGGTCATTTCGAAAAGTCTCTGGGAGACGCCTATCACATGAGCAAAGTACGCCGGCTCCCCCGTGAAACGACCGGCGTGGGAGGGATACCGGATGCCGTCCCTGCGCCAAAAATCAGGGGTGTCGGAAGAATATGACGTGTCCGCAAGGAGTCTTGCAATTAACCCGGATTCCGGGAATCGATCTGACCCGAGAATAAATGCCGCTCCCGCTGCTGCCGACGTGTATTCAAGGATATGGGGTTTACTTTGGGCGGTATCGGTCCCAATTGCCATGCCTAAGCTTGCATGTCGTGCAGCAATAAGTCCGGCAATTGCAATCATGCCGGCTGTCCCCGCTTTACACGCAAACTCTAAATCTGCTGCGAAATAATTGTTGCCAACCCCCAGAAGTTCTCCGACAATCGTAGAAGTGGGATTGACGGCATACGGATGGGACTCGGAACCAACCAACAGAACCTCAATGTCAGAGGGTTTACACTGAAAATTTTTGAAACGCGAAGCGTTTTTTTCAGAAACAAAAATTTTTAGTGCAGCTTCCAAAGCAATCGTCACTGCATCTTCATCAAGCGCCGGCACTGATTTTTCGATAACACCGAGCCCTTGTTGTACTTCTTCCGGATTCTTTTTCCACGCATTGGCAATATCCGCTATGCGGATGCGTCCCTTGGGAATATATGTGCCGTATGAAACAATACCAACCATACGTTTTAATTTCTAATTACTAATTTTTAATTTCTAATCAATTTTTAATTCTTAATTTTTTAAATTTAATACTTTCTTCGTTTGTTTAGAGCTTAGTGCTTAGAACTTAGAAATTTGTTTGCCTCGTGCAAGTCTCTGATGCGAACTCGCTAACGTCCCTTCGCTGAGCGAGGCAAGGAGTGATATCTCTCCCGCAAGCACTGCCGCCCCAACTACTTGAGCAAACTCATGACTCCGATCGACACCAATAATTTTGAGCGCTTCTTTCTGCGTTGCAAGTCCTGTCCCACCGCCAACCGTACCGACCATAAGATCCGGTAAATACACGCTCACATATAAATCTCCGCCGGGAGCAACCTCGCACGTCGTGATCCCCATGCTCCCTTCACCCACGTGTCCAAGGTCTTGAC
>CAYSOR010000020.1:0-675 GCA_964432705.1 uncultured Gammaproteobacteria bacterium
AACCATTTACAGTGTTATAACCTATTTTAAAACTACCGTATTATCCCCTGATCAATTGAATTATAGCTCATTTCCACTAAGTAATTGACAAATAGTGTATACTAAGAGTAGATAAATTATAGGGGACTAGGGCTTCCTGGGCCCCTATTTTTATGGAAAAATCTTAAGTCCGTAATTGAGATATCCTCCGCCTCTAGGATTTGTGTGGAATTTCTCTTCTATATATGAAAACGCCTTATTCTCTTTTGTTTTATCTAATACCCACCGGCCAATGGGATATGCGACTAAATCAGCTAGCTGCATACCAATAATATTTTGAATCTTCTGATTAAACGATAAATCCACCAGCTTCGTTTGAATTTCCTCTTTTTTGAAAATTTTATGATCTTTATATCGAAAATCCTCATACACCTTCGCCAATTTTTGGTCATTGTGTGTTTCGCGGGATTCGATCCGAAACATCATCTTTTCACTGCTTCTCCCCAGATACATCACTGCACGTTCAAGAATAAACTGAAAACATATGTAATAAGAGTTGTTTGGCGTCTGGTATTGGGTTTTCAACTTTGTTTTGTTAATTGCCGCAGCAATGATGGTAAATTTCAGAGAAGAAACGAGCGTATCGAGATCGGAATAAAACGCCTCACGCTTTTTTCGATCTACAAGTACGGAAAA
>CAYSOR010000020.1:725-1265 GCA_964432705.1 uncultured Gammaproteobacteria bacterium
TTGCTTTCTGATATCGTATGAGCGAAGAATGATATTGTCTCGACCGAAATATTTTAACTTCAATTCTTTCGCCTGCTGTTCAACAATATTTGTGTAGTAATCAAAGTCAACAATATAGCCTGCGAGCACAAACATTGGATATGACTCATCAATTTTATCCAGACTGTGATCGCCAGACTCGTCTAAAAACATGACTTTCATAGATAATACGTATAGTATACTCCCAAAAACTGCCCTTATCATATGTCGTACAAACAAGTCAGGGCATACCTATTCACTAAAACATATGCACACACTGTTTTTCTGGAATATATCCAAAAAGTAGGAAGAAAAGAAAAACAAAAGTTAAAAAAGCGGATAGCAAAAATACTATTACTCAATCCCGCTACTACCATGTCTCTCGCTGGCATCAATTCTATACTTCATCGTGATGGAAAACTTTCTGTATATGTTCGTATTGAGCATGAGCTTATCCAACTCATCAAAGAGCGAAAAAACCGAAGCGATTTTGATCTTATCGAATATGAATACGCGCTTCTT
>CAYSOR010000020.1:1275-12643 GCA_964432705.1 uncultured Gammaproteobacteria bacterium
TGCTGGAAAAAGTCTTGCTGAAATTGAAGATGACAGAGCGTTTGATATGGAGCTAATCGCTCGCAAGGCACTGTATCAACGATGGTATTATCAAACTGCGGTAAAATATAGACTCCCAACTCTTCGGATTATTCCGTTCCTATTACGGCTTCTACAATCTAACTGAATAGACTACATAACTCTAAAATGCTTCAGAATATCTAAAACGCCATTCTCATCAACAGATTTACCGATAAAACCATGCTCTCCTTTAGTAACAATTTTATCTTTCAATTCTTGCGATCCATTACCCATAGCCCCTGCATACCCACAGATTTCCATAAATTGCCAATCAGTCATACCGTCACCAATACCAAGAATATTTTCTAATGGAACCTTTGTATATTCTGAAATAACCTTGGCAGCTTGTCTTTTTGATATACCATTTGCCGTGATAATACCAAACAGATATGGCAAAGCAGTCGGATGAACGCCCCACTGAAGCGGTAATTCCTTCACTTCCCTCTGCATTAGATCAAAAATCCTCTGCTTATCTTGTTCATCATTCGCAATTGGCATAATCTTTACAACGTCAAGCGCATGAGAAGCCTCTACAAGAGAAGGAACTATGTTTGGCTCTTTATCTAAAATTTCTATATGCTTTTTTGTTTTATCACCAACAAAATCTTTTTGAATATAGTAGTCATCTTTTGTATAAAGCTCAACATAGATTCCATGTTGTTGTAATAATGAAACCGTCTTTTCTACTAAAGTTCGTTCAATAATGTGTTGGTCGATCACTTTGTCGTGTAAAAAATCGATAACTATAGCTCCTCCGTCGCCAATATGAACATTGTCGAGATGCGCAGCTTCAACGATGCTTTTTATCGAAAAGGTGCCTTTACCCGTACAGAGGCTTACGACTAATCCTTTTTCACGAAGAGATTTGAGAGCTTGAATAATAAGAGGATTAGGATCCGGCCAGTTATATCCTTTTTTCCCACCAACTAATACACCATCCACATCAAGAATAAGACCTTTAATCATATATTTTAATATTTAGGTTCTAATCCCGCCCCCTGTCAGGCTAGCGTGCATATTTAGTTCGAACACACCTTCACAACGCTCTAGATTGCTAAAGTGACCTAATTATTCCTCTTGTACATGATGGCGGAGGAGGCGGGACTCGAACCCGCGAAAGCTTGCGCTCGTACGCTTTCCAAGCGTATGCCATAGCCGCTAGGCGACTCCTCCAGTTTTTATGATTATATCATGCTAAACAGCTAACTACCGTGTTATAATCAGCCTATGCTCAACTGGAATACCGACGAAAAAACTTTCAAAAGACTTCACCCAAAAGAATACAAACTGTGGAGATTGACCCAACTTATTAACTATGGATTGGATGGGGAGAAACTAGATGAGCAGGAAGTAAAAGACGCCTGGCCTAAAATCAAGGATCGCCTCGATCCGGATAAGCAAAAAGTGCTAGAATTCTTTCTATGGAACAAAAAGTGGAAAAAGGAACCGGGCTTAGCCTTCGACAGGAGCAATTTTTGGCAGTGGTACTTCAAACAGAGGCAATCCTCAAACAATTTTACTTAAGCGGGGGAACGGCCCTGAGCAGCTGGTATCTGCATCACCGGGAATCGTATGATCTGGATTTTTTTAGTGAACAGCCGTTTGACGGTGAAAAAATCACGTACTGGATAAAGCAACATGAGGAAAAACTCGAGTACCAATCGTTAGTCGTCAATGACGATTTTGGATTCTACATGTTCATGTTCCGTTACAAGGACAACAGCAGATTTAAAGTAGATTTTGCCCATTATACTTCAGAGCGGCTTACGAAGGGCATGGATTGGAAGGGTTTAGAAATCGATAGTATGTATGAGATTGCCGTGAATAAGACGCATACTATTCGTACGCACCCAAGAGAAAGGGATTATGTAGACTTGTATTTTATTTTGAAAGAAACGAATTGGAATATTGACAAGCTCCTGATTGATGCAGACAGAAAGTTCGACAGTGCCACGGATACGCTGCAGGTGGCAAAACATTTTTTGAAAGCAACAGAAATTACAGACTTTCCGAAAATAATTATCCCATTTAAAAAGGAAGATATGTATGTTTTCTATGAAAACTTAGCCCGGAAATTGAAATCCAAAATACTGAAATAGGATTTGCTGTAAATAGTTTTTCTCCCTGTATGGTTCGATCTACTTTTTACTTGCTCTCCCTCTTCACCATTCTGGCATTTTTTCTCCGCTGGTATCTGATGCCAAGTCATCTTTTCTTTGGCCCGGAACAGGGGCGGGATTTTTTGGCAATACGCGATATTGTCTATGAAAAAAAGTTTACGCTCATTGGCCCCAAGACGGATTTGAGTGGTGTGTTTCATGGACCGCTCTATTACTACCTTGCCGCTATTCCCTTTGCACTTTCCCGCGGTAACCCCTTAACTGTTTCGGTAACACTTACACTCGTTCAGGCGATAACGGTACTCCTTACATATGCTGTTGGAAAAGAAATTTCGGGGAAACGTGAGGTCGGCATTCTTGCAGCAATTCTCTTTGCCGTCTCGTATGGCGCGATTGTCTATAGTCGGTGGCTCACTCAAGTACCACTTGCAATGCCTTTTTCTTTTTTATTTTTGTGGAGTCTTTTTCGGTTCCTTAATGGAGAGAAGCGCGCGCTTCCCTGGGTTGCAGTTAGCGCCGCACTCCTCGGACAGGTACAGTTTATATATTTTCTCTTCGTGCCAATTTTCCTCGCTTATGTAATTGTGCGCTTTCGTAAACATTTTTCGCACACACCTCGCTCAATTATTTATTGGTCAATCGCATCGTACTTTCTGGTTGGAGGTGGGACGTACTTAGCATTTGATCTTCGCCATCAATTTCTCATTACCAAAAGTATTCTGAGTGTTTTTGCATCCGGGCAACATACAAGTTCAACATTGCTGACTGCCTTCAGAGAAATATTGAATGTTTTTGTTCGTTGGGTTGGAGACTTTATGGGATTGACGACACAATTAAGTGCGACAATTTTCTCTGTGGTTTTGATAATATATCTCATCTCGCAGATAAGAAAAAAGAAGTGGCAGGCGGAAATACTTATCACATGGATACTCGTACCAGCATTGGTGCTTTTGGTTTTTCGGCGGGGAGTCCTCGACCAGCTTTTTGTCGGGATTGTGCCGGGGGTCATTATCGCGACCGCGATGTTTATGTGGGGTGATAAGGGCGATAGGGGAAATGAAGCTCCCTCGACCTTACGGTCGGGGTATCTTCTCCCCACGCTTCGTCGGGAGCGGAATCCCTCCGAAGCGAAAACTTCTTCGCTTTCATCCCCGATTAAATCGGGGTATTTCGCGAAGGGGGATAAGGGATCAATCGTAATAATACTTTCCGCGATCATCGTGCTCAATTTGTGGCAGGTGGGGCGCAATTTCCCGAAGAACCAACACATATTTTTTCAAGCACCGCAGCCGGATGTGCGCTACAGCGATCAGTTGCAAGTGATTGATGAAGTGTATCGCCGAGCCGGTTCGAACTCGTTTGAAATTCAAGCGTATACGGTTCCCCACGCGTGGCAAGACGGCTGGCAGTATCTTTTTTGGTATCGGGGGACAATGCGATACGGCGGAATACTTCCCGTTGCACACGGCGGGTATCGGATGTTTGTGATTATTCAAAAAGACAGAGCAAACCGAACATTCCAAGAAAACTGGTATCGTGATATTGTGACGAAGTTGGGAAGTTTAACAGACAAGTTTACCATCGGCGAGTATACAGTTGAAGAGCGGTTGATGTATGAATAAACTACTTGACATAGGTGTATATAAAGTATATACTCTATGTATATGAATACGGCTGTCGTAAATATTAAAGTTGAGCCAAAAATAAAAAAACAGGCGCAGCAAGTGGCGCATGCGTTAGGTTTTTCGTTAAGCTCTCTGATTAATGCGTACCTGCGCCAGTTGGTACGTGATCGGACTGTCGGTTTTTCAGATGTCCAACTTGAGCTTACTCCGTATGCGAAGCGGATGCTAAAACAATCAGAGAGAGATTTCGCTCAAGGAAAATTTCAATCATTTACTCCTAGTGAATATCTTGCATACATTGATACAATGATAAATAATGAAGAGAAAAGTCGTAGAAGTAAGGCAAAACGTAGGGTTTAAGAGAGAGTTTAAAAAAGCACCACGAAAAATTCAGCAAGCATTTCAGCGTAGAATGATTTTGTTTCTCACAAATCAACTTCACCCACTCCTCCGCAATCATTTACTTTCCGGTCCATATAAGGGATATAGAAGTATTAATGTAACTGGCGACTGGAGAGCGCTATATAAGGAAGTAGTGATTGATGATGAGAGCGTGATTGTCGAATTTCATTTACTCGGCACACATAGCCAGTTGTATCGATAAATTATTGGTATAATGCTGGCAGAATTTATGATTTCCTGTATTTTTGAAAACGGAAATAAAGCAAGTCTGCGACATGTGGTGGTGCATGCAATTGTGGAAAAAGACGGAAAAATTCTTTTGGCTAAACGCGCACCGACGCTTTCGCTTGAGGCGGGGAAATGGGCGCTGCCAGGAGGATTTCTGGATCGGGATGAAACAGCAGAACAGGCAGTACTGAGAGAATTGAAAGAAGAAACCGGGTGGGAGGGAGAAGTGATATCGCTTTTCCGCATTAATACCAATCCCCACCGCCCACATGAAGACCGACAAAACGTCGCACTTGATTTTATTATTCGTCCAACAAAAAGTACTGGATTAAGAGATGAAGAATCAACAGAAATTACTTGGACGCCAATAGATGCTTTTCCTCCACTTAAAACTTTTGCGTTTGATCACGGTGAAAGCATCGCGTTATTTTTGAAACACCGCCAACACCCCGTATCCTTGCCAATCCTCGAATAGCGGTGTATCCTGCGGCTACTTATGAGCGATATTGATGAAGTTAAATCTCGCTTAAATATTGTCGATATCATCGGCGAGCGCGTGACGCTCAAGAAAACCGGCCGAAACTTTAAAGCACTGTGTCCGTTTCACAATGAAAAGACTCCGTCGTTTATCGTTTCTCCTGAACGGCAATCATTTAAGTGTTTCGGTTGCGCCAAGGGAGGAAGTGTCATTGATTTTGTCATGGAGAGTGACCACGTGGATTTTCCAGAAGCGCTTGAAACTTTGGCTGAAAAAGCAGGAGTCAAACTAACCCGAAGGTCTCCCGATACCGCCGAAGGAAAGCTCAAACAAAAACTTTATGAAGTAAATCATTTGGCGAGCGAGTTCTACCATTACCTTCTTACAAAACATCGTCTCGGTGAAACAGCACGTTTGTATTTAAAAAACCGCGGCATATCCGATAAATCAATAGCGACATTTACCTTGGGATATAGCCCCAATAGTTGGGATGGGCTTATGAAGTTTTTACGCAAAAAGGGATACGATGAAGATTTAATGGAAAAGGCAGGGCTTATTATCAAAAGTCAGCGCTTTTATGATCGATTTCGTGGAAGAGTGATGTTTACCCTTAAAGATCATCGGGGACAGGTCGTAGGTTTTGCAGGAAGAGTGCTCGACCCGACTATTAAAGAAGCAAAATATATTAACACAAGTGAAACCCCCGTCTATGTCAAAAGCAATGTGCTCTATGGCCTTGATGTGACGAAGGATGCAATTAGTAAAGCCAATGAAGCAGTGGTGATGGAAGGAGAACTCGATGTCATTTCTTCCTTTCAAGCGGGTATCCCCAATGTGGTTGCGATCAAGGGGTCAGCGCTCACCGAAGGACACGCCCGACTTCTACGCAGATTTACCGAGCGGCTCGCATTTGCGCTCGATACTGACCCGGCGGGAGATGCAGCAGCAAGGCGCGGCATTGAGATAGCTGATAGTGCGGGTTTTGACATGCGTGTTGTGCGGCTTTCCTCCGGTAAAGACCCCGATGAAGCAGCCCGTCAAAACCCTGGGCTCCTTAAAATTGCGATTAAAGACGCAGTTCCCATTTATGACTACTTTATTGATTCTGCGCTAAAGCGGTTTGACGTGGGAACTGCGTTTGGTAAAAAGAAAATAAGCGACGAGCTTTTGCCTTCTTTGGCTAAAATCGACAACGCGATTGTGCAGGCACATTACGTCAAAAAACTTGGCCACGTGCTCGATGTCACAGAGACAACCATTCTCGATGGTATGGAAAAAGCGAAAAGAGGGTCAATGCGCTTCACCACTGTGACAGAGCCTACTGTAGAGCGCGTTCTTCGGACACGGCCGGAAAAGCTAGAAGTGTATCTTCTTTCCATTGTCCTCCAGGGGAATACGGCGGATCTTTTTGGCGCATTACAGTCTACGATTGATCCTTCGCAATTTGAACAGCCGGCAGTCAGGAATATTTTTGATCGCCTCGGGGGATTTATGAAAGGACACAAACTCTTTGATATCAAAGAGTTTGTAAAAACGCTTCCGGTTGAACTTCTTTCTACCCTTGATGAGGCGTACCTTTGGGATATTGCTGACATTGTAGAAGATGAGGGTAAACTAAAGAGAGAATGGGCTGTTGCGATTCGAGAGTTTCAAAAGGTGACGCTCAAGGAAAAGATCACAGAGATTAGCAAGAGAGTAAGACAGGATAGTAAGACAGAAGACGTAAAAAAACTTCAAGAAGAGCTTAAAAACCTTACCGAGGAGCTGCGCGGTCTAGAAAAAGAGGTTGCAATCTAGTACAATAGCCTCAAAGCGAAGTCGTCAGCCAGCTGGCTGAGACTCTCGGAGTCCTATGGCAAAAGCACGCACAATTACCTCTGTTGCGGATCTCCTCAAAGAAGGCAAGGCCAACGGTTTTGTCACCCAAGACGATATCCTCACGCTCTGCCCCAAGCCAGAAGATCACATTAAAGATATTGATAGTCTCTACGACAAACTTATCAGAGCCGGGATTGACGTTTTTGAATCGACCTCGCAGGATATAGAGAAAGAAGCAAGCAAAAGCATTGCGGAACTCGAAAAAGAGATTGAGGCCCTGGCCCGGGCGTCTGCTGAAGGAGTATCCGATCCGGTGCGCATGTACCTCAAAGAAATCGGCCGCATTCCACTCCTCATCTTCGCTGATGAAATCTCTCTTGCCAAGCGTTACGAAAAAGGTGACAAACGCGCAAAGAAAAAACTTACCGAGAGTAACCTCCGGCTCGTTGTTTCCATTGCCAAAAAATACATCGGGCGCGGTATGAGTCTCCTTGACCTTATTCAGGAAGGAAACCAAGGACTTATCCGCGCGGTGGAAAAGTACGATTGGCGAAAAGGGTATAAGTTTTCTACCTACGCGACCTGGTGGATACGCCAGGCAATAACGCGGGCGATTGCCGATCAAGCGCGCACTATCCGTATCCCCGTCCACATGGTTGAAACGATCAATCGCTTTGTCCGTGCGAGCAGGCGCCTTATGCAGGAGCTCGGCCGCGAGCCTACGCCCGAGGAAATTGCCAAAGTCATGGAGATTGATGTCAGTAAGGTTAGGGAGATTAAAAAAGTCAGCCAGGAGCCGACGAGCCTCGAAACACCGGTCGGCGACGAAGAAGATAGTCACTTAGGCGACTTTATCTCTGACCCAGGACCAACGCCCTACGATCAAACCAGTCGGCAACTTCTCAAAGAACACATGGAGGAAGTTCTCACAACACTTTCGGATCGGGAGAAAAGAGTCCTCATTCTCCGTTTTGGGCTTGAGGATGGCCGACCACGGACACTCGAGGAAGTTGGCGTGCAGTTTGGCGTCACCCGCGAACGCATACGGCAAATAGAAGCAAAAGCCCTTCGCAAACTTCGTCATCCCTCGAGAAGCAAAAAGCTTAAAGATTATTTAGAATAATGTATAGAGTGAAGAATTTAATCCTCTGGCTCATTTTTTTTCTTGCATTGTTTCTCCGGCTTTACCATTTGGGCGCATTGCCGCACGGATTTTATGAGGAAGAAGTGACCAATGCCTATGTCGGTCGGTTTATTCTTGAAAACGGCCGCGATCTCTACGGCAATTGGTGGCCTCTCCTTTATTTTGACAAATTCGGCGACTTCCCGCCGGTTCTGCCTTTGTATCTTACTGGTCTCTCGACGTATCTTTTTGGATTTACTGAATTTGCCGCACGATTTCCGATGGCCATTATTGGGGCTTTGACAGTGTTTCCTCTGTTTGGTCTTGCCCAGCTTCTGTTTAAAGACAAACGCAAAAGCCTCTTTGCATCGCTTCTTCTTGCTATCGCACCGTGGCATGTCGTACTTTCCCGGACAAGTGCGGAAGGGGTTATTGGGCTTACCGTTTACACATGGGCACTCTTTTGGGTGATAGGGGGTATTGGGGAAGCAAATATGGGTAAGATTCGACGGGCGATTGCGCTCTTTTTCCTCTGCTACTTCCTCTATCCGGGACTGCGGATCCTCGTGCCCCTTACCCTTGTGCCGTTACCGTTTATTGCAAAGCAAAAGTCTTTCAAGCGTTTCCTGGTTATTGCGACAGTTGGCGCGTTTTTCCTGACGGCCACCATTGCCGCGACACCCTGGGGGAAAGGACGATTTGAGCAAACATCTCTTTTCCATAGCACCGAAGTGCGGGAACGGATCAAAGCAAACTTAGAAGCCCAAAGCTTTGATGAAGGAAAAGAAAACGTTACTCTCGCGCGTTCGTTTCATAATAAAGTCGTGGGATACACCAGAGAATTTGTGAGCCAATATGTCAGTTATTTTTCGCCCCATCATTTATTTGTTCAGGCCGGCGGACAGGCGCGGTATTTTAATGTTCCGTATCAGGGACTACTCTCTATAACTATGGGAGCACTCATTGTTGCTTCCTTTCTTCCAAGCTTAACCCCTTCACTCTTTACATATATTCTTTATTTATTCCTCATTACTCCCTTGCCAGCAGTTTTGACTGTTGACTTTGTACCACATGCCCATCGGTCGCTGTTTCTCCTGTTGCCGCTCATCCTTCTTGCTGCATTAGGGTTTTTAAAACTGATTACGATCTTGCCGAAACGCATTCCACGGGTCTTGCCGGCTTTACTCGTGTTGCTCGCGTTACTCCTTGAGTCCATCTATTTCTGGCACCAGTACAGTCGCCATGAAGCATCGAACCAGAGTGTACTGCGAAATGTCGGTGATAAAGAAGTGGTACGGTATATTATTGATCACCAAAAAGAATATGACGCTATCATCATGCCGCCGTTTGCAAGACTTCCAATCTATTACCTCTACTTTTCAGGAAATTTTGACTCCAAACTCATTGGGAAGTTTAAATCGCAACTTCAAATGGATAAAGTGGACAATATAGAATTTTTCACCGACTGGTGTCCGACAAAACTTCTTAAGAGGAGCGCGATTTCTCTCAACACCCTTATTGTGAATGGCGGTGATTGCCCAGTACCAGTTGGATACCGGGATATCCACTCTATCGATCGCAGTGATAGTACTCGGGCGTATAGGCTCGTTATTCCTGAGTAACGTTACGGTTTTACCACGATCATGCTGATTTCGACTTTAGCCCCGAGGGGAAGTTTTTTGACTGCTACGGTTTCGCGGGCGGGGAATGGATCGGACATGTAGCTTCCGTAGACCTCGTTAATTTTTCCGTAAACGGACATGTCCGTTACATAAATTGTGGTTTTGACGACATCTGCAAATGTCACGCCGGCGGCTTCTAGTACGGCTTTGAGATTTTTCATTACTTGGTGTGTTTGGTCCTCAATCGTTCCTTCGAGGAGTGTGCCGTCAGGAGTTAAATGAATTTGTCCGGCAGTAAAAATCATGTTGTCAACAACAATTGCCTGGGAATATGGACCAGCAGCTTTGGGCGCACCAGTTGTTTCAACTTTTGTTTTCATTTAACTGTATTATAGCAAATAACGTTATTTCCCCTTGGTCATTGCCGATGACCAGTTAGAATCGATTGTGCGGCAGATGTGGGAGATAAGGAAAATTTTACTTCAGAGCTTTGATAAAATCGCCGATTGCAATTTCAGCTCTCTTGACTTGCGCCTTCAGCAGAAATTGCGCTACCTCCTTATGGAGCGGGATCGAGAGTGTGGGAGCGCCTGATTTTTGCAGAATTGCGTGGTCTCCAGAGGTGTGAACATGAGCATAACCAAATTTAAGAAAAGCTTTAACTGCCTTTTTACCGGATATGTTGGTAAGCTTAGGCATATGCCACAGGCATAGGGGTTGTGACACTTCTTCGAACAATGTCAATATTTTTGCCGGTCTTGACGAGTGTTTTCATGTATGCCCGTATAGCTTTTTCCACATTTACTAATGCATCTTCTTTAGTTTTTCCCTGTGACATGCATCCATACAAATTCACTACATCAGCAACATAGCCTTTGTAGGATGTATCGTACGTCAATTCGATCAAGTAATCTAGTTTTCCGTTCATACTAGATATAGTATAGCAGATTTTCTTGTAATTTTATTCAGCGGCTAGCGGCGCGGCTGCGGGCGGATTTATTTAAGTGAAATTTGCGAAGTCGCAAAGACTTTGGTGTAATTTCCAAAAGTTCATCGCTCCCGACAAAATCCAAACACTGCTCGAGACTCATCACGACCGGCGGATCGAGTTGGATCGCGATATCGGCATTGGCTGAATGGACGTTCGTGAGCTTTTTGGTTTTACAGACGTTTATGTCTATGTCTTCCTGGCGATTATTAATGCCCACAATCATGCCTTCGTAGACCGGGGTGCCCGGGCCGATGAGTGCCCTTCCTCGCTGCTGTACTGTCGTCAGGGCGTAGGCAGACGCTTTGCCTGACCCAAAAGAAACAAGGACGCCGTTTCTCATATTGGGTGTAGGCGGAGTGACGGGACAGTAGCCAAGGAGGCGCGTGGCAAAGATGCCGTTGCCCCGTGTTTTGGTGAGAATATCGCCGCGAAATCCCAAAAGATTTCTCGTAGAAATTTTGTACACCATTCTCGTCACCTTGCGATCATTGGTCAATGTATCAGTCATTTCTCCATGCCGGCCGCCCATTTCCTCGGTGATAATGCCGACGAACGAACTATCTATCTCGATCGTTACTTCCTCGTACGGTTCGTTTACGACGCCGTCAATCGTTTTAAAAATAACTTCGGGTTTGGCGACCTGCATTTCGTACCCTTCGCGACGCATGGTCTCGAGAAGTATCGCAAGATGCAGTTCTCCGCGACCGGAGACCAGAAACCCCTGGCCCTGAGAGTTACTTTCAATTCGGAGTCCAATATTTGTTTGCATTTCTTTTTGGAGTCGCTGGGCTAACTGAGTTGGTGTTCCAAACTTTCCTTCGCGGCCGGCGAGTGGAGATGTGTTGGCGCTGACGAGAATTTTGAGTGTCGGCTCTTCGAGCTTGATGACCGGAAACCCGGT
>CAYSOR010000020.1:12653-12886 GCA_964432705.1 uncultured Gammaproteobacteria bacterium
TTCATATCCTTCGCGCCGCATGGTTTCAAGAAGGATCGCAAGATGGAGTTCTCCCCGACCGGACACGAGAAACCCTTGGCCGCTAGGATTGGTTTTAATGCGCAAACCAATATTTGTTTGCATTTCTTTTTGGAGTCGTTCAGCCAGTTGTGTGGGTGTGCCAAGCTTTCCCTCGCGTCCGGCGAGTGGAGATGTGTTGGCGCTGACGAGAATTTTGAGTGTCGGCTCTTCGA
>CAYSOR010000021.1:0-12836 GCA_964432705.1 uncultured Gammaproteobacteria bacterium
TTGGGTGCCTGTAAACCTAAAGATCCGATTCTGCTATCTGAAGATGGCTGCGGTCCTTATGTGGATTGTCGAGTAGAATACTCTAATCCTCAAGGGGTAGTTGACCTTCGTTCACTTGCCATAGAGACGGATGGGGTGGAAGTAAATTTTACAGAAGTGTGTAGAAAGCTTGGTTTCCAAGGTGAGATTGAGACTGAGCACTGTGAAGCCAGACTCGGGCCCGGCAGACCCTGTGCGGACCCTATTGGAGATACATGTAGTTATCCGGGATGGGGACTTGAGGTGAAAGTAGAGGATAATAAAGGCACTATTTACCTTGCCGGAACAGAAACTTCAGCCATTAAATTCTCAGAAATCGTTGATGGCTCACTAATTCCCAGAGGAAATTACGCCCCCGATTTGGGTAAACCAAGTTTTGGCGAGACAGCTTTAATGATTGGTGGTTATGCCACTGTGGCATTTATTGGTCTGACTGTATTGTCCTTTATCGTCATGATGAGACAGACAAGAAATTCCGGATTGACGGCGGAACAAATAGAAAAAAATAGAAACAAGGGAAAAAGGACAAAAAAAGAGTTAGGAAATATCCCAAAACATATAAAACAAACTGGAGGAGCGGAGCTTACACATAGAGACAAATCCAGCACTGTATTTAGAGGTTTTGCGACAAATCACCGAAATGCTGCTGGCATACACGGGTTACGTGAGGTTCCGGCCGATGTTAAATATCGACCCATTGCGAATGGGTTAGATGAAGTGACTATTAGTTTTGGCAAATTTGATGAATTACCCGAAACAGACATTCCTGTTTCCGGAGTGATAATTCCACGTCCAATCAAACTTCCGAAGGATGTTGTAGAAGGTTCTGTTCATAATTACGTTGTCTATGAAGATCGTTGATTTATTTTTTTATTTCTTTACTTCAACCACCACTGATTCAGGAACTGTTTTCGCCTTACCGGTTTTTGGATCGGCTTCAATCGGGAAATCCACGCCGGTTCCCTCCGAAATTTTCTTTAGTTCCTGGACATTAACATCCGAAACATCAAGCTCTGACCAATTTTTTATTTTAAAGCCGCCGTCTTTTCCTCTTTTACTTTCTGCCATACTTTATTTTTAAAGGGTTTATTATCTTCGAGTTTACCATTTTACACCGTCGTCTACCAGTTGTTGGCGTCGCTTTTTTGCATTTTCCCTCATCTGTAGTAGCCTTTCTAAGGCATTCAATCGGCGTTGATAACGCGCTCCAAGGTTAGTTTGAAATCCACCTAGCGCTACTTGTTTAAGTGAGAATAAAGGATCAGCCTTTTGTTCAACTGCTGTGGTAGAATGATCGGGTGCTATGTTTGATTTTTTGTTCGGACTTCTCTCACATGATTTAGGCATTGATTTAGGAACGTCTAACACCCTCGTGTGGGTGAGAAATAAAGGGATTGTGATACGCGAGCCGTCGGTTGTCGCGCGGCATAAAAAGACCAAACAGGTGATCGCGATTGGCAGGGAAGCAAAGAAAATGCTCGGGAAAACTCCGGCGACGATAGAGGCGCTCCGACCGCTGAAAGACGGGGTGATCGCTGACTTTGATGCGGCGGCTGCGATGCTGACGCATTATATAAAACTTGTCCACGAGAGCCCTAAACGGCGCGGACTTCCGTCGATCCCGCGGCCAAAAGTAGTTATCGGCATCCCATCGGGAGTTACCGAAGTCGAGCGACGGGCAGTTACAGAAGCGGCGATTCTCGCCGGTGCCCGTCAGGCATGGCTTATTGAAGAGCCCATGGCCGCGGCAATCGGGGCGGGGCTTCCCATTGAGGAGAGCCGCGGCAATTTTATCTGCGACATCGGCGGAGGCACTGCGGAAATTGCGGTCTTAAGCTTAGGCGGCATTGTCGTCAACCGAAGTATTCGCGTGGCCGGAGATGAAATGGACGAGGCGATTATTTCGTTTATTCGCTTAAAGCATAGTATTTACATCGGCGAGCAGACCTCTGAGCAACTCAAAATTACCATTGGGAGCGCGTATCCGGTGGATAAAACGGAAAAGCAGGCGGTCGTTCGAGGGAGAGATATCGAGACCGGGCTTCCCAAATCAATCCGCGTAAGCGAGTCGGAAGTGCGTGAGGCAATTTCTCCGGTCGTCCATGAAATTATTGAAGCAATAGCAGAAACAATCGAAGAAACGCCCCCCGAGCTTATCGCCGATATCGTCGAACACGGCATCGTCCTTGCCGGTGGTGGAGCGAAACTGCGCGGTATCGATAAACTTCTTGCCTCGGAACTGCGCATGTCCGTGTGGATCACCGATGATCCGCAGACTGCCGTTGTGCGCGGATGCGGCAAACTTCTTGACGACGAAGTGCTTCTATCTAAAGTAAAAATTGCATCCCGTAAAACCTAAAAACGCCATGATGGTTCTTGCACAAATAATTCGTTATGTATACCTATCTTACTCAGATTTACAGCTTTCTTAAGCGAAAAAGCTGATTAGATGGGTATATACTGAAAAAATCAGGTGCAAACCTGAGTTTTTGTAGTATATGAAACTTGGTAAGGCATTTTCAGATAGTCTCATTGTCGAGCAGAAGCGTATTCGTCATGTTAGCGTTGATAAGCCTGATAGTTGGTGGCTAGGCCGCGGCAGGGCGCTTTTTTTTGCAAGCGGTTTTTTGGTTGCATTTTTCATACTCGTCTGGCGGCTTTTTGAACTCACGGTTGTGCAAGGACGAAGTATGCGAGCGCTAGCGGATAACAATCGGACCCGTGACCTAGTGCGACATGCACCACGAGGAAATCTCCTGGATCGTACGGGAAAACCTTTAACCACGAATATCCCCGAGTATCGACTGACCAAGCCGTGCGAACGGGAAAAAGAAATAGAATTGTGTATTCAACGCTTAAGCCAGGAGGAAGGGGAGCAGCTAGCCAAAGAAGGACTGCCTGATGGTTGGTACCTAGAACAGGATTATCTTCGACAGTACCCATATGGGGAAGCGCTTGCCCACGCGGTTGGCTATGTCGGTGAAATTACGGAAAGTGAGCTTAATGACGACTATTATGCGTTACGCAACTATCACCCGGGTGACCGGCTCGGACGGATGGGCGCGGAGGCAGTACTAGAAGAGCGGCTTCGCGGGCGGGACGGACGGGAACTGGTCGAAGTCGATGCGAAAGGGAAAATTATCAGAAGTTTAGGCAGGCAAGAGGAAGCGCCAGGAGAAGACGTCTCGTTGTCACTCGACGCGGGTATCTCGCAGGCCGCAGCGAAAGCGTTTCCGGCTGGACTTAAGGGGGCCGTTGTGGTCACAAAGCCCTTAACCGGAGAAATTTTAGCCCTTTTTTCAAGCCCCTCATTTTCTCCGAATGCATTTTCATTTTCCATGACAACGAGTCAGTATCAACTTCTCGTTGATAATCCAGATACCCCTATGTTTAATCGGGTTATCGGAGGCGTGTACCCGCCGGGTTCGACGTTTAAGATTGTCACTGCCGTTGCGGCTCTTGAAGAGAAGGCAATAACGCCTGAGACAACCGTTGAAGATATCGGGGTGATCACGATCGGGCCGTTTACATTTCCCAATTGGTACTTTATCCAGTACGGCAAAACAGAGGGAATGGTGAGTCTCGTCCGGGCCATCCAAAGGAGTAACGACATTTTCTTTTACAAAACCGGCGAGTGGCTGGGGATTACGAAACTTGCCGAGTGGGCAAAAAAATTTGGTATTGGAAAGACTCTGGGTATAGAACTATCTGGCGAAGCAGCCGGACTTATGCCGGATCCGGGGTGGAAAAACGCGAACTTTACCACACGAGCCGACCTTGAAGGCCGCAATAATGAGTGGTATTTGGGAGATACATATCATGTGGCGATTGGGCAAGGATACCTTTTAACTACTCCATTGCAGGTGAACGCTTGGACTAACGTCATTGCAAATAACGGAAAGCTGTGTAAACCGACGATTAAAAAAGCGATAAGTGATAAGCGAGAAGCGAAAAGTAATTGTAAAGACTTAAACATCAAAAAAGAAACGATAGAACTTATTACCGAGGGAATGCGCAGGGCGTGTGATACAGGAGGGACGGGCTGGCCGCTGTTTGGGTTTTCTGTCATTCCAGCCTCGCATGAAGCTGCGGGACAAGCTCCAGCTGGAATCCAGCCTTCTGATGACCCAACGGGATCCCGGGTCGGTGCCCGGGATGACAATTCTAAGGTGAGTATCCCAGTCGCGTGTAAGACGGGCACTGCGGAGTTTGGTGATCCGAATGACCGCACCCACGCCTGGTTTACGGTCTTCGGCCCTATTCCTGTACCCGATACCGGGAATCAAGCGGTCAAACTAGATCATGCGTTTGAGCCTGATACCGGGAATCAAAGTATCAAAAGAGATCAGATTATTAGTGGAGAGCCGGAGATATCCATTACGGTTCTCGTTGAAGGGGCCGGTGAGGGCAGCTCTGTCGCCGCACCGATTGCGAAGAAGATTTTAGAAGAATGGTTTGGGAGGTAAATGGGGGAGAAGGGTATGAATATACTTATTATAACTGCAACCTATCCTCCCAGTGCCAATGGTGTTGCTATCTCAACCCGGCGAATGGCCCGGGCTCTTTCTGATTTAGGTCATACGGTGGGGGTTGCAGGGCCCGCAACCGGCATAGAATCAGATACGCGGATCCACTACGTTAGATTTCCAACATTGCCGCATATTCCGGGTTTCCCCAAAGACTATCCGATCGCAGTCCCAATACTTTCTCGGTTGACTGGAAATACATGGGATGTTGTTCATGTGAACCATCCCTCTCTGTATGCCCGCATAGCGATAACATTTGCCAATAAACATAACATACCTGTTCTTTTTACGCATCATACACAATACGAAACGCATATCGGCACTATTCCCATACTGCGCGCGGTGAGCCAATGGATCTACAACCACGAGGTAGTTGCTTTTGTACGGCAGATGGATGCTGTGATTGCACCCTCTCTATGGATGCGGCGCAGTTTGGCGCGATTGGATTTTCATGTCCCGATCTATTATGTGCCCTCAGGCGGTTTGACTGAAGATTTTTTTGCACATGTTGCTGGGAAGGCGTTTGCAGGAGCTGATCGGCCGATTTTTTTGTTGGCCATGCGCCTGTCTCGTGAGAAAAATATTCCTTTGGCACTCAAGGCATTTCAACTTTGGCGCCGCAAACGGAGCCGCGGAACACTCCTTGTTATCGGAACGGGGCCCCAGGAACGGCAGTTAGGTGAGTATGCACGCCGGCTCGGCATCCAGGCGCACGTGCGGTTTTTAGGCAAACAAAAGAATGCTGATATGCCTTCGTGGTATCGCACCGCCGATGCATTATTGTATCCGTCATTAAGTGAAGTGGCTCCCCTTACTGTTCTGGAAGCGATGGCATGCGGTCTTCCGATTGTTGCCGTCCAGCATCCTGCCATCCGTGAATACGTGAGGAATGGCAAAACCGGCATTATCACGAGTGCTGAGGCGCAAGAATTTTCCGAAGGAATGACCCAGGTGCTTGCCCACAGTGAGGATTTTGCGCAGCTATCCGTACAAGAGGCAAAAAAATACGACATTCGACGTATTGCCCGCAAACTTGTTTTCATATATAAAACGGTAATAAAAAAACATCTCATATACTAACGAGATAATGAAAGACCTAGCTATTTCTGTCATTATTCCGGTATACAACGAAGAGCGAACGATTAGTTCGATTGTCGAAATTGTTCGGACATGGGGTAAAGCGTCTGAAATTATTGTCGTCAACGACGGATCGACAGATAAGACAGATGCCGCGTTAAAACAATTCTCCCGAACAATCAAACTTCTTTCCTACAAAAACAATCGGTTCCCGATGCCGCACTCTCATTTGTAAAAGAAGCGCGGGAACTTATTGCCGAAGTCGTACGCCAGCAGGCGACGGAGTTGACTCCCCAGGCTAAGCGTATCTATCGGGCCATTCAGTTGTACCTGAAACAGGCACTCGACTATATCCAGTAACCCCTCTCATCTGCTAGGCTTGAGTCATGGATGAAGAGAACAAGTATTGGGTAGCATTTAGCGTATTCCCTGGTATCGGGCCGGTACGGTTTAAGCTCCTCTATACCTACTTTGGGTCAGCACGTGATGCGTGGAATGCGGACGTTAATACCCTTAAAAAAATAAGACTTGGTGAAAAGTTAAGCGATCAGTTTGAGCACTTTCGTAAAACATTTGACCTAGACGGTTACCTTACACAATTAGAGAAGCTTCATGTGGCAGTGTTGACCTTGAACGACCCGAAGTACCCGAAGCTCCTCAAGCAAATCCCTGATGCGCCGTTTCTCCTGTATGTGAAGGGCCGTCCCTCCGCTAAAGCTCCGGGGGGCAAGCAACCTGATGCCAAGATAAATCTTGAGAGAACTATCGCTGTAGTCGGCACGCGGAAAATTACAAAATATGGTGTCGACGTCACGCAAAGAATTGTTGAAGGACTCGTTTCGTATGGCTTTACGATTGTCTCGGGGCTTGCATACGGAGTTGACGCAGTGGCGCATCAAGCGGCGCTCGACGCGGGTGGACAAACAATTGCGGTTCTCGGTTGCGGTATTGACATTATCGCGCCGCCAAGTAATGCTCGATTATACCGGGATATTAGTGAGGGAGGACGGGGAGCGATTGTTTCGGAGATGCCATTGGGACTCCGGCCAAATAAGGGGCTGTTTCCAGCTCGCAACC
This sequence comes from uncultured Gammaproteobacteria bacterium, assembly GCA_964432705.1. GTDB lineage: Bacteria > Patescibacteriota > Microgenomatia > UBA10105 > UBA927 > 01-FULL-43-11b. Next base: position 6,720 of record CAYSOR010000021.1, read on the forward strand.
GCATTATTAGTGGCTTAAGTTTAGGCGTCGTCGTTACCGAAGGAGCAGAGGATAGTGGAGCCTTAATTACAGCCAGAAACGCAGGCGAGCAGGGGCGGGAAGTGTTTGCAGTACCGGGGCCGATAACGAGTCCGTATAGCAGGGGACCGGCGAAACTTTTAAAAAGTGGCGCAAAGTTAGTTGAGAGTGTCGACGATATTATTGAGGAACTTGGGGTAAAGAAGACAGTAAGACAATCAGACAGTAAGACAGTAAGAGGAGAGACGAAAGAAGAGCAGAAAATCCTTGAGTGTTTAAAAGATCGGCAGATGCATATTGATGAGATCGTGCGGGCGACGGGCTTGACAATTAGCACAGTCGCCGCTACTCTTACTGTTTTGGAAATAAAGGGAGTAGTGAAGGATTATGGAGAGAAGACATACGGATTGACATAATGACAAATCTACAAATGGCAAATATACGGATAAATCTACAAATGCGTTAATGATTAAATGCATGTAATCATTAGATCATTTTTCACTTATTTGCAGATTTGTAGATTTGATTATTTGTAGATTACTTATGCAACTTATAATCGTTGAATCACCGACCAAGGCCCGCACACTTAGCAGATTTTTAGGCAAAGACTATCAGATAGAAGCCTCGATGGGGCATCTGCGGGATCTTCCAAAATCGGAGCTTGGTGTCGATGTGGAAGCTAATTTCACTCCCAAATATATTATCCCCAAACTCAAGCAAAAGCGGGCAGGGGAGCTCAAAAAAATTGCCAAATATGCCGACTCCATCATCCTTGCAACTGACCCGGATCGGGAAGGAGAGGCGATAGCGTGGCATGTCGCAGAGCTACTGAAAAGTAGCGATAAGCGAAAAGTGAAAAGCAATAAGCAGGAAAAGACGGAATCTTCTCACTTATCGCCTATCGCTTCTCGCTTTTCCCGGATAGTCTTTCATGAAATTACCGAGCACGCCATTAAAGAGGCAATTGGAGATCCGCGTGGAATAGACCTAAAACTCGTAAATGCGCAGCAGGCCAGGAGAGTCCTCGATCGACTTGTTGGGTACAAATTGTCCCCACTCCTGTGGCAGAAATTATCAAGAAGGTGGTTGTCTGCCGGACGCGTACAGTCGGTTGCTGTACGGCTTATTGTCGAACGGGAAAGAGAAATAGAGAAGTTTGAAAAAGAAGAGTACTGTACGATCGAAGGCACCTTTAAAGGTGAGACCTTACAAGGTAAAGTTGAACCTTCTCAAGAAATTCATGCACAATTGGTTTCTAAAGACGGCGTGAAGTATGAGAAAAGCCTTGAATACGATTTATTTGATGGAAAATACACGACGACGTCATCAGCAATAAGTAATAAGCAAGAAGCGACAAGAATAATTGAGGACTTAAAGACTCCTTTTGTCGTTTCGGCAGTTGACAAGAAAGAAGTCCGCCGCTTCCCGGCGCCGCCCTTTACCACGAGTACCCTACAGCAGGATGCCGGTCGCAAGTTGTATTTTTCAGCAAAACGGACGATGCAGGTCGCTCAAAAACTCTACGAAGAAGGACACATCACCTATCACCGAACCGATAGTGTCAATCTGGCAGAAAAGTTTATCGGTGAAGCGCGCGAGTTTATTGGGAAAGAATATGGCTCGGCGTATGTGCCCGGGGAGCCGCGTAGGTATAAAACCAAATCGAAAGTGGCACAAGAGGCCCACGAGGCAATCCGGCCGACCAAGGTCGGCTTGACGCACGATGAGCTATTGCTTACCCAAAGTGGGGAGCTCAATCGGGACCACATCCGGCTCTATGAACTTATTTGGAAACGGGCGCTGAGTTGTCAGACTGCGGAGGCAGTATTTGACGCGACAATGATAGCGATAACGAGTGTCAATGGGTATGAGTTTCAGGCGAACGGATCAGTTATTAAGTTTGATGGGTATCTTCGCATAATGGGAAAGGAAAACGATGAAATTGTGCTGCCAGACCTTACCCAGGGCCAAGAGGTGGCTCTTGTGCAAGCGCTGCCGGAAAGTCACGAGACCAGCCCGCCGCCGCGATACACTGAGGCGTCGCTTATTAAAACTCTTGAAGAAAAAGGTATCGGTAGACCCAGTACATACGCGCCGATTATTTCAACTATTCAGGATCGTCAGTATGTGACGAAAGAGGAAAAAAAGTTTGTTCCGACAGAGCTTGGTAATCAGGTGACTGACTTTCTGGTCCAATATTTTTCTAACATCATGGAACTTCCGTTTACCGCGCAGCTTGAAGACAAGCTTGATGCAATTGCAAACGGCGAAATTGAGTGGGTAGGGGTGATACGGGAGTTTTACGAGCCGTTTAGTAAAGTCCTTGAATCGACCTATACGGCTGCCGAAAAAGTGAAACTGCCGGTTGAAACACTCGATGAAGCATGCCCGGAGTGCGGCAACCCGCTCGTCATGCGCGTCGGCCGCTACGGAAAGTTTATCGCGTGCAGTACGTTCCCCAACTGCAGATATACGCGCCAGTTTGCCGAAAAAATCGACATGAAATGCCCGCGCTGTGGTGGTGACATCGTTATCAAAAAAACGCATAGGGGCAAGACATTCTACGGCTGCAGCAATTACCCAAAGTGTACATTTGCTGCGTGGAAACGAGAGGATATTAAATAATCTACAAATAAGCAAATCTACAAATCTGCAAATAAATGAATAAATGATCTAAATATTAAATGCATTTAATCATTAACGCATTTGTAGATTTATTTGTATATTTGCCATTTGTAGATTGGTAGATTTATACTCAGGGTATGGATGATAGGAGACGAACACTCGCTGCAGTGACTGTAATCATAGGATTTTTGGTTTTGGTGATTGTCGTCATTGGTATTATTGTTTCCGGAAAAAAGATACTCTCGCCCGTGCCGGAAGATGATACTATTAAAATAATTTTTGTCACGCCGACCATTCCTTCGTCAGGGCAAGCTCCCTTAGAAATTACCCCAACAATAACTCAGTTAGCGACGCCGACCAAAAAACCCACTCCTAAGCCAACAAATACTCCCACTAAAGCACCAACTGCGATCCCAACAACTCCGTCAGCTGGCGGAGCAACACCAAGCGCGACGCCGACACCGTAGTCATGGAAACACTTATTGCTTTCGATCAGCAACTTTTTCTTTTCATCAATCACCTACAACACAACGCATTTTTTGATGGCGTCGCGCTTTTTCTTTCCGGTATCGGTGCAGCAGGATTGGTGTGGTTTGTTTTGGCGATCGTGTTGTTTTTGCGAGAGGAACGTCGGAACCACCGTTTTTTTATTCCCGTGATTACGGCCGGAGTAGCTTGCGGACTTATCGTGAATATAATCCTTAAGCCACTTATTGCGCGTCCGCGGCCGACTGATCTCCTGTCTGATTTTTCTTTTCCTTCCGGCCACGCGACGATTGCATTTGCTATGGCAGCGGTACTTTCTTCTGTTGAACCAAAATGGAAGTGGTGGTTTTATGGCCTTGCCCTTGCAATTTCCTTCACTCGCGTCTACCTGGGCGTCCATTATCCGCTCGATGTTGTTGCAGGTGCGCTTCTTGGGTGGGGAATCGGTTGGGCCTCAAGGCGTTTTTTCCTCCGTTAATCGTTCATATCCCATAAAAAATTTGACTTTGGCAGAGAGAGAGTACTATCCCGAGCATTAGGAGGAAGCATATATGGCTCAGATTCAGATTACGTGCAGTGTCCATGGTGCAGTTACCCATGACGGAATTCATATACTTAAACATTTAGGGGAAGTCAAACATAACTTTGGTGACTATGTGATGATGATGAGTGATTGGAGTGAGCCAGTGATTACAGTTGTAGTGCCGAGACTAGATAAGGAGGGGAGCTTATTAGGGTCAGAAAGGTATAAAGTGGTGCCTGCGTTTAGAAGCGTAGATATGAAGGATTTTCAGACGGTTGTTGAGGACGCAATTCGAGATGGTGCAGATCCGGAAGCTTTCATGGCAAGAGAGACTGCAAGAGTGAAAATGGAAAGAGGTTTAGTTTAGGGTAAAGAATCGGGGTCAGACCTTGATTTTACCGTAAAAACGCTCTAGCGAAATACTTTGCTTGGGATAAAAGAGCTTCGTGTATAATAGCTTCATGGTGAAACTCAATGCGCGGGAGCTTCGGACGACCCCGCCGGATTCTGATCTTGCCAAACTCATAAAAAAAAATCCCATTACGATTATCCTTGATAATGTACTCGATACTTATAATGTCGGCTCCATTTTTCGTCTGGCAGATGCAGTGGCGGCAGAAAAAGTAATCCTTTGTGGTGAGACCTTAACTCCTCCAAATTCGCGAATTAAAAAAGCTTCGATCAATACCACTGGATGGGTAAGCTGGGAGTACGCACCAAGCGCGCAGGAAGCGCTTGCAAATCTCAAATCCAAAATCCCAAATCTCAAAATAATTGCAGTGGAACAAGATAAGAGGAGTAAGCCGTTTTACGAAGTGAAGTACGAATTCCCCTTAGCTATTGTCGTCGGCCATGAGACTAGCGGCGTATCCCGCGAAGTCCTTGATATGGCAGATACGATTGTCGAACTACCGATGTGGGGGATTAATAAATCCTTGAACGTCATGGTTTCCTGCGGCATCGTCCTCTATGAAATCATGAAGCAGATGGCCTAACTCGCTCAAAATATATTAACGCGCTAATATATTAACGTGTTAACACGTTAATATATATTCATTAGAGTTAATACATCAAGAGATGGGTATTGACTCTGCTAAGATAGCTTCATATAATAGAAAAGCAATGAGTGACTGAGCCGTAAGACCAATGGTTTTTAGGGTATAACCATCCCGACCACTGGTCGGGTTTTTTGATGTGTTAGTTAACGATCCGCCATCTGGCGGAGAATTTACTAACCATCAATCCGTCCGAAGCTTCAGAGCGGAGGAGGATGTCGCTTAAAGCAAAGCACCTTGACCCGTCCTTGCCTTGCCGTTCGCCTTTTGGGAACTATTCCCTTCGAGAAGACTCAGGGTAAACGTTCACGGCTCACGGCGCGGCTATCGGAGGGTCAAAGTGCAATCCGCCAACTGGCGGATGCACTTTGACAATCGAATGGTGGTAGGAATTTTATTTGATGCAAAGCAGTAATAACTGTCTTGCGTCAATTCTTTTTTGAGAGTTTGATCCTGGCTCAGGATGAACGCTGGCGGCGTGCCTTAAGCATGCAAGTCGTTCGGTCCGCAGGACCGAACAGTTCAACTTGTAACATGTGACCAGTAACAAGTAATATAAACATGTGGAGAAGACGTTTCGTTTCCTCAAGTTTAAGGTCTATTAAGATGCGAAGAAATTTTATCAGCGCATCATTGCATTGACGAAGCAATTTCCAAGGGAATTTTGGGAACTTGGAGATCAAATGCGTCGAAGCAGTCTTTCTGTAATTCTTAATATTGCAGAGGGTGCAGGGAAGGATTCAGATAAAGAATTTAATCGATATTTGAATAATTCACTTGGATCGATCAATGAGACTGCAGCAGGTATTGATGTATCATTCGATGTTCAATTAACCTCTGAATTTGAAAGAAATAACCTTTTAGAAGAAGCGAAGCATATAGCAGATCAGCTTGGTGGATTTTCCAAGCGTCTTAAATCTTCATAGTTTTGTTATCTGTTACGGGTTTTCAGTTACGAGTTGGAAAGTTCTGTCCTGCGGACAGAGGCGGACGGGTGAGTATAAGCAAGGAACGTACCTCCTTCTGGGGCATAGCTCGTCGAAAGACGGGGTAATATCCCATGACCCCGATCTAATCGGGGAAAGTGCGTAACGGCACGGAGGGAGAGCGGCCTTGCTCCTATCAGCTAGTTGGTGGGGTAATGGCCTACCAAGGCGATGACGGGTAGGGGGTGTGAGAGCACGACCCCCCACAATGGCACTGAGACACGGGCCATACATCTACGGATGGCAGCAACTGGGAATCGTTGGCAATGGACGAAAGTCTGACCACGCGACGCCGCGTGAGGGATGAAGTATTTCGGTATGTAAACCTCTTTTGAGCCGATGTCGAATCGGCTAGAATAAGCACCTACAAACTACGTGCCAGCAGTCGCGGTAATACGTAGGGTGCAAGCGTTATCCGGATTTA
>CAYSOR010000022.1:0-8256 GCA_964432705.1 uncultured Gammaproteobacteria bacterium
CGACGAAGCGTGGGGAGAAGATACCCCGACCGTAAGGTCGTGGGAGCTTCATAGAGACTGCTATCATGTACCGTTACATGGTAGCGATTTGTATGAAGGGAATTTGTATATAACTTGGATATATAAATAAGCAAGGATTGTTCTACGTTTTTCTATTTGGTGGTGGAGGGGCCGAGGTAGGTGTTGCCGGCGGGGATAATGATGGTGCCTGTTCTCGGTCGGGTCCATTCAAAAAGTACAAACAAGCCTAAAGTCAGGACAATGGCCAGAGCCATAGCTGTAAGCAAAATTTGGGAGGATTGTTCTTTCACTTTTTCCATAGTAGCATACAACTATTATTAAATATCAAATATCAAATATCAAATACTTAAGATGCGAAGAACGATTTTGCCGACTTTATTGATTGTTTTCTTTGTGGTTTTCTCCCTCTGGCCGACAGTGTATGAGTGGCAAAATCAGCACGAGCTCAAGCCGGAGCGGTATTTTGAGCTCGTGCACAATTTCTACACGGATTATAATTTTTACCTCTCGCGCATCCGTCAGGGTAGGGAGGGAGGCCGGTTGGTCAAAGAAAAATATACGTCCGAGCCCCACAGCGGGTCGCTGGTTCAAATCTTTTATCTTGCTATCGGTTGGGTAGCCGACTGGACGCGTACGCCCTGGCCCAGAAGCGGGGATGCGTACCAGATGGCGCGCATTGTGCTGGCCATAACCCAGGTCAGCCTGGTCTACTGGTTCGTACGGCAGACAATAAAGCAATTTTGGTGGCAAATTATTGCGTTTCTGCTGGCCTTGACTGCGAGCACCTGGCCCATACTGGTGTTTCATAACGGTGGATGGAGGTTCGGGGGTTACATGCCGTGGTGGTCGGTCATGGATAGCCTGCAGCGGATCACCTTTGTTCCGCATATGCTCGCTGGCCAGGCGCTTATCATTTTTCTTCTGGCTGCTCTTTCGAGCGGGTCAGTACTGCAGAGGCCGGGCAATTGGATATTTCTGGGGTTTCTCGGCTTAGTTTTGGGTTTTGTATTTCCTCCTGGACTCATGTTCCTCTATGCCGGGCTTGTTTTCGTTGTTGGTTTTGAATACATATTTTATGCACCGTATCGCGACCGGAAAAGCCTCCAGCGGTGGTTGGTGTACGGTGTGGGCTCGCGGGTGTTGTTTAGTCTCATCAGCTTGCCGTCACTAGTGTACTTGCAGCTAGTGTTATCGGTGTATCCGTGGAAACGGCTCATCGATTACGCGCTTTTGGGTTTGACGCCGTTTAACCTCGTTGAATACGTGAAGGCCATGGGGCCGGTGTTGCCGCTGGGGATATTTGGATTTGTTGTGGCAGTTCGGAAAAAGGAAAAGGACCTCCTTGCACCTGTTTCCTGGGTTGCTGCGTGGCTGGCACTCATACTTATTTTCAAATATATTCCGCAGGAAAGCCCGCTCCGGTTTACGGAAATGGCGCCGCATATACCGCTTGCACTTTTATCCGCGTATGGTTTCGGGAAGCTCTACCGCTGGGCAAAAAAACCGGTGTGGCAAAGCGTATGGATAGCGACCCCGCTTGTTGTCATCGTCGTGGGGCTCTGGGTCATGTACTCCTCGTGGCTTTGGCAGAAAGATTTTGTCGATCACAAGATCCGTTCGGATTTTCCGCTTGTTCCCACAGGTAGCTACGTCATGTATCCGCTGAAGGATTTTGTGAGTGCCATGATTTTTATACAGGATCACACGAGCCGCGATACAGTGATTCTCTCCGGCAAAACCGCAGGCAATTACATGCCGGTGTATTCGGGAAACACGGTGTACATAGGACATGCCGGTACCGTGCGCGCAGAGGAAAAGGAAAAGATTGTGAAAGAATTTTTCAGCGGACGCATGGCTCCCAAACTTGCAAAAGACTGGCTTGACAGAGAAGATCTGCGCTATGTATTTTTCGGCCCCGAGGAGTGGGAAATGGAAGGCATACGCGACTTGCGACAGGTGTATCCGTTCCTCTCAGAACTATATAAAGGCGCGTATGTTGCCGTCTATGAGGTTTTGTAGGTCAGAATATCTTTGTTATGGCTAGCTTTACGACTATGCACCGGCACTATGTCCAACATCAGGTAGAGCTTTTGTCTGCCCATCTTAGGGGAAATCAACGGGTGCTGGATTATGGCTGCGGTGATCTTTCGCTCGCGCAGCTTCTGCACGAGCAGTTTCCTCAACTTCGGATTACCGGTGTAGACGTGGTTGATCCGGGCCGGAGACCGCCGGGAGTAAGGTTTGTTTTGTCTAAGGGGACATCAGTGCCGTTTGCGTCAAAATTTTTTGATACGACGATCGCCTACCATGTGTTTCATCACTGCGATAATCCACAGGTTGCACTTGGCGAGTGCGCCCGAGTAAGCAGAAAACGGATTCTTTTTGTCGAGCCGGTTTTTCGGTCGATTATGGAAAAACCACTGATGCGACTGGCTGATTGGCTCGGCAATCTCTGGCGAGGTCAAGCGATACCCATGCCGTATGAGTTTCAATCTCAAAAAGCCTGGAGAAGCTGCGTGACTAAGCATGGATGGCAGGTTGAATCAGTGGTATCGGCAGGCGTTTTACCCAGTTTCCTTCCCTTGGGTCAGACACTGCTTTTTTCCGTAACACCTAGTTGATATGAGAGCGCCGACGTCTTCCGCGATTCGAGAAATTACTCTTTTGGGTCTTTATTTATCCATTGGTATTCTGTTTCGATTATGGCTGGCGAGCTTGGCGCCGCAGCCGTTCATCAATGACCAGCGCGACTACGACTATTTTGCCGGAAAAATTCTCGCCGACCCTCACATGATTGCCTCGCACAGTTTTCGGACGTACCCGTACCCGATGTTACTTGCACTCCTCTATCGATTCGTCGGATTTGGCAATCATCAGGCGGTTATTGTCTTCCAGGCAATTCTTGATAGCCTAACGGGAGTCCTTATCTACGCTCTAGTTTTATTGATACGGCAGAAAAAGAGCACGGCAAGGCTTGCGCTCTTCATCTATGCGCTTAATCCCTTTACCGCTGGCTACGTCAACGTGGTTCTTTCCGAGGTCATGGCGACATTTTTTATGGTAGCGTCGGTTTTATCGGGAGCGATATTTGTGAAGACTCCGTCAAAACGTTGGGGCTTGCTTTTTGGTTTTACCATGGGACTGTCCGCGCAGACGCGTAACGCCGTCTTCCTTTGGACTCTTATTCCGCTAGGGTTGGCGCTATACTACGTCCCACTGCGAAAGAATGTCGGCGGCTACGGGTGGATTGCTTTGGGAGTATTTCTCACGATGATCTATCCGCTTATATCTAACTGGCGGGATTTCCGTGAGATACGGGCAACCACGGTCGACAGTTTTTACGCCAAGGAATTCTTTAACGGCGTCGTCATTCGCAGGCTTGCGCCGCTTGCACCGCCGCTCCCGATGGAAACCTATGAAATGTATGCGCAATATTATTCGGAATATAACCCGGAGCGCGATAGCAACTACAGAAAGATGATTTCACGCAAGTATTATGATATGGCGTGGGAACGGATTTGGCAGGACCCACTTGATTACCTTACAGTACGACTCGACAAGATGTGGTACGTGTGGCAAAAGGAAGCAATCTACGTCTACCGGGAGCCCGGGTTTGAGAAACACAAACCATGGATATATGCCCTCAATCTCATTCTTTTGGCTATGGGTGGGGTAGGACTGTTTCTGTGGAAGCGCTCCCTCACGCCACAATCACATATCTCTCGTTGGGTGTGGGGGACCGTTATGGGAACAATTGTCTACAGCACGTTCGTTTTTAGTCTCACACACGCAGAACACCGACTCACTATTCCCTTTTATCCGCTTCTCATTGTATGCGGTGCGATCGGGCTCAATAATTTAAGGTCTTACATTTTTCGTTCCCACAGTTCAATTTCTCCCTGAGGGCGCCGATAGTTAGTTGTAATATAGTTTTGAAGATTTTTGTTAAAGAAAGAAAGCGTGTAATCATCGGCGAGGACAAATAGAACACGTTTCTTCTCCAAGATAGTCAATATATCGGGTAGACGTGATAGCACGGAAGGATGGACATTGCCGATGTAGTAGCCAAAGGGCACGGGATAAACAGGTGGGCGGAAGATGAGGTGGGGAAAAACCAACTCATTCGGTCCGATGCGGGACCAGAGTCGCTCATATTTTGCTCTAGTTTTATCCGATATCATCGCAGATCGAGCAAGGTTTGCCTGGATACTTACAACCATAAGTATGCCGATTGCGAGCCCTCCGACAATTGCGAGTGACTGATGGAGCATCGGAAACCGACGAATCCCATTAAAAAGACCGACAATCGCTACTGCGGCAAAGATACTTAAGAGCCAGCTTATGGGCACAAAGTGCTGCATGAATATGACGGGAAGTGGCAAAAGACTTAGGAATTGCACAATGAGGCTCAGTGTCAAGATAAGAGGAAAAAGAAATTCTTCCTTCTTTTTTGCACGATCGAAAGTTGTTACAAAAGTTTGCCAGAGTCCGGCGGCAGCCAGAAACGGCAGAGCAATAGCATAGACCCACGTGAGCGGTTTTCCATCTAAACCATACACGTAGATATTATTGGGAATGTGAAAGTTAACAAGTGGAATGGGGTAGCGGAAGACAGAATATGCATCTTTTGTTTCGATAAATACCTGTTGTACCATTTCCGGCAATGCTCCGATGGAGATGAGGTAAGCGGTAAAGAGAAATAACGGGACAACTGCACCCGTAAACCAGGAACTGAAGGCGCGTTTTTCAGTACGGCCAAAAAATAAAAGAAGAACGATAGTCACGAAAACGCTCGGGAAAATCTTCGGAAGGGTAAGAAGAGAAAGAGATGCAAAGAGTCCTGACGCAAAAAGAAACGTACTTCTTTTACGCTTCATTCCGAACCAGAGTGCAAGAAGGCTTACCACCCAAAGGGTAATCATGAGATTGTCCGGACGGATCTGCATGGAGGAAAAAACAACAAACGGATCGAGGAGAAAAAAAAGAAGAGAAAAAAGTGCTACACGGCGTTGAAAAATTTCTTTTACAAGAATATATGTCAAACTCATGCGAACCATGAGGAGAGTGATCATGAAAATGCGAGCGAGATATATCGTGCCAAATGAGAATCCTTTCCAGACAAAGAGTGATAGGAGAATCCATTCAAACAGAGGGGAATAGACGGAGTTATAGATATCCGCGTACGGGCGCTGACCGATACTATAGAGGTAGACGAGGTGGGCGTGGTGAAGCTCGTCAATGTCAAACTGATAAAAATAGCCGGAACGAAAAATCGACCAAAGGAGAGGGATAATGAGCGCGAAGACAAGAAGTGTTACTGCCAACGTTTTACTTTTCATTTCCTTCATCATAGCATAGGGGAATAGTATGGCTCATGCTGTTTCTATCGTGACCCCGGCGTATAATGATGTAACGACCCTTGTGCCGGTTATACGGCAACTTCAGAAACTTTTGGGGCGAAGCGGACGAACATACGAAATTGTTATTGTCGATGATGAGAGTCATGACGGAACAGTTGAACTTTTGAAAAAGTACAGCCGCAATAGGAAAAACCTTCGCGTTTTCTATCATAAAGATAACCTTGGCATTGCCGAAACATACAGAGAGCTGTACCAGCGGGCTCGTTACCAAATTATTGTTTTGTTTAGCCTGGACGGCGAATGGGAGCCAGTTGACGTTTTGCGACTTATTGAAAAACTTGAGAGAGATACGCTGGATATGGTCGTTGGTTGGCGCCAGAAGAAAGCGTATCGATGTGGGAGAAAACTTGTCTCTATGGTCTATAACTACGTGACACGACTGCTTTTTGGTGTCTCCACATATGATGCCGGTAGCATAAAGGCAATGCGAAAAGAACTTCTCGATACAATCCCAATAGTTTCCGTCGGTGTCTTTGATGAAGCAGAGCGAATTATTCGAGCAAGTCGGGCGGGGTATCGAATCGGTTTTTTACCCGTGAGTCATAATTCCGTTTCTCATAAACGACTTTTTTCCCCAAAGTTTCGTCTTATTGGTCAAGCGGTCGTGGACATGGTGCGCGTTTGGAGGAGTTCATTATCAAGCCGCTGAGGTCGGTATGTCATTATTGCGGCTTCGCCAAGCCTCTCTCAATGCAGGTGATCTGTTCATGAAGGAAGGGCGTGGCGAACTCCGCAAAACGCCACACCTCCCCGCGGCTTGGTGGTTCCTTACAGGTTTTAGCGCTCTGCTCTATACAGTTTTTGTGACGCATAATTTCCACCAGAGGCGGGTAAGTTCTTTTAGGGTCACAAGAATCATGAGCGGATTAGTGCCTTTTGGCTTCCCCTTTTTCCGTAGGTAATAGGGAATACCTACATCAGTTATACGGTAGCCCTTTTTCCAGGACCGATAGATGAGCTCCGGTTCAATCATCGCGCTTCTTGGTGCGGCAGTCATTGGTAAGGCGTCAAGAACTTTTTTCCGCCAAAGCACGGCAGTAGAAACTTCCTTAAGTTTTACCCCGAAGAGTATCCGGTAAAGTATGTGGAAAAGAAGAGAGTTAAACTTTCTCACACATGGTTCAGGATTGGTAATACGGAAGCCGACGACGACATCCGCGCGGTCAATCTTAACTAAAAATTTTTTTACGTCACCGGGGTCTACCTGGCCGTCGGCAGGAATTAAAAATACGAGATCTTTTGTCGCATTGCGGTAGCAGCTTTTGATTGCTCCGGAAAAGCCTTGGTTTTTGGCGTGATGGATACCTTTAATATGACGATTGCGCATGGAAAGGGTATCTATAATTTTTCCTGTTCCGTCTGTTGATCCGTCGTCGACAAGGAGAATTTCGTAGTCTATTGTGAGTGATTGCGCAACATTAAGTGACTGTTTTACGACAGATGTAAGGAAACCTGATTCATTAAAACAGGGGATGGCGATCGTGAGGGACATATAGTCAGAGAGAGGTGAGAATTTTTTCAAATTGTTCTATGACGTACGATTGTTCTCCCTCCGTCATCTGGGGGAAGAGGGGGAGGGTGATGGTTTCGAGCGTTGCTTTTTCCGTGTGGGGCAGTTTGAGTTTCGGATACATTTTCCGATACGCTTGTTGCATATGAACTGCCATGACGCCAGCGCGGGTGGCAATACCAATATCGAGAAGTTTCTGCATTATTTTGGTCCGAACCCTGGACAAACCCGGAAGACGAACTTGGTACGATTGCCAGGCATGTGTAAACCCTGGTGGAACAAACGGCGTGACGATCCGGAGATTTTTACTAAATGCCCGGTTATACCTCTTCACAAGAGCGGTTCGTTTTTTGAGAATGGTATCGAATTTACCGAATTGCGCGATACCTAAGGCTGCATGGATGTCACTCATGCGGTAGTTGTAGCCGATGATTGGGTATGGTTCAAGAATAACTTTTTTACTCACATGACGGCTTGCGGGATTTACTGACGCCCCATGAGATCGAATCATTTGTGCTTGTTTAGCGAAACTAGCTGCTTTTGTAACAAGTATGCCGCCCTCGGCAGTGGTAATTGCTTTTCTGGGATGAAAAGAGAAGACTCCAATATTCCCAAATGTTCCTACATGCATTCCGTTAATACGTGCACCAAGAGCGCAGGCAGCATCCTCAATGACTTTCAAATTATATTTCTTGGCGATAGTCAGTATTCTCTTCATGTCCGCAGGAAGGCCGATTTGGTGGACGCTAAGAATTGCTTTCGTTCGTTTGGTAATGAGCGGTTCAATGAGATTAGGGTCGAGGTTATACGTCCGCGGATCAATGTCGACGAATACCGGAGTTGCGCCAGCGTGGACTATACAGTTGGCGCTTGCGATAAAACTTAGTGATGGCACTATGACTTCATCACCGGGACCAACACCCAAGAGAACCATGGACATATGGAGAGCGGTAGTTGCTGAGGAGCTGGCGACGGCGTATGGAGCACCGACGTAAGAAGCGACGAGTTTTTCAAATTCCGCAACCTTCGGCCCTTGTAAAATCCAACCAGAAGCAATAACTTTGGCAACGGCTTTCTGATCGTCTTGGGTCGTAAAGATTTTGGCAATAGGAATAAATGGTTTTTTCATTTGAGAAATTTTTTCGTCGTTCCGATGATTATACCCGGAACGCCTGCAACAATCGAATAGGAAGGTATACGTGTGTTTTCCGTCACCACGCAGCCGGCTGCAATCACGCTGTGGTGACCGATGTGGACTCCCATAAGGATGACTGCGTTACTGCCAATAAAACAGTAGTCCTCAAT
>CAYSOR010000022.1:8356-12281 GCA_964432705.1 uncultured Gammaproteobacteria bacterium
TACCAATTCGTTGCCGGAATATCCTTCAATAACTTTGCCGGACTAGGATACGTTTGTCTTATCCAGTTCATGTAGGCGCGGAGTCCTTCTTTTAAGGGGACAACCGGTTTAAATCCGAGGAGTTTTTTTGCTTTTGAGATGTCTGCCGCGTGTTTTCGGATATCACTTGGACGCCTAGGATTATAGACAGGATGAAAGGGGAGAGCGGTAAGCGTAGAGATTGTTTTTGCTAAAGCGAGGATGGATACCTCTTTGCCGTAGGCGATGTTTACGACACCACCGAGAATTTTATCTGACTCACCTACCAACATAATCCCCCGTATGGTATCAGATATGTAGGCAAAGTCACGGGTTTGTCCGCCGTCACCAAAGATAATCGGCTGTTTAGCGGCAAGCGCTCGGATGACAAACCGAGGAATAACTTCTCCATAGACTCCGTTGAAGTGACTCCGTGGGCCGTAGGTATTAAACGGTCGAATAGTGAGAGTGGGGAGACCTTCGTGTCGGTGAAAGTACTGGGTGTAGAGTTCGCCCATGTATTTACTTGAGCCATAGACGGTGGTTGGGTCAATCGGATGGGACTCATCGATGCGACTTTTTTTTGCCGAACCGTAGACTTCTGAGGAAGAAATGTAGATAAAACGTTTGACTCGAGCAATTTTAGCGGCAAGAAGTGTAGTGAGAGTGCCGGTAGCATTGACCACATGGACACTCGTTGGATTTGAGAGCGAAAGCCGAACGCACGAAACAGCCAGGTGAAAGATGACATCGACGCCGCGGAGGGACTTCATCAGTTTTTTTTCGTCGAGAATGTCTCCTGTGATGACTTTTACGTTACTTAAGTTACTTAAGTAACTTAATGAAACCACAGAAGAAGAAAAATTATCGTAGACTGTCACGCAATTTTCCTTTGCTAAAGCCTCAACGAGGTGTGATCCTATAAACCCCGCGCCGCCGGTGACGAGAATCGTTCGATTTTTTAGTGCAAACATGGCCGTATTCTAGCAGAGAATCTACTTTTTTCGAAGACGTGCTGGGTTGCCGATGACCGTGGTACCTGGGGAAACGTCTTTCGTCACAACGCTTCCGGCTCCCACAACTGCGCCAGGGCCGATCGTTACTCCCGGAAGAATGATGGCTCCGGCGCCGATACTCGCACCATTTTTGACAAGCGTCGCTGTTACAGTCCAGTCTTTGGATTGTTTGAGTGATCCGTTGGCATTGACTGCTCGCGGATACTTGTCATTGGTAAAGCACACGTGGGGCCCGATAAACACGCCGTCTCCAATGGTTACTCCTTCGGGAATAAAAACAAAGGGCTCGATTTTACAATTTTTTCCCACACGGACGCCTTTTTGGATTTCCACAAATGCAGCGATTTTAGTGCCGCTCCCTATGCTGCATCCGTAAAGGTTAACCGTCGATCGATGAAAAATTTTCACCCCACGACCGAGTTTTACATCACGCGTGATCATAGTCGGATAGTAGTTCCGCCTGCGCGTATTGATTTCGTTGCAGATTCAATAGAACGTACGACGCGTAAAGCACTTGCTCCATCAGATAAGGGTTTTTTGCCCGTAGTCACTGCGCGGATAAATTCACCAGCCATGCCGCGTAATCCTTCCTGGATCGGCAAATGCGGGGCTACCATACTGCCCACGCGGTAGCCGACACGAAGTTGATACTGTGATCGGGAACGAGCGTGCACGGAAATACCTTTATCATAGATTTTAATTTTTTCGGACGGATCAATGTCATTATACACGAGCATTTTTTTGGTTCCGACGAATGTCATGGTACGAACTTTTGCCGGCGAAAGCCAGCTTACATGCGTATGGAAAAAAAGTCCTTTAGGATACCGCGCCGTGATATAGGCAACTGCTTCTTGTTTCATGTCTTTGTGGGAAAACCCGGTTGCGGAGATTGTTTGCGGCTCTCTGCCAAAGAGAAAATCAATGATAGAAAAATCGTGTGTGGCGAGATCGTAGATGACATTGGTGTCAGTTTGTACTAACCCAAGATTCGTTCGTACTGAGTCGATAAAAAATACCCTACCGAGTGATTTACTACGAATGACGTTGCGAATTTTAACTATTTCCGGCGTATACAGATACGTGTGATCAACCATGAGAATACGTTTGTGGGATTGTGAAAGTCGCACGAGCGTACGTGCTTCTTGGACTGTAGGCGCAAGCGGTTTTTCTACCAGGACATGTTTACTGGCCTTAATGGCTTGTGTAGCCAATGGGACATGAGTTGATATTGGCGTCGCAATAACGACCGCAGCGGTTCTTTTATCAGACAATACGTCACGAACATTGGTCGTAATTTTGGTCGTTGGATAGTGTTTTTTGACAACATTAAGAAGTTTTGGGTTGAGGTCGCAAATCCAACTGATATGAATGTGAGACAACGCAGAGAAGTTTCGTGCGAGATTAGGGCCCCAGTAGCCGAAACCAATAATAGCAATGTGTACCATAATAGGAGGGCAAGAGGATCGCTGTCACGATACATGAAGAAACTCTAATTTGCAACCCTGCTACAATAATACAAGACCTATGAAACGGATTGTGCAGTGGGTACTCATTGTTAGCCTTGCTATTCTCCTCTATGATCGGTTGCGGGTGAGCCTCACGCGATTTTTTGATGTCGATGAGTTTAGCTACCTCCATTGGGCGGCGCAGATTGCTCAGGGGGAGCGTCCGTATGTCGATTTTTTCCTCTTTATGCCGCCGGCCTTTTTTTGGGTGATGGCACCGCTCGTGCGGGCATTTTGGGGGAATGCGGAGGTTTTTGTTGCGGCACGGGTAGTGACGTTTGTGGTATTTTTAGGGATTTTAGGGAGTTTAGGGATCTTATATGGAACGATGCGAGGCTGGAAGTATGCGATCCTTCCGGCTGTCATCCTTGCGTTTTTGCCGCTGCCCTATGACAAGTTTTTTGAAATCCGGCCGGATAACCTTTCGACGCTGTTTGCGCTCGGGGGGTTGGTTTTGGCAACCCGCGCAATTCTAAATGGCGCTGAGGTCAGCTCGCGTTTTCTGCGGTCGCCAAGCCTCTCTCCATCACCTCAATCATTTCAATCAAGAAAGGGCGTGGCGATCCTCAAAAACGCTCACCTCCCCGCGCCATTTTGGATAACGTCTTTGTGGTTCTGGTCAGGAGTATCCTATGCTCTTTCACTTTTGGTTCTTCCCAAGACAATCCCAATGGTGGTGGTAGCTACTCTTATAGCTCTTTGGACAAAACAACTCACGCGCTTTGTTATCGGCTTTTCCGTGCCACTTGTTTCGTTTGGTTTGTGGACACTATCACTTGGTGATTTTTCGACTGTGTGGTATTCACTGACAAAACTTCCGTTTGAAGCCAATCAAATGAGCAGAACGTACATTATGGAACCGCACCTGTTTTTCTTTCCCAATGTGAATTTTTACGGCGGCCCCGGTGTGACCTGGGGGCTTATCGTCAACCACGCAGTATGGCTTTTTGGGATCGCTGCGGGTCTTGTTGCCCTTTTGACGCAGTGGGGTGCCGCACAACTCCTTATTTCTGGATCGTTTTTTTTGATGGTATATAGCTACGTCGAATTTTTTCCGCTCAAGCACAGCCAGTACCTTATCCCCATTGCGGTATTTGTGAGTTACTATGCGGCTTCTGCACTTGCCAAGCTTAAAAACCCGCTCCTTTTTATCGCACTTGGTATTATGGTTTTTGTTGCGTGGGACGTGAACCGTATTAAGCTTACCTGGACTAATTCTGTTCAAATGAATCAAATGCGTGAATTTATGCATGTGATTCCAATGGAGGCAGAAGTATTTGATTTTGAGGGCCGGCTCATTTTTTGGAAGAATAGCTATCCCATCTGTTGCTTGCCGATGGGTTCATTTTACCCGTTCCTTTCCCGTCCGCCTCGTCCACTCCGTGA
>CAYSOR010000023.1:0-10093 GCA_964432705.1 uncultured Gammaproteobacteria bacterium
TAAAAACAAATATGATGCCGGCAAAATTTGGATCAAGGAGTGTCGAAAAAACTCGATATAAGTGCGGATCCCAGCCTAGGTAGTAGAGATTGCGCAAATATGGATAGAGGGAATATTGAACAAGACCCAGTGCTGCGAAACCGGCACCGCTCAGATAGAGCCCCCAGAGCCAAAAGGAAGAACTCACGGTACTCTGAACCACTACCCAATAAAGTGACGCATAAAGAGTCCAACGCACCAGGTATAAAGAGCCTTGAAGAAGTTCTCTTTGTGGAAACTTTGCGATGTTGACCAGAAGTGATATTACTGCAGCCAGAATAAAAGAGGCAATCGGGCGGAAAAGCAGAGGCTTCACCACTTTTTTTTGATGGAATGAAACAACCGAAGCAATAAGAATGACGGTAACCATGAGATCGTGAGTATAGACCGTTATGCCCGACGTAACAGGAAGTACTCCCAATTGACCTAACATCAAACTGATAAACAAAAATGGAATAAGTCCTTTCATAATTACGGCTTTTTGTGCCACAAAAGCCAAAGTTTTGCCCTGGTTAAAAACGAGTGAAAGCTCATCATAAACGCTACGACTGCTCCGGCAGTGCCATCAAGAAAGCCCAAATACCAAACGTAGTTAAGAAAAAACTTGGCTAGCGGATACGCGATGATGTGCCATCCATGTGCGCGAATCTTTTGATTGAACAGATAGTGCGCGTTAATAGTAGAATAGAAATTTATTTCTTCAATAAATTGTGCGACGTTGGGGTGGGGAAAGTGAAGAAGTGGCTCTCGAAGTTCTCCTACCAACCCCTTCACATCCCACACTTCATGAACCGGTCGCACCCACTTGCCCGCATCCTTTTGCGCCAACCTGAGAAGTCGCACCCTATTTGTCTCACCATGCTTGAGTACTCTGCCCCACAGGCTATCAGCGCGCTTGAAAAAGTAACCAACAAAATCGTTATCATTTCTAGCGGATCCCGGCTCGCGGGCCGGGATGACAGAAATGACGCGTTGAATCTCTTCTGACAGTTCTTTGCTGACCATCTCATCTGAATCTACAAAGAGCACCCAATCATGGTTTGTCTTCTCAAGGCCGAAATTTCGTTGTGAGGCAAAATCGTCACTGAGTGCTCGTTCGTAGATATGCGCACCGAACTTTTTTGCGATAGCAACTGTCTGGTCAGTGGATTGGTCGTCAATAACGATTATTTCATCACACCACGCAAGGCTATTGAGTGCTCTCTCTGAAGTCAATTGGTCATTATGGGTAAGGACGACAGCAGAAATCATAATAAATCTTGGTATAATTCTACCACAGCATGAAGCACGCTCGATGGTTTATTGTAATTTTTATTCTTTATCTCGCAGGTTACCTTTCACACGCTCTTTTTCTCAATAAAACTGTTTACGGCGATGGCGTGTTTTATTATTCATGGCTTCGATCGATTGTCGTAGATAGAGACATTGATTTCACGAATGAATACGAGCGCTTTAAAATGACGCAACCTCCTACACCATCAGGCCTCCCAGGTAATAAATATAGTGTTGGTCCGCCGCTTTTGTGGGCTACAGACTATGTCTGGACTCACCTCCTCTCTCGTAAAACCGGCTACGAATTTAATTACCAATTTTTTGTCGGCCTCGATGGGGTACTTGCAGCTGTTGTGGGTCTCGTTCTGCTTTTCCGTTTACTCACCACATTTTTCCCCACATCCGCAAGCATCCTTACCACACTCGCGGTTGCCTTTGCTACAAATCTTTTCTTTTACGGATCACTAGATACCGTTAACTCCCACGCCGCATCGTTTCTCGCTGCCACGATTTTTTTAAATCTTCTGCTCACCCCAAAACGCCTCAATAGTTTTCTACTAGGTTTGTTTTTGGGAATTGTCGGTCTTATGCGAAGTCAAGACCTCGTCTATGCCTTGGCGCTTATCCCCTATTGGAAAAAGCTCAGTAGTAAGACCTTAGTTGTTGGCTTTCTCATCGGATTTGCTCCACAACTCGTTGCCTGGCAAGCGTTATACGGAAAATTTTGGATGAGTCCGTATCTCTCAAATTATGAAGGATTTAATTTTTGGGAACACCATATTCTTGAGGTGCTCTTTTCTTATCGCAATGGATTATTTTTCTGGACGCCAATACTTGCTTTAGGACTAGTGGGATTGTGGGTAAACAAACTCAATGGTTGGCTTAAAGCGATAGTGTTCGTTCAGATTTTTCTGGTATCTACGTGGAGTATGTGGTGGCAAGGAGCAAGTTACAGTGGACGAATGTTTGTGAGTGTTCTGCCACTTTTTGCCTTGGGGATAGCGCATGTATTTACCTGGCTTTGGAAAAAGGGGTGGCGAGAAATCTATTTTTTCCTTATCTTTATCGTACCCCTCTCGCTCCTCAACATGCTTCTCATCGTCTACTTCTTGCTCATCACCTGATCGTACAATTGGGCCATTCGTTTGGCAACGACGCGGCTGTCATGAACCATAAGTGCGCGCTTCCTTGCTCTTGCTCCAAGCTGTTGTCGAAGTTGTGGATTGAGGATTAAGGACTTAAGCGTTCTGACCAAAGCATCGACGTCTCCAGGTTTAACTAGGAGTGCGGCGTCGCCCACATTTTCAGGAATACCACCCGTTCTGGTACTGACGATTGGAAGTCCTGACGCTTGCGCCTCAAGGAGTGCCGTGTTGTACTGTTCGTCCCATGTTGAAGTCTTTTTAGAAGGTGCAATAAAAATATCAGCGTCGCGATATTCGCCTGGCATATTCTTATATGGAACATTGCGAAGTGTAATAAATTCAGGAATCATGTTTTTTTTACTTCCGTCACCCACCATAACAAATTTTAATCTGAACTTTTTTACTTCTCTCAATAACAATTTCGCAGATTCGATAACGTCAAGCACTCCCTTTTCTTCCTCTAGTCTGCCAACGAAAAGTATTACGAGGTTTTTTGTCTTTCGTACGCGCACAGGGGTAAATCGATCCGTGTCTATCGCATGACCGATCACCGTAATCTTAGAAGGATCGCATCCTTCCATAATAAGAGCGTCTTTTGTTTTTTGGGTAAGGGCAACGATGTGATCGAGCTCTTCCCGAGCGCGCTTTTTAAATGCTTTCCTTCCCCAGATACCTTCATTGTTAAACGGAATATTTTCAAGCACCGTCGCAATGACTTTTTTCACATAACCCTTTTTCTTGGCGTTTAGGGCTTGTTGGGTATAGTGATAGTACGTTTCTGCCGAGTGGACGAGGTCAAAGCCCTTCAGTCTTTCCTCAAGTCCCCATAGGTAGTGCGCGTCGATAAACAAACGATTTAGAATCTGCATTTTGTATGGAAATTCACCCATATCCATTGGGCTGGGAAGCTTGATAACGGGAAAGGAAAAGTGGTCATGGAAGGGTGTCAGTGAAGCAAAGCCGGTTATATTAAACCTATCTGGAAGCTTCTCAAAAAGCTGCATTTCGTATTTGTTAAGAAATTTACCTCGTACAATTGCCACTTTCATATTATATTTGTCCTACGTTGAGTATATCCCGAACCGCTCTGTAGAATTCCAAGAGTATATTCGCCTTGCTATTTGTCCTCGGTGAAATATTTGGTACAACTACTTGCGAATCTCTGGTTATAAGCGATGCGCTGCTCCCGCGGGGATCAAAGGACACCACAATTTTTGCAATCTCGGGATACACACCGCCGAGTTGCCACGCACCAATATCCGATATACGCATCGATTGAGTCGGGTGGAGAAAATAATTCTCGAACATATCACCGGAAAAATTAATCACTCCAATCCGTTCGTACGGGACAAGATGTTCATTTATTTTCAGCGCTGCGTCATATTGCCAAAGTTGTTTTTGCACCTGCTGGATTTTATAATAATTAACGACGATACTTGAAAGAATAATAATAACTATCCACCCCAAGATGAGTCCATGTTTCTTTTCATGCCCGACAATCCACAAGGCCCCACTGAAGGCAAAAAACGGTATCAGGTAAAACAAAAAATAACTATGCCCCCATGTCGCAGTCGGCAAGACAAATACATTAAGCAGCCCAAAAATCAAAAAGAATAGCAACGTGAGCTTAATGTTTTTATATGCAAACCATGCGGCGACAACGGCAAACGGAGTAAAATACAGCCCGACTCGAATCACTGAAATAACAAACAATCGTACCGGCCAGACGGAAAGGGAAAATAGCTCATCCGCAACCGCGCGTATTTGGACGGCATGCACGATATCCGCAAATCCGTGGCGCAGAAAGTACACGCCGCCGACAAAAAACGAGAGACTTATAATTGCCGCCGCAAGATACACAAGTATCACGAGTAAAACATGTTTGCGATACTTGGAAAAGAAAAAGACGAGAAATGGCAAAAACAGATATAACACGCCCCAATCAATGAGTCCGGAGAGAAATGTAAACAGAAAAATATATGCTAAAAATATGGTCTTTTGAACCTGTATATATCGAATAAAGAAATAGAACACGAGAAGATTAAAAAATAGACTGCCCTGCTCAAAGAATATATATTTCCAAAAGAAACTCGTCATGGGAAAGACCATAGCCAGTCCCGCCGCCCATAGCCCGACCTTCTTATTCCACACAAGTGCGCCAATTTCATACAGAAGAAATATGACGCCCACGAGGAAAAGAAAATTTGTGACGTGTACAACCCAATTGTGAAAGCCAAACATCATAAATGGAATCGTCGAGAGAGGAAATATGAGGATTGGATGATGGAGATAATATGGAGCTGGCGACGGAAGTATTTCTCCGGCAAAGTACGTTGGAACGAATTTGAGTGTCCCGAATCCAAATCGAAGATAATTTTTTGCAGCTAAAGATAAATAATTGTTGTTCGCGTTATATATACCCACATGAGCATAATTGACGCCCCAGAACCAAAGCGTGATGCCGATGACAAAAAGCAGGACTATCAACCTATTGCGGAACGCATCACTCATGGGAATGTATTATACGATAGACTTCTTTTGCAAATCGAGACCAGTTAAATTGTCTGGCCCGCATAGTTCCCGCGCCTCCTGATTTTTTATTGAGAAGGGCGGAAACCGCCGATTCTTCGTTTCCTGCGTCGAATTGCGTTCCTGCACTTCCCACTATTTCCGGCAAAGATCCGGTGTTGGGATACACTACCGGACAACCGCAGCTCATTGCTTCGGCGGCAGGCAGACAAAATCCTTCCCACAAGGAGGTAATAAGGAGGGCTTCGGCACCACGGTAATACGATCGCAAATCTTCATCAGACACAAAGCCTGCCAACTTCACTCGGTTTGTTATTCCTAATCCCTTAATCGTTTCTTTTATCTTCGGATCTTCCCAATAATTCCCCCCAACCAGGACAAAATTGTATTGTTTCTTGGTCTTTTCGAGAAACTTCTTAAACACACGAAGTGCGAATGGAATATTCTTTCCGCGCTTGAGTGCTCCGACAAAAAGAAAATATGGATTTTTCTCTTTGTGTTTCGGACCAACCGGAGTGAATGTTTCGTCAACACCTGGGTATGCTACAGTAATTTTTGCAACGTTTACTCCATAACGCTTAATAACATCATCTTTCACGATATTGGAAATGGTTACAATGTGATATGATCGCCGAATGAGATCTGTTGTTAATTTCGTTAATTTCTTTTGCGATCCTGGATACGCCTCTGGATAGTGTAAAAACCCCAGGTCATAAATGAATCCAATGTTGTGCGACGCAGAGCGGGGGATCGCCTGGGATAAACCTAAAAAAATATCAACCGGATGCAACCTTAATTCAAGCGGCAATCGAAGCGAAAACCAAGCTTTCTTTGGTTTAAGCACTTTATTGCTCATGCCCGGCCCAAAACTAGCCATCACTTCCCTATCAATCGGAGCGAAGCTATATAATAGGTAGGTATTTTTCTTATCAATCTTAGCAAGCTCACGCAGAAGATTGACGTTTACCCAATACACGCCGAGCTTTAACCGGTTATCAGAAACCGCTAGTGCACCTGCATCAACTCCGATTTTCATAAAGTATTCAATGATTTTACAATTGCGACAAATTCATGCTATAGCATAATTTTGTCGCAGCTTCGAAATTGTCCAAATCTACGAATGAAATAGTGAAAAACACCCAAGAGTGCACCCCATTCTCGTCGGGCAACGTGTTCATAGATAGTTTTTGGAAGTCTCACGTACTCATAGAGTTTTACACGAAGAGGTGCTTGGCGCTCAACGAATAATAAATGATTACGGCTAAGATAGTATTGGTGCAGAAATGATCCGCCCCCAAATCCCTTTGCGTCTTCGTGCACTATACCCCGTATGGGAAGCCAGCGCAATGGAAACCCTCCACGTTTGGTGCGGATACATAAGTCAACTTCCTCATAATAGATAAAGTATGGTTCATAAAATGTTCCTATCTGCTTAATCACATCTCTATGGATGGCGATGCACGAACCGGAAATGTAATCCATGTGTTTGGCGGGCAGGATAGAGGTCCATCGTTTTGGATCAAGGCTCCCCGCGAACGGCCCGACAATTGCAGGCTGGCTCTTCTTAAGAATATCCGTAAACTCTCGTATCGCCTCTTTTGTAAACGTGAGATCTTCATTCATCAACACTACCCACTCCGCTCCATTTTTAAGCACCTGTCGTATCCCCACATTCGCCCCTCCTCCGTATCCGCGATTGTTTTTGGTATTGTCAATTACAATAACCGGCCAACCGGAAAAACTGCGCACCAATGTTTCCAATGCTTTCCTCTCTGGTTTATAAGTAATCACAACAAACGCAATATTCTGATTCATATAACTTTTCAAAATATCGTACTGGTAAATTTTTCAGACAGAATCCATAATCCATGCTATACTTTTACCTCATATGAATCTAATTACTGCAGTAAAACACAAATTTTTCCATGTGTGGTTTCCAAATTGGACCCCAGATATTGCCCTGCGCTATATTCCAATAGTCAATGATATCAAAAAACGAAGTGACATTAACTCTATACTCGATGTTGGTTCTGGATCTTTGGGCATAACGCCGTATCTGCGTAAGAAAGTAATCGGTATAGATGTAAATTTTAGAGGACCGCACACTTCACTTCTAAAAAAAGTAAGAGGGACAGCAAATAAGCTCCCCTTTAACAAAAATATATTTGATGCAAGTGTATGTGTTGACACTCTCGAACATATACCAAAACCTAAAAGAAAAAAAGTGATAATGGAACTATTAAGGGTTACCGATAAACTAGTCTATATAGTTGTGCCATGTGGTGGAATATCCGAAAAAGAAGATCACATAATATTTAGTCGCAACAAAAGATTGAATAATCAAATCGACCCTTATTTGTTTGAGCACATAAAATACGGAATTCCTTCAGATAAAGAAATAATCGAATACATTCCCAAAAAACATGATATAAAAGTATATGGATTGACTAACATCTATCTACACAGATTAGTTTTATGGGCACAATTGACAAACAATAGATTATTAAAATTTGTATCATCGGTAATTTTCATTCTTCTATTGCCCATATTTTTGAAATTTAATGTAACTCCTGTTTATAGAAAACTATTCATCATTGCTATTGACAAAAAGAAATAAAAGTTGTAATTATGAATTAATGCCCTGGAGAAAAATTCCGTTTTGGATCCTCATCTTATCAATTTTCTTAGCCCCACTGGGTTTATTATCTTCTCAAGTCAATGCAGTAAGTAGTTTCGTTAAGTATCCCTTAAACCCAATATTCTTATGGCAATCAAACAGTTGGGATTCGATTTATGTTGCCAATCCAAACATTTTGAAGCAATCTGATGTTTATAAAATGTGGTACTCAGGGAACAGCGGCTCTGGTTGGAAAATTGGCTACGCTTATTCAGGCAACGGAATTAACGGTTGGTCGAGATTAAATCAGCCGGTGATAGATGTGGGATCCGCAGATGGTTGGGAAAGACATACTGAGAGCCCATTTGTTCTTTACAATAACCAACTTGGCAAATATCAAATGTGGTATTCCTCTGTCAAAGCAAACTGGTCTGCTGGTTTGGATAGATACAGAATCCGTTACGCAGAATCAGATGATGGAATAAACTGGCAAGAAGGAAATTGGGTTTTATACGGATCGAGTGAAAAGTGGGATGCGGGAGGCCCGAACAGAGTTGCTTCAATATTATTTATTGATGGTATTTATCACATGTGGTACGCGGGTACCAACAATGGAGATTTAACTGTAAATCCTTATTGGCGTATTGGCTATGCAACATCTACTGATGGATTGAGTTGGACTAAACAAAACAACGGTAATCCAGTCATTGAACCAACAGAACAGTGGGAGCTCAAGAATGTAAGCTTCCCAACTGTAATCTATGAAAATGGTCAATATAAAATGTGGTATGGAGCAGGTTCAGCTGACCCGCCTACACAAATTGTTTATGCATATTCCACTGACGGTATCAATTGGATAAAACCTCCTTCTGAAAATCCCGTTATTACACGTACTGCCTTTGCGTGGGACTCATCTGCGTTGACCGTATCTAGCGCAATGAACGATAACGGCGTCTACAAAATTTGGTATTCTGGGTTTGATGGGCGTTGGGCTATTGGGCTTGCGACGAGTCCGGCAATACCTGTCGTTGCCACACCTACTCCGACTCCCATTTCCACCCCCCCCCCCTCTCCTTCACCAACTCCCGCCCCCACGCCAACGCCCACTCCAATACCGACAAATAAAGTCGTTATCATCCCTGGCATGGGAGCCAGTTGGAATGCGGATGCGATCCTCAACTGCAAACTAGATGGCTACAACGGCGGCTGGTCACTCGCATCATTCGCAGACAAAACATATCTTCCGCTGTACGAATCCATTGAATTCAACGGCACTCAAACTGCTCCGTATTACTACGATTGGCGAAAGCAAATCGTCTCGCATGCGAATGCTATTAAAAACTTTATTGGCGGACTTACAGCTACGAATGAGCGCGTGCATGTGGTTAGTCATAGTATGGGTGGACTATTGGCTCGGGCATACCTCCAACAAGAAACAACCAATCACAAGATTGACAAACTGCTCACTGCCGGCTCTCCCCACCAGGGCTCGGTTTTAAGCTACCCCGCCTGGTCAGCGGGCGACGTATGGAACGATAACATCATCCACCGTATCGCTATTACCACCCTCCTCAAACGCTGCGGCGGATTATTTGGCAACGACCGCGAAACCATCAGAAATGTTTTTCCGTCTATGCAAAACCTCCTGCCAGTATTTGATTACCTTCAGCCAAAAGGATCTGACTCATTTATTCCGGTCGGAGACATGGATGCTAAAAATAACTGGCTTCCCACCTCATTCCCCCCACCGTTTTGGGGTGCAACGGTCGGAACTCTTTCAGGAACCGGTCAAAAAACTCTGGTGTCACTTGGTGTAACCAATCCCAATAAGCATGATCAGTCTCTCGGCAATTGGCTTGATGGAAAAGCTTTAAAGCGCAATGAAAGTTGGAACGGAGACGGTACGGTGCTCGCCGTAAGCAGTCAACTCACAGGCGCGGACAATAGATTTATACAGGGTTCACACGGTGACCTCGTGTCTTCACAAGTGGGAATAAATACCATTCTGGATTTTCTCGGTATCAGTGCAACCGCTGCTAGCTCCTCGACGTCTCAGGAGAGTGCTCTTGTCATCATCGGATATCCCGGACTTATGTGGGTTGAAGATCCAGAGGGAACCGTTGTCCG
This sequence comes from uncultured Gammaproteobacteria bacterium, assembly GCA_964432705.1. Taxonomy (GTDB): domain Bacteria; phylum Patescibacteriota; class Microgenomatia; order UBA10105; family UBA927; genus 01-FULL-43-11b. Next base: position 9,730 of record CAYSOR010000023.1, read on the forward strand.
TGATCGGGATAACCTGGTGAGCTTCCTCGGTCCAAAGAAGGGGTCATATAAAGTTCTTTTGGTTCCGAAAAGCACGAGTACGCTTCTCATCGTCGGGCAATTTCTCCCCAACGGCAAAACCTTGTGGAAAGAATATACGCTCAAAAATATCCTTCCGAAGTTCCACTCTGTCCAGTTTGACCCTGATAATCCTATTGAAGACGCGCTCAAGTAAGGGGTCTCTATTGTTACTTCTCTCCCACAAAACTAACCCTAAACCCTGCGACAAAATTACGCCATGGCGTAATTTTGTCACATCACTTTGGGTATCTCGTTAGAGCCTTAGGACAATAAAATCAAGGTCTGACCCCAAATTTACCCTTTG
>CAYSOR010000023.1:10193-11857 GCA_964432705.1 uncultured Gammaproteobacteria bacterium
ATTGCAGCTTTATGTGCTCGGAAGTGGTGACTCTCCGAGTCGACAAGCACCCCATCCATGTCAAAGATAACTGCGCGAATCGTCGAAATAATTTCCTTGAGTTGTGGGTGTGCAACCATACAAAAGAGTATACACTAAAAATTTGCTATGCTACAATTGCCTTTATGTTTAAGATTGAAAAGTTTGATCTCTTGGTCTCCCTCTATATTTATTGCATCGCCATTGCCGAGCTTATGGGCGGCAAAACATTCCCTCTCGCAAACATCTTTGGCTATCAACTCAATGCAAGTGTTGCCATATTTGTCGTGCCACTCATCTTTACGATAAACGACGTTATCACCGAGGTCTATGGCAAAGAGCGAACCAGAAGTGTCATCCGCTCCGGACTGATTGTCATAGCGCTCATTCTGGTTTTTTCTCTTCTCGCCACAAGCCTCCCTCCCTCAGTGAGATTTATTGCAAATGAAAAAGCCTACGATACGGTATTTATTCTTTCCGCAAGAATTGCCGCTTCTAGTCTCACGGCATTTGCGCTTGCAGAATTTTGGGATGTGTTAGTTTTCGTCAAAATTCGAGAGCTTCTTGGTAAAAAATCCTTGTGGCTTAGGAACAACGTATCAAACATTATTGCTCAGTTTGTCGACACCGCTGTGTTTATGACTCTTGCATTTTATGCGTTCGATCGGACGCTTGCAGTCAACGCGGGCTTTCTCTGGAGTCTCATTCTCCCCTATTGGCTTCTCAAGTGCTTCATGTCTATTATAGAAACTCCGTTTGTGTACCTGGGTGTTGCATGGTTAAAAAAAGACAAAAAGAGTACTGTATGAAGGTAATCCTCATCATGGTTTCCTCTCTCAACGGTAAAATTACCCGCGGCGATGATCCTGATGTAACACACTGGACTTCTAAAGAAGATGCCGAGCTTTTTGCGTCTATGAAAGCCCAACACAATCTCATCGTCATGGGGAGTCGTACATACGAGGCGTCACAAAACAGAATAAAACTTAAAGATGGAACGTTACGAATTGTTTTAACCAAAAATCCCGAACGGTACGAACCGCATGCTGTCCCCGGTCAGTTGGAATTTACAAGTGAAAGTCCAACGGTACTTATCAATCGACTTGAATCAAAAGGATTCTCTACCATGCTTCTTGTGAGTGGTGGAGAGACGAACACAGCGTTTTTTAAAGAACACCTGGTCGATGAAATTCGGCTCACCGTCGAACCTATCCTTTTTGGCAGCGGCAAACCACTTGTAGCAGAAGACCAATTCGAAACGAAACTGAGACTTATGAGTATGAAAAAATTGAACGAGAGAGGAACGCTACATCTCATCTACGAAGTAATGAAACAATGATGTTATGTGGACGACGTTGGGATTGAACCAACGACCTCTTCGACCCGCCTGCCGGCAGGCAGGTGTCAATCCCTCGATTTAACTCGGGATAAACTCCGCGCTGTGGGCGCATCAGGACTTGAACCTGAGACCTCCACAATGTCAATGTGGCGCTCTGGCCATCTGAGCTATGCGCCCAATCTTCAACATATTATACCTCGTTTTTCTATGCTTGACCACTTAGGTAGCGTGCTTTACACTCAAGAGTAAGCTATGAATTTTATTAAGCGCGCGGTTGTCGCGATTTTTGATTTTTTGCAAAGTATTG
>CAYSOR010000024.1:0-10577 GCA_964432705.1 uncultured Gammaproteobacteria bacterium
ATTGAGTTTTTCCTCTCGCACAACATGGATCGTGTCATACAATCTCTTACTGTAAACTACGACTACTTTCCGTATATGAGCCTCAACGCATTTAATCTCTGGTGGATCGTCAGCGGCGCCCATGGCATGCAGATATCGGATAAAATTGCCGTTCTGGGCATCACAAACGCCAAAACCGTTGGCCTTCTTCTTTTCTCAAGTTTTTATGTTTTTGCAATTTTAAGGCAAGTTTTTACCACCCGCGCTGCGACGTTGAGAACTTTTTTGGCAAATTTAATTATCGTCAACGCCGCTTTCTTCCTCTTTCAAACACAATCCCACGATCGCTACGCGTTTCCCTTGAGCGTATTCCTCCTCCTCTGGGCACCCTTTTGGATAGCAATAAGTGATAAGCGACAAGTGACAAGCGCTAAGAAATTCAAACTGTTTTCTGTTTTCTACGTACTCTTTACTATTCTCTATTTCTATAATCTCCACACGGCACTAGTCTTTAACTATCCCAATAACGGCCTACCGCTCCTTTCCTCTCTTACTCACCCGGCGCTTACGATCACCGCATCAATCGGTCTAATGTTGCTCTTTGCTGTTTTTCTCTTCGCAATTACGCGGTCTTCCATGATCACTGTTTATTGTTTACTCTTTACTGTTCTCTTGTTCTTGGGGGGACTCACTGTGCTAAACAAGCCATTACTAAACAAGCAACCGGTACTACTCACAAAGTTCACTCCGATCGCGAGTCGCCAGGACTTCGGCGCTAGGCAAACCGATCAATCAGTTAATAGTTCCTTCGGTATAAAATCGTGGAACCGACTTTCTGTCCAGTATGCCTTCTATAAGCATGGCATCGGCACACACGCCAATTCAACTCACAACTTTGATATTAATCGTACATTTAAACGTTTCACAACTGACTACGGCATGGACACCGAGTCCGGTTCGCGCGCAACGGCAATATTTGAAGTGTATGGAGACAATAGACTCCTCTTTCGCTCAGAAAAAATGGGACGTTTCGATATGCCACGACACGCAGAAGTTGATGTAACGGGAGTTAAGCTCTTAACGCTCGTGACGACCGATGCAGGAGACGGAAATACAGATGATCACACAGACTGGCTCAATCCGAAACTTTGGCCCTAAACATATGAAAAACATTGAAAAATATATGGCTCTTTGCATGCTTCTTTTTGCCATTGTATTCAACCTTTGGATCTATAGACTCGAGCCGACGGCCAAAACCGATCCTAATGACAATACCTTTCAATTTGCACTCGTCGACCGCACCAATCAAATCTGGGACTTCGCGCTAAAAAATTGCTCATCACAAAAGGAAGGATCGCATCCTGCGTGGGGATGGAAGGATGCGATCCTTCCTTTTTGTCATTTGTCATCTCTTGCGGACCACTGGGTCCCCAACTGGGCCGAGGGCTACAACCTCCCCTACTACTATAGCCACTTACCGCAAATCGCCATCGTCGCCTCCTGGAAATTGTTTTCCATAATATCTCAATATCTTAATATCTCAATATCTCTTTTTCAGTATTATCATGTAATCATTTACCTTCTCTTAAGCTTCTTTCCTTTATCGGTGTTCGTTGCATTACGGGTAATTAGACTTCCGTGGTTGACGGCTGGGTTCGGAGCTTTGATAGCGACGCACGTCTCGACAGACGGCCTTTACGGCCTCGACCCTCCATCCTTCCTCTGGCGCGGGTATGGACTAAGTAGCCAGCTGTTTGCCATGATCTCTCTACCGCTCGCGATCGCGTACGCATGGCGATTTTTCCAGAATAATGAATCACGAATCATGCTTCCAGTGTTTTTCCTTGCCGCAACCACTACCGGCCACCTTGGTATTGGCATCATTGCATTTTTAAGTGTCGGCATTTTCACCCTCAGCCAAATTCTAGCCACATGCTTCATTAGCTTAAAAAACCCACTAAAATCCAGCACGTGCATAAATTCAGTGAATGATCGAAAAAATATACTGATAGAACAATCTAAAAAACTGCTGATGCTCTATGGTGGTGTACTTTTATTATTGGGCTACTGGATTATCCCCGCCCTTCTCGACAACAATTTCCATAACATCTCTGTCTGGGACCCGATTTGGAAGTTTAACTCTTACGGAGCCGGCGAGATTCTTAAAAACCTATTCAATGGAGATCTGTTCGACTTTGGAAGACTACCGATACTCACGTTATTGACATTCATTGGATTCTTCGCTGCATTAGGAAAGGATGCTGGGAGGCATGCATTTTTGCGGCTCGCCACACTCTTCGGTATTCGTGCTGATCGAGGCAATGGAGAGAGGCTTGGTCGAGACACACAAAACGCCGTACCGACCTCAGCATACTTTCCATTCGCATTTCTTTTTATCTTCTGGCTCCTCATGTACTTCGGCCGGACGACCTGGGGCGGTCTCATCGACCTCGTTCCAGGCATAAAGGAGTTCCACCTGTCTCGATTTATTGTAGGAGTCCAACTAGCGGGACTGTTCCTCGCACCAATCGGAATTAACGAGCTATTGAAGCTTGGGACAAAATGTTTGGGTCTTCTAAAATTACCATACAAATTATCATTTGTAGTATTGGTCGGATTTGTAGTATTGAGTGTCTATCCCCAGACCATCCGCTACGCTTCTCACAACGACGTCCTTATCCGTCAAGCTAACGACAACTACCAAAAGGTTGAATCCGATGTTGACGAGCTTTTACAAACGCTTCACGCGCTTCAAGCGTCTCAACCGGGTCGTGTCTTCGCCGGCCGGGGAGGCTCCTGGGGCCGTGACTTCCGCGTCGCCGAAACTCCCTATTACTTGCACCTTTCCACCTATGGTATTCCGACTGTGCTTTGGCTTCCACAGACGTGGTCGCCAAACTCCGACACCGAGCAGTACTTTAGTGAAAACCGGCCGGAGGATTACGTGCTCTACAACATCCGTTACGTCGTCACCCCAAATGGTGAGCCCGCCTCGCCGGCAGGCAGGCTTGTCGAACCACAACCATTTTGGAAGCCTCTCAAGGAATCACCATCATGGAAACTGTATGAGGTGACGAATGTCATCCCCGCTGGGTACATAACAACCGGTGTCCGCCCTGCGATTGTTTCGAGCTCTAAGGAGAATTTTCTCAATGTCGTCCGGCTCTGGATCCAATCCGATTTCCCCAAACAAGGGCTTTATCCCCAACTTACATTTAATAAAGACTTTCCTCGAAACACTGGCCTTCCCAACTTCCGCATGCTTGATGAAGTGACGTATAAAGTTCCTGATGGGTCAATGCACAACTTATTTTCTGAAATCCCAAATTACCAGCTCCCATCTGCCAGCTCCCAGCTGCCCGTGATTATTTCCCAAGAATCTACTCAAGATATGATCTTCAAGGCAAAAGTCGAGGTCAAAGAGAACTGCAAAGAGTGCATCATCATTTTAAAACAGACCTTCCACCCATCCTGGCGCGTGACCATTGACGCTAAGCGTGTCAAACCATTCACTGTTTTCCCCTTCTTTACCGCAATTGAAATACGCGAAGGAACACATGACGTGGTTTTCTCTTATCAGCACTTTCTCTTGAAACAAGCTTTACTTCTCATTTCTATTCTGAGCCTTACTGCCTTGGGTATCCTAAAAATTTTGAGGCAGAAACAAACTAGAGTATTGACAAATAATGAAAAGCACGCCAAACTTAACGTATTATGAAAAAACGACGCTCCTCTCACAAAACACACCATCACCCTACACGACTACGCAGTAAACCCACCAAGTCCTATCTCGTTGTGGTACGCAGCTGGATGCTGGTAGTACTGTTTGCGATCATGCTCGGGGTGGGAGCAGTTATTGGGACATTCCTCAATAATCAACTCAACGAGTCTTCCCCCCAAGTAGCTGGAGTGGAAATAGAAGCGAGATGAAATCGAAAAACTTCTTTTTTTGATATAATTCCCAGTGAAGGGTTTACCCTGAAAAATTCGAAGAATTTTTTAGGGCCTATAGGTAAGTGGTATACCGAGCCGTTCGCATCGGCTAGTCGCCAGTTCGATTCTGGCTAGGTCCACCGAATAATTTTAAGAAAAATTTTCGGTGTGAACGAGAAAATATTCCGGGTTTACCCGGAAAAATCGAAGATTTATTCCGGGCCCGTAGCGTAACGGTTATCGCGCCTCGATGGCATCGAGGAGATTAGGGGTTCGATTCCCCTCGGGTCCACTGAATCCGCCAGTGGCGGATCCAGTGTAAACACTTTCATTTGAGGAACGGGCGGGGATCCACGGCGACACCGTTTTTGCGAAGTTCAAAGTGCAAATGTGGTCCGCTGGAACGCCCGCTCGAACCCATTTTTCCAATAATCTGCCCCCGCGCAACCCTGTCCCCTGCCTGAACATAGATTTCGCTTAAGTGCGCGTAGAGTGTCGAGAGTCCGTTGCCGTGATCAATAATGATGTGTTGCCCATAGCCGTAACGGAGGTATTCCACAAGAGAAACTACACCATCATCTCCTGCCGCTATGCCGGGGAGACCGGGATTGGCTATATCAAGCGCCGTGTGGTACCACACCGGGTACTGGGTGATAATGCCTCCGACCGGCCAAAGGAACTGTCCCGTACCACCGCCTGCAATAGGCAGCAGCGGGCGAAGAATTGCAGGTGCAGCCAGTTGTACACCGTCAGGCACAACAAGTGTTTGCCCGACATTAAGCGCAAATGTGTCAAGATCGCTAAAGTCATTAAAGGGAAAGTTAACTATTTTTTGCGCATCGGTTTTATATCGCTTTGCGATACTGTAGATGGTTTCTCCCTCCCGAACTCTGTGAACAATGCCTGTTACCGGAGGAATTTTGAGCTCTTGTCCTATACTCAAACTATCTCGTTTTAGATCATTTGCCCACTTTATCGTATCAATGCTGACGCCAAATTTTTCCGCAATTTTGGCAAGCGTATCTCCCTTTTCTGTTGCATAGGCAATCACTTGATCGCGCGGTTTTTCTGAAATCTGTGTTTGAACGCCATACTCAGTTAGGTCCAGCGAGGAAACCACTGCCGATGGCGGCGTATACTCTGCAAGCGCCGCAGGAAGTCCTCCTGGGTACGTACGCGCAAGGATTGGTCCGCTCATAACGCCTACGACAAGAAGAATAGAGAGCGAAAAATATAAAAATGGCCGCTGATAGGTACCTCTGCGCGCCATGAGAATATCAACAAGGCTATCCTTGTTTGTTTCAAACCAGGAACCAAACCGTGCAAGTTTGCGTTCGAGATAGCGAACCCATCCTGTCGCCCAGGCTCTTACATCATCTTTGAATTCAATAAAAATTCTTCTCATGTGTTTACACCGAAAATTTTTCTTAAAATTGTTCGGTGGAAAGAGGGTAACACAAAAAACTGCATTCGACAAATGAACATCTTGGCGGCGCGGGAACGCATTTGTGAAGACCCGCTCCCCGCAAAACCCTTCGGGTTCACGGGGCAAGCAGCTTCGTTTACCCCGGAAGTGCGAAGCATCTTTCGGGGCTAAATGCGCGTTTGCATATGCATGGAATACTCACAAACTCTTTTCTAATCAATGTTACGGGTGACCATCACGAAGGGTTAGGGAAAGGCGCTGCGCGGCGAGTTTTTTCGAGCATCCGTCATGGCTTTGGCTACATAGACTTTATGGAGAAATAGCGGTCTGGACCTTGACGGTGCGAGTCAAAAAGCGAACCGCGATAAGCGCCGATTGGCGAAATGTCAATTACCCTTTTGCCATTACCCTTTTGCCAAACTTTCGAGGAATTCAGCGTTAGACTTGGTTTTACTCAACCGTTCAATAAGCATCATTGTGCGCTCTTCGTCAGAGAGAAGCGAAAGCATGTGTCGAAGAGTCGTCACTTTTTTCATCGCCTCTTCACCGAGGAGTAATTCATCATGACGGGTTCCGGATTTACCCACATCAATCGCCGGAAAAATACGACGCTCCTGCAAGATCCGCGAGAGTGTAAGTTCCATATTGCCTGTACCTTTAAACTCCTCGTAAATGAGGTCATCCATGCGGCTCCCGGTATCAATGAGTGCGGTACCGATAACTGTAAGCGATCCGCCTTCAGTCACTTGGTCATCTGTTCTCTGTTTTCGGTTTTCGGCATCCTGTTTATCGGTTTTCAGTTTCCCAGATGACTGACTAACCGATTGATCGGTAACTGATAACTGGACTGCTTCAACACATCTTGCCGCCCCCAAAAATCGTTTTGCCGGATAGAGTGCGGCCGGATCAAAACCCCCTGAGAGGGTCCTCCCCGAAGGATTAACAACTAAGTTATACGCACGAGCAAGTCGCGTAATGGAATCGAGAAGAATCACGACGTCACGACCCATTTCTACAAGTCGCTTCGCCCTGTCAAGAGCAACTTCTGCAATTCTGGTTTGCTCTGCCGGAGACTCATCAAAGTTGCTGGCAAACACTTCACCCTTCACTGATCGACTAATGTCCGTCACCTCTTCCGGCCGCTCCCCGATGAGAGCCGCCATGAGATGGACATCAGGGTAGTTGGCGGTAACCCCTGCGGCAATTTCTTTAAGTATCGTTGTTTTTCCCGCTTTAGGCGGAGAAACCACTAAGCCTCGTTGACCAAAACCAATAGGAACAACTAGATCAATCATGCGCGTCGAAAGCGGCAATTGACCTGTCTCGAGCTTGAGAAGTTTATTGGGATAGACTGGTGTAAGGTCTTCAAATTTTGGCCGTCTCTCCATTTGTTCTGCAGGTAATTCATTAACCTTTTCAACCTTGAGAAGCCCCCAGTAGCGCTCATTATCTTTGGGTAGCCTCGCCTGGCCTTCGACCATGTCGCCGTTGCGAAGAAGGAATCTGCGGATCTGCGACATGGAAATATAGATATCTCGCTCGCTCGGTGTATATTTTGGCCGCAAGAAGCCATGGCCCTCAGGCATAGTGTCTAATATTCCGCGAACCGTCTCTGTGACTACGTTAATGTCGGGCTCATGACCGTTGCCCGCTTCGCCGAACCCGTCTCGCCGTGACGAGGCGGATCGAGGCGAGCCATTCCCATAATTTCCCTCGGTATATGACCGTGAGGAAAATCCCGAAGACTGCCGACTAAATCCTCCCGAGGATCTTCCCGATGAGTCAAAGTCTCTCTGTGGCCGACGATACCCAAAGCTACGCGGACGAGACGAATAGCTGGGGCGCGTTAAAGGGGTTGGACGAGTCGAAGGAGTGACTGAAGTTTGTCCTTGTTCAATTTTCTCTTCCACTGTTCTCTGTTCTCTGTTGCTTGTCCCGAGTCTTCCCGAGGGATCTGTTGTCTGTTTTTTCACCGGTCCTCCCACAAGGTCTTCCACGCTGATCTCGCTAGCTGGTGTAGAAGCATTAGAAACGTCCTCAGTGGGTACAGGCTTAGGCGATGGTTTGGTTGTAGATGTTTTGCGCGTGGCTCGAAAAGCCATATGAGAAGGAAAACGTTAATTGGTTAATGAGTCAATTGGAAAAACACAAAAGAAAGATACTCAATATATTTCAAACTATAAAACTATATATAGGCCAGCTCAGGGAATTCATGGAAAAGGTCCTAAATACAGAGGAATCTCGAAACTAGGTTGTATTTAATCATCTCTCGGGACGCTTGTCAACAGGTAGTTAGTTAGTGGTTGCTAACATCTCATAGATTTTCGTCTCTCCGTGTTCAAAAACTAACCTACCTAATTTCGGAAACTTCTCTTCGACGAGACTAGGATATTTCTGCCGCTCGAGCGTGCCAATCACGACGTAGCGCACGTTAAATCGCGCGAGGAGATCTTTGGTAATAGTGTCATCTTCTGCCTCATAGATGAGACGAACGACTTCACGCCGAGGAGCAACCACCTCATAGCCTCCCCGCCACAACCACTCGTGTACTGCCCATCCGACCACCGTTGGTATACCGGTAAACGCCGAAAATCGATTGTAGTCTGTATAACTGTCTCCATCGGCCTCAACTATGATAGGTTGTAGGTTGTAGGTTGTAGGTTGTAGGTTCAGCCATTGTATGGCTGCATAGTCATCCGGATATTCCTTGGCGAGCCAATTGAGGCCATAGAGCCCCTCGTAGTTCTTTAAGCTGTTAAAGTAGCTGCGCACACTAAAGATAGGGTAGATGGAAACAAGGAAGAGCTGAGGAATTAAAAAAATAACAAAGAATTTCTGTGAGACGCGAGACGCGAGACGCGAGATGAATGAAAGATTTGTTTTGCGTATCACGTATTTCGTATCACGTATTACCAGACTGAAGACAGCATTAACAATCGTATATCCCGCCACAATCGAAAACAGAATGAATGCCTGGTATCCAAGTTTAAACATTGTGTTCGACCGAAAATGTGCAGGATAAATATCTTTGAAATAAAAAAACTCCGGGAAAATGATGAGAGCTACAGAGAACCAAAAGAACACCTTTAATACTCGCTCTATTGGCTCGTCCGATCGGTCACTTTCTCTCTTTTTCAAAAAAACAAACCAAAGGCCGCAGTACAGGAAAAATCCCCAGAGAACAAGCACCATCCAGACGGGCGAGCGCTGGCACTTCTCTACTCCCTCAAAAATCAAAGGCCCGATGTTCGTATTTGCCAAGAATGGCAGAGGACAATTGACCGCAATGCCGGTCACAAATGATTTGAAATGCAAGAGAAACGGGAGAACAGTTATTGCCGAGGTCACAACGACGACTCCAATAGGCAGTATTGTTCGAGCGAAGTCGAGAACTCTCATTGATACCTTCTCGACTCTTCGAAGACTCATCGCTCGAAGAATAAAAATAAGAGCAAACAATCCGAAGTAAATGGGCCCGTCGAGCGCATTGGTCATGAGTAAAATTCCCACTAAAAATCCGTAGAAGATTAACCGTGGAAACGCGAGCGATTCCTGCAAAAAAGTTGTGTTGGTACGACCAACTCTTTTTGTCAGTGAATCGCGAGCGTCGTGCTCTCGTATAAAAAAAGTCATCAAGAGAGCTATTGCAAGCAATACAAATGGGATACTCAGCACATGCCCGTGCACGTCACTTACCACAAACGAGTAAGACGGAAACTCGTGAATGGTAAACGGGATAAAGCGCGTCGCATTCGCATACCAATAGGTATTCAGTCCTTCCGGTAGTTTCTGCCAAAACTCCCCCACTTTCCACAAAAGTTGCCAAAAGGCCTGCACATTATCTCCCGTATACCCGCGAGTAAAGGCATAGAGAGTCTGAAGATTACCGGCTAACGTAACCAGAAATGCGGTAAGCATGCCGGCAATTAGTCTTTTAATTGTCATTCCGGCCTCCGAGCCGGAATCCATGTTTTTTTTCTCTGGATGCCGGGTCAAACCCGGCATGACAGAAAAAAGTTGATACCCGATACTAAAGCTCATGGTAAAACACAGCGCAAAAATCGTCGCGAGCATGAGGTTAAACGTGTACGCAAGGTCAATGCCGGAGAGCTTGGTGAGAACTGCAGTAATAAGATGGCCAAAATAGTAGTAATTAATGGGGCTTCCGGCATACCACATATCAGCGGGAGGAAAATATTGAGAATTAAGAACCGACTGCATGAACCCGTAATCCATGAATTTCTCTAAACCCCGAACACCCGGTTCATGCGCTTTTATCCAGCTCCAAAAAAGAAGCGCGGCAAAGAAAAAAAGCTCTTCGGTGATTATGAGGAGTACTGCGTTTCCCCTATCGCCCTTATTCCCCCTATTGCCCTTATCGAGAAAATGGCCGCCAATAAAAAGAAGAACCAGCGAGACGATGATAGTCCCCGTAGTGAACGACAAAACCCTAACCGTCCCCAGAACGTACACCACCCACCCCACTACCGCCATTCCGACGGCTTTACTAAAGAAGTATCCCCGATCATGCCATCCGCCAGCTGGCGGATTAAGGCCTGACCCCAACTCTCTTGATTGGAAGAGAACCCTCGTTAGTGGATATGCAGCCGCCCCAACAAGAAACAGCGTCCCCCACCATTGCACGACTAACCACACATCATTACCCATATAACCAATTATAACCGGGAAAATTCGAATTGCGAGGATTGTTTTTTTTGTAAGCGACCTATGCTTTCTTTCCCATTTTCCACAGCAGCTCAAATATCTGTTTCTGCGTCCGGGCTATTTCTGCGTTATGGATTTCCACGCCAAACAGCTCTCCGCGGTAAATGTGGTAAAAAGCAAACACTTCGTTGTAGATATAAGTGTCATGGTTGATGACTAATTTTTGACGCGGAATAATCCGGTGTTCGTAATATTTTTGCAGATAAACCTTATTGTCCGTAAAGCTCAACTCACGGTCTAATTGCCCCTCATTCAACAGTTCCCTGCCGCGCACTCCCCGGTCAACATATTCCTGTCTGATTTTCTCGGCAAACTTCCGCCCCACTCCCTTGTTCCAGTCGCCGTACCCAAATCCCACAACCTCATCTTTGGCATTGAGCGTATTCCAAAGCAATTGTCTCAGGCCGCTCACCCCTTGGTAATACAATACTTTTGTCGGTCCGCTCGCCTCTTTTGGCAAGTTGCTTAAATTGTTCACCAAAACATCTAAATTCTGCTGCATTTCTTTAAGCTC
>CAYSOR010000024.1:10587-10986 GCA_964432705.1 uncultured Gammaproteobacteria bacterium
CGGTTTCTTTGGGTAATTGGCCTAAATCCCCAATCAATCCATTAAGTTTTTCCTGCATTTCTTTAAGCTCGATCTCCCTCTGGGAGAAAAGAATTTTCAGGCTCTCCGGCGGATTGGCTGCAAAGCTTGAGGATTTGTAATCCAGCGCTTCCTTCACCAGTCCCAGTTTTACTAATTTTTCCAAAATCCTGTAGAGCGTCGTCCGGTTAATCCCGGTTTCCCGCGAAAGGAGAAGAGGGGTCAGATTGCCTTTTCCAAGGAGAGTTATATACACTTCCGCTTCCCGGCTGTCCAAACCGAAGTCCGCCAGCCGGCGGATTATGTCCATCTTGTTCACCATACTGGACAACAATTATACACTATTCCCTCCCCGCTTTACAATCCGCTTGAGGTTAAATA
>CAYSOR010000024.1:10996-11773 GCA_964432705.1 uncultured Gammaproteobacteria bacterium
GCTTTCGGTACTGAAGCAGGCAGGAGTTATTTAGCCGTGAGAGACGTGCTGTCCGGAAAGTCTTAACCGGCCAACCAATTGGCCCGCTTACCTGGGTAGCTCACGGTGCGGAAACCATTTTAGAAGGCCATGATTTTCAGGGAAAATGCGGCCGCAAATACCGCAGGCAACTTCAGGCAATGGCTAAAGAAGCCTATCAATTGCGCTCTCAAGCGTGGAAATCTTCCAAAAAATAGGTGTCAATAACCTGAACCCTTAGTGTGTAAAATCTTGAAAATCATTATTAAAAAATATGAATACCCAAGAAATCAAGCTTTTTCCGATAATTAAACTGGGAATAATTGACAAGCCTATTAATTTTACCACTTAATTTTACCACCCAAGCCGCACCGCTTGAGGCTGGACAATACCAGATCTGGGAGTATGAGTTTCCCCGTGACGAACAGTCCAACGGCTGTTTTTTTGTCATGCCTCCCTTTACTGAAACAAACGCTGGTCTGATTATCGATCCCGATACGGTAGTTAAACTGGAAGTTACTTACGGCTCCGGTAGGTGCAAGATATGCGAACGGGTGAGTACTCATGCGCCATACGTTCATTCTATTGAGCTTAAACCCGGTCCTCCCGGTCCATAATTTTTCTTTCCTGTTGAGGTAGTCTTGACAAAAGTAGTCCCTTTACGGTATCCTAAACGGACTATGATTCAGACTGTTTTCGGTATTAAACAATTCCAAATCAACCTTCCAAAACTTGCCCGCCAAATCCGCGAGATTGGCG
>CAYSOR010000025.1:0-4172 GCA_964432705.1 uncultured Gammaproteobacteria bacterium
ATATTGGTTTTTGATCGTTTAGGATAAACGGCTTAAGTGCTGGTTTGATCATCACGTATTCGACAAGATCCACTTTTTTGCCCAGTGCATCTTCAAGGTCCAATTGTAAGTTGATAAAATCAAATAAACTTGCACGTTCCGGCAGTTCAACCAACATATCTATGTCGCTGTCTGATCTGTCGTCTCCGCGCGCGGCAGAGCCAAAAAGTGCGGCTTTGCGCACGTGATATTTTTGGAAAATATCCGCTGTTGTGGATTGAATGGTTTGAATGTTCATAGAATTGTATTTATTATAGCATGGGTGTCAGCAAGGCGGCTAGTAATAGGCGGTTTTTTCATTTAGAATTCTCGTTTAGGTCATAAAGTATTCCGCCACTTGTTTCTCACTGACGAGTCGTTCTAAAAGTTTGCCCGCTTTTTCTGCTGCCTCGATAGCGGTCTGAGTCGTCTGATTCATGCAAGTGTATTATATAGCAAAGAAGAAAAAAAGTTCTCCTCAGGCATTGCAAATCGTTTCTGAAACAGTCTACAATACATCTATACATCTATGATGCCTTATCATAAGCAATCCGGCCAAATTGTGCTTATTACGCTCCTTGTGCTTGCCGTGGGTACGACGCTTGCCCTATCGCTTATCGCTAGAACCACGATTGATACGGCGATAAGCAGCCAGGTGGAAGAGTCTTTACGCGCATTTAGTGCCGCTGAAGCAGGGATTGAGGAGGCGCTGCGAAGTGGCCAAGGCTCAGGCGGCGCGCAAGTGCTCACTCCCGGTGTAACGTATAGCGTGAATGTTACCTCAGTCGGCGGCGCTGAGGGAGTTTACCAATTGAGTAAAAAAACGTCGGCGGGAGTTACAGAAACGGTGTGGTTTGTCGATCACAATCCTGACGGCTCCATCAATGAAACACTGACTTTCACCGGAGAAAATCTCGATATTTGCTGGAGCTATGAATCTGGGACAGAGCCGGCGATTGCCATAAGTATTCTTTACAAAAAATCAGACGGAAGTTATAGAGTTGCGCGGGACGCGTTTGACCCTGTCGCGTCGAGGGCAAATACCAATAAATTTAAGTCCGTGCCCTCTCCTCCGAGCGGCGGATGTGACCAGACGAACTATTATAAGACGAATATTTCATTTGCCTCCTACGGCATAAATCCCGTTTCCGATATTTTGCTCGCACTCCGGCTGCGGCCGGTGTACGCCAATACCCAATTTGCGTTTAACCCGGGCAATTTTCAAATTCCTCTACAGGGCAGTCGCATCGACTCTGTTGGCGTAACAGCAGTGGGCGTCACACGAAAAGTCTCGGTTGATAAAATCTATACGTCAGCACCCACACTTTTTGATGCAGCTGTCTATAGTCAAGGATCGTTTAGCCATTAATCCCGGGCTGCCCTTATGAAACCAATTCTCGGCGTCGACATAGGTTCACATAGCATTAAGGTCGTTGAGATTAGCCGTGATAGTAACGTGTGTACGCTTCTAGCTGCCGGTTCCATCGCTACCCCGCCTGGCTCGCTTACCAGTACTGACTCAGCCGATCAGGAGGCTATCGCCATAGCCATAAAAAAGCTCCTGAAAGATATTGGTGCAACAAGCCGGGAAGCAAACATCGCTCTTCCTGAATCACAGGTTTTTACGAGAGTTATTGAAGTACCACAGCTGTCTCAGAGAGAGCTTAGCTCCGCCATGCAATGGGAAGCTGAACAGTATGTGCCGTTGCCCCTTGACCAGGTGAATCTCGATTTCACGGTCTTGCGGGACAGTAAACAAACGGGAAAGTCGACCATGGACGCGCTCCTTGTGGCTGCACCCAAAGCGCTCATAAACAAGTACCTGACACTTCTGGAACTATCCGAGATCACCCCCGTCGGTGTCGAAACCGAAATTATTGCGGCCTCACGGGCTCTCGTGCGCACGGCCCCTGCACTCAAAACGGTGATGGTTGTTTCTCTGGGCGCTCAGACGACGGATTTAGCCATACTCCAGGACGGTGTATTGGCATTCACGCGGTCAATCAGTAGCGGCGGAGAAGCACTCTCGAGAGCCCTCGCGCAAAAGTTCGAGTTTGATATATCGCAGGCAGAGGAATATAAAAAAACCTACGGACTTGAAACAAATAAGCTCGAGGGAAAGATTGTTGCGGCGGTCAAACCCATTATGGATACCATAGTGGGTGAAATGAAGCGCGCGATTGCGTTTTACCTCGAACGCTATCCCAATAGACGCATTGAAGCGATTATACTTTCCGGAGGAACGTCTAAGTTGCCCGGCATAGTAGTCTATATCGCTACAGAAATGAACATAGAAACGCAGCTTGCCGACCCTTGGGTTGGTATAAAACGGGAGAGTCGATTTTCCGTGTTAGACCCACAAGGACCCGTGTTTAGTGTTGCAGTAGGACTCGCTCTCCGTTAGGTTTTATGAATACAGATTCTGCCATTAACCTCATTTCCCCGCGGGCGAAGCTTCCCGATAGCGTAATTCGTGTTTCAAAAAGCCTAGCCCGGATAAGTTTGGTGAGTTTGGTAGTGTTTCTTGTAGTAAGTTTACTCGTTGGGTTTTTTTATTGGACGCTAAAAAAGCGTGTTGAGGTACAGCGTGTTCGCCGTGACCAGCTTGCCAGAGAGGTAACTACTTTTACTGAAACGGAGACATTTCTTACTGCTGTACGGGATCGTTCGAGACTCGCGGATAAGATTTTAGGGAGCCAGCTGCCCTGGTGGCAAACACTCGAGCGAGTTAGTTTGTTCGCTCCTCCTCCGATGCTTGCCTCTATCTCAGTCGATGAAAAGCGTCGCGTGGTCCTCACAATACAGGCCAGTGCGTTAGAAGAAAACTTTCCGGTCTTAACGGCGATCGTGGGCGACGTGGAACTAAAACGAATCATCGCTCCCGAAGTTGTCTCATTTACGCTCGACAAAGACGGTAAATCGCGTTTGGTAATTTCATTTTTTCCCGTACTTTAGATAAGGACTCTATGCAAATCTTTTCTTCCATGAGAAAAATATTTTTGGATTACCAATCTCTTATCCGTTCTGTGGCAATACTAGGGGTTATCGTGTTGGGGTGTCTCTTTGGAATTGTTCCTGCCGCGCGAACGACACTTGGTTTGGTAAAAAACATTCGTTCTACGAATTCTGAGATTGTCGGGCTCAATCAAAAAATAGCCGTACTTTCGGCATTAGATCGTGACTCCCTCAAACAAAATCTTTTCGAGCTTTCTAGTGCCATACCGATCGATAAGTCTCCCCAAACCATTTTTTCTACCCTGGAAGCTCTCAGCGCCCAAGCAGGCGCAACCCTTAGCGACGTTACCCTTTCCGGCCTTGGCATAGCTACAGAATCGGCAAAGACGAGTCAGCTCCATACGTCGGGAGCTCGTGTCGTACAGTTTTCTGCTTTCATAGAAGGAACAATACTAGAAACGAAGGAATTTTTCCGTTTAGCTGGTTCGGTACGCAGGCTCTTGGGAATCCGGAGCTTTGACATGTCGGTGAGTCAAGCCGGCACGGTTGTCACGAAAGTAGAGATGGATGGCTATTTTGCTCCGTTGCCCAGAGAGCTAGGAGCTTTACGTGCTTCGATGGAACCCTTGAGCGAACACGAGGAAGCTGTGGTTAGAAAGATTGCCTCATTTCCCAATTTTACCCGTACTGCCGGGTTGCCTCCGGCTGCCATAGGGCCGGTGAAAAGCGATTTGTTTTCCCCTTAATGGAGATCGGGACGACGATGTTTGGTTCGGGCGATCGCCTGCTCTTTGCGCCACAGGGCAATTGCTGCGTGGTTGCCGGACATGAGAACATCGGGAACCTTCATTCCTTTATATTCTTCTGGTCTGGTGTATTGAGGATGTTCAAGTAATCCCTCGGAAAATGATTCTTGAAGAGTTGCCTCTTTTTTCGAAAGGACGCCGGGGATGAGCCGTACGACGCTATCAACCAAAACGAGAGAGGGAATTTCTCCGCCTGTGAGAACAAAATCGCCGATTGAAATTTCCTCATCAACGAGGCTTCGAACTCTCTCGTCTACCCCCTCATAATGCCCGCAGAGAAGGATCAAGTGTTCAAGATTGCTTAATTCACGCGCCTTTTTTTGATTGTAAGGCAACCCTTGAGGATCAAGAAGTACCGTTTTAGTTCTGAGTTCTGAGTTCTGACCTGCCTGC
>CAYSOR010000025.1:4272-10664 GCA_964432705.1 uncultured Gammaproteobacteria bacterium
CGGTCGACAACATCGACCTTAAGTATCATCCCCACTCCCCCGCCATAGGGATGGTCGTCAACGGTTTTATATGCGTCTGTCGCAAAGTCTCGGATATTGATGAGGTCAATCGTGACGAGTCTCTTCTCTTGTGCACGTTTGATGATGGAAAAGTCCAGAGCTCCACGAACCATGTCGGGGAAAAGAGTGAAGATGGAGATTTTCATTTTTCTTGTTCCGCAAGCACAACATCCACGTATTGGTTGCGTTTGGCAGCTAACACTTTCATGAGGTCCCGTAGTGCCCGTATGATGCGGCCGCTTTTTCCGATGATTTTGCCCATGTCGCTGGGGTTAACGCTCATCGTTAAGAGAGTGCTCTGGGAGTCTCCGTTTTCGGTTATGACGACATCTTCTGGATGGTCAACCAGTTGAGAAACAAGGGTTAGGAGTATGTCTTTCATGGATGTTTGTCGGAGAGAAGCTTTTTGGTGCTCTCACTCATCTGTGCACCGACAGAGAGCCAATAGGCGACGCGGTCTCTCTTGACCGCAAGGTGCGGCGGGTTGACGCGCGGATTGTAGTGGCCGAGGGTTTCTATTGCGCGGCCGTCCCTCCGTTTGCCTTCCTCGATAGCGATAATCCTGTACGTTCGACTATTTTTTGCGCCAGTTTGTGCCAATCTGATTTTTACCATACGGATAAATATAATACTAATCTACGATCTGATTCTATCAGACTCGCCCCGTCTTCTCAAGGGCGTTTGCCGCTGCTTGTTGCTCTGCTTCTTGTTTGCTCTTGCCTACCCCCGACCCGATGACCGCGCTACCTACCACCGCTTCCACCCAGAAGGTTTTGGCATGATCCGGGCCTTCTGTTTTTTGCACCCGGTAGATGGGCGAAATGCGTGATTTCTCCTGCACGATTTCCTGAAGCAAACTCTTAAAGTCAACGTACGCCTTTTCCCTTACTATCGCGCTTGCTTTCGGAAAAAGGTGCGCGTCAAGAAACCCTTTGACTGCACGCATTCCCTGGTCGAGAAATAGCGCACCCAAAAACGCTTCGAACGTATCGGCCAGGAGCGATGTGTTTTTCCTTCCGTCGCCTTCTTCCTCGCCCTTACTTAAAAATAAGAGTTCACCAAATCCTAACTCCCGGGCGATTGCTCCGAGACTGGTTGTTTTCACCAGACTCGAGCGCACGTTGGTTAGAAGTCCCTCCGGATAGTTCGGGTAGGTTTGGAAAAGAAAATGAGACGTGAGAAACGACAATATTGCATCGCCTAAAAATTCCATTCGCTCATTTGACACGATGAATTCCCTCTTCTCATTGAGATACGAACGATGAACAAACGCCTGTTTAAGGAGTTTTTCATCTTTAAACTGTACTCTGATGGTTTTTTGAAGATCGTTAAAGTTCATACCAGGTACTAGAACTTCAGGCAAAACATTAGAGAGTAGAGGTACTCTTTTAGTCTGCGCTTGAGAAGTCTCCCTCCTTTGTTTGTTTTGAGATAGTATTCTCTGCGTTTTGCATTCGTTAGATTAAGATTATGTTCTTTTACCCGACGACCTAGATTTCTCGTTAATCCAATGTATAATTCTTAGTTACGTTTACTCTCTAATACATAGACATACATAGACATAAAAGAACATAATTCTCTGAAGTTTCAGTACCTGGTCATAGTTTTTTTAGTATTGTTCCCAACACGCCATTGACAAATTTTGAGCTTTTTTCATTACCAAATTCCTTCGCAAGTTCTACTGCCTCATCAATAATAACTTTTTCCGGCTCCTTGCGTGTGATTAGCTCGTAAACAGCCAGACGCAGTATGGCGAGATCAATTTTGGCAATTTTATCAACCGGCCATTCCGGCGCGGCATCTTGGATTTTTTGATCGATTGCGGGCAAATCCTTTATCAATGAAGACAAAGCCGGTTTCTTCGACTGAGGAAAACTTAGAGAAAAGATGCGTTGCATGAGGGCAATGCGCTTTTGGTGTCTGGGGTCCGATAAAGTCTTCATCTGTTCTTTTTCTTTTCTCTCTTCACAATAACTGCTTTTCCGTCATAGTAGCCGCACGTTTTGCACACACGGTGCGGGAGTCTCTGACCACCGCAGTTGAGGCACTTGAGAAGCCCTGCAAGCGTCAATGAAATAGCTGCCCGTCGTTTGCCTTGTCTTCTGGTTGATAGCCTTCGTTTGGGTAAGGGCGTCATATAACTAAAAATCTACAAATATACAAATCTACCAATCTACAAATGAATGACAAAATTTACGGAATCATATAATCATTCTAATTAATATAATTCTAATTATTAGAACATTTATTTGTAGATTTGCAATTTGCAGATTTGTAGATTACTAATCTTGTGTAGCTACAATTTTACTCTGTTTTATCTTCTCTCTCAAGAGGGGAAAGTTCGTGAGCCCCGGATCGCTATGCGTGAGCGTGAGGGCCGAGACGCGGGTTTTTGCAATAGTTTCTTTGTCGTTGAAATGTGCAATTTTGAGCGCAAGTGCGCCATGTTGTTTGGTGCCAAAAAGCTCTCCCGGACCTCGAAGTGTAAGATCCAGCTCAGATAATTCTGGGCCGTTATGGATCGTTTCCATGGACATGAGTCGCTTCATAGTTACCTCATCATTTTGTTCAGTGAAGAGGAGACAGAAGGATGCGATCCTTCCACGACCTACTCTTCCTCGTAACTGGTGGAGTTGAGCAAGGCCAAAGCGTTCTGCTGCTTCCACAATGATAATCATTGCGTTGGGGACATCAATTCCTACCTCAACAACCGGGGTTGCAAGAAGGATCGCATCCTTCTGTGTTCGAAATCGCTCGAGCGCTTCGGATTTTTCTTTCGCTTTCATCCGTCCGTGGAGAAGTCCCAGCTTGATCGGAGAAAAAACCGTTTTGAGCTGCCCATACTCTGCCTTGACTGATTTGACGCTAGTAAGCGTCTCTGACTGTTCAATGAACGGACAAACAATGAATGCTTGACCGCCGGTTTTGCCCAGTTGTTCCTTAATCCACACGTATGCCTTCTCTCTTTTTTCTTTAGGTACGACCCATGTTTTTACTACTCTCTTTCCATTTGGCATTTGGGTGAGCACCGAAAGATCGAGGTTGCCGTATATGGTTTGCGCAACCGTGCGCGGTATGGGGGTAGCCGTCATAGTAAGGAGGTGTGGCGTGTAGTCTCGTTTTTCTTTTTCGGTAAGAACTGATCGCTGCTCGACGCCGAAGCGCTGCTGCTCATCAATAACGACGAGGCCGACATTTTTGAAGTGATGAGCTTTAGAGAGTAAAGCGTGAGTACCAACCAGCACATCAGCATTCTTGACAGGGTCGGACCCTGTCAGTGTGCGGTTGGACCCGGTGATAAGGTCGACTGAAATATTGTGTGGCGTAAAGAGCGTGCTGATTGTTTGATAGTGCTGCTGTGCAAGAATCTGCGTCGGCGCCATAAGAATGGCCTTAAACCCTCGTAGAACCGCAGCATAGATAGCAGTCGCTGCAACGACGGTTTTCCCGCTTCCCACGTCTCCCTCCAGAAGCCTGTGCATGGGAACTGGCTTTTCTAAATCAGCAAGAATTTCATCTGTTGCCTTTTTTTGGTCGTCGGTAAGGGTAAAAGGTAATTTTTGAAGAAATGCCTCGCGTTCGGAAGCTTTCAGTGTGATTGAGTAAGCACGTTTTGTTGTCTGCCAGATGCGTTTTTGTTCGAGTGCAGAAAGCTGCAAAAGAAACAATTCGTCAAACGCAAGCCGATAGCGGCTGCGCTGAGCGAGTGCACTACCTGCTGGGAAATGCACGGACTGCACGGCGTCTTTGAGGTTCAAAAGTCCGTAGCGACCTTGGATATCACTGGGCAGGAATTCCTGAATTTGGCTCATGCAGTGCTCCAGGCTATACGCGATCCGGCCACGTAGCCACTTCGAGCTCACCCCCGCAGTTTCCGGATACACCGGCACAAGCCTTCCTGTGTGCAAACCTTGTTTACTGTTTTCTGTTGTCTGTTCTCTGAATATCTCATACTCCGGTGAGCTCATAACAATCGTGTGTCCGAACCAGTCGACTTTGCCGGAAAGACTAATGACTTGACCAGCCTTAATGATATTGGTGAGATACATCTGGTTAAACCAGATAACGTCAAGTGTGCCAGTTTCGTCACTAACTTTTGCTTGTTGGAGTCTTTTACCGGTTTTTGTGAAGGCGTTTTTCATGGAGACCACTTCACCGCGAACGGTTACGATCTCACCGGGTTGCACCCTGGCAATCGGAGAAACGAGAGAAAAGTCGTTGTAGCGGAACGGTACGTACCAGAGGATGTCCTCGACGGTTTTGACACCGAGTTTCTCGAGTTTTTTGGCCATTTTCGGCCCTACCCGCGGTATATACTGAACCGACGAAGTGAGTGTTAATTCCATACGAAGTATTATACTTTATCAACGAATTACGAATGTACTGCGAATATACGAATTCGTAAATTCGTACAAATTCGTTATCCCCCTTCGCGAAATACCCCGATTTAATCGGGGATGAAAGCGAAGAAGTTTTCGCTTCGGAGGGATTGCGCTCCCGACGAAGCGTGGGGAGAAGATACCCCGACCGTAAGGTCGTGGGAGCTTCATTCGACGATGATATATTTAGAGACCGGCGCCGAGAAGCGGAAGGAATGAGGAAGCTATAAGTGCCACAGAAGCCACAATAACAATAATTTTCCAGACCCGCTCGTGTTTTCTAAAAAAGTTCATACGATTAACTTTTGGAAGGATCGCATCCTTCTCTCTTCTGGAAGGATGCGATCCTTCTGTTTACGAGGTGATACGAATTTTGATAAATTTCTTTTTGCCAACCTTGATTATATCACCGTTGGAAACAGTGAGAAGTGATATGTGAGAAGTGATATGTTTATTCCCTAATTCTATTGCTTTTTGCTCAACCAGTCGTTTTGCCTCTGATTTACTTGTCGCTGAACCGGTCTCCACCAAGAGATCAAGAATATTCCATTCCATTTGATTTGTCTTAAATAGCTGAGCGCTTTCTTTCGGTGCCTCCCCTTTTTGATGCACACGCTCGAACTCTTCTTGGGCTTTTTGGGCAGTTTCGGCTGAATTAAACTGTTTGGTGAGTTCAAGCGCAAGTTGCTTTTTAAAAGTCATTGGGTTTTCACCTTGGTCCATTTTCTTTTTCATGTCCTCAATTTCCTCCATGGGTGTATCGGTGAGAAGTGTAAAACACGGAATAATCGCATCGTCGCCGTGCGCCATGATTTTTCCAAAAAAATCATTTGGCGAATCGGTAATACCGATGACATTTCCCTCTGTTTTTCCAATCTTGACTCCCTTCGCGTCAGTCAAAAGCGGCACGGTCATGACAAACTTTTCTTTGTGCAAAATTTGCGAAACAAGTTTTCGGCCGGCGAGCATATTGAATGTTTGATCTGTCCCGCCGAGTTCAAGATCAACTTCCATAGCTACAGAATCGTATCCTTGCATAAGGGGATAAAAGAATTCATGAAGACCAATGTCATTTTGTTTCTTGAGCCTTTCTTGAAACATATCCCGTTCAAGAATCTGCTGGATTGTGAATCTTCCCGCAAGCTTGAGTATCTCTTCGAAAGTAAGTTTGGAAAGCCAGGTACTATTGAATTTAATTTCCACCGGATTATCGCCATCGAATCGCAAAATTTTTGAAGCTTGTGTTTGATATTCTTTCGCATTCGCAAGAACCTGCTCTCGGGTTAATTGCTTTCTGCCTTCTTTTTTGCCACTTGGATCTCCGATCATGCCCGTGAAGTCTCCAATGAGAAGAATTACGCGATGACCTAGATCTTGAAATTCTCGAACTTTCCTCAGTGGTACAGCGTGGCCTATGTGAAGCTGAACACCACTTGGATCAACGCCAAAATAAAGCGTAAGCTTTTTCCCGCCGCGCAGCACTTTTTCCAGCGCCTCTCGACTTGGGTAAATTTTATCGACACCTCTGGTTAGTAATTGACTAATTGCATCCATAATTACCACTCTACTATATCACAAATTGTTCCATACTTGCCTTGCAATTCTTGTGACTAATCGTAACTTTTTTTCTTGATCTTCAAATGTTAAATTATTCCCTTTTGCGACCGAAGCAAATCCGCACTGGGTACTTAGTGCCAGACGTTCTAGCGGCACAAATTTTGTCGCTTCTTCGATTCGTCGTATTACGGCTTTTTCTTTTTCCAAAACTGGCGATTTTGTCGTGATAAGGCCTAAGACGACTATCTTGTCATTTGGTACATGTCGTAATGGCGAAAAATCCCCCGCTCTTTCGCTGTCGAACTCTAGCAATAATCGGTCCACCCGGGCTTTTTTGAATACTGTTTTAGCAATTTTCTCATAGCCGCCCCTTGCCATAAAACGATTTTTGTCGTT
>CAYSOR010000025.1:10674-11424 GCA_964432705.1 uncultured Gammaproteobacteria bacterium
CCGTGGTGCCGGAAAAGTCTTTGAGTACGTCGTTGATCATCTCAACGCCCTCTGAAACGAGTTCGTTCGGGTTGAAACCTTTTTGTGCAAACCACTGCTGCTGAATCGGATCCAGGAGCATTCCAAAATCAGGTGCGTCTACTTGGATATGGGTTGCACCAATGCGCTCCAGTTCACAGACAGACTCCTTTAGTATACTCGTAACCTCATGAAGAAATTTCATTGGTGTTGAATATATTTTGTCTGAAATTCCATGAACAAAGTAGTAACTCATCATCGTGGGGCTCGGGATAGTTATCTTTTTCGGTTTGTCGGTGATACCTCGAAGAAAGGAGAATTCGTCAACAGAGATGTCGTGTATTTTTTTCAATTTCTTGACTACACCGACCGTTACGGGATCGACAATTTTGTTTCCTTTCATATCAAACCAGATGACGGTATTACCAAGAATGTTCCATTGGAACCCGTCGCAGGCTTTCACGAAGTTATGACAAAATACAGGACGACGCATTTCGCCGTCTGTCACGACATCCACCCCAACCCTTTCTTGAATAGCAACCGCTTCTTTCACTGCTCGATCCTCAGCGAACGTGAGTTCAGTTTGAGTGATTTTTCCTTCCTTGAGCAGTTCCTGTGCATCGAGCAGAAACTTCGGTCTGAGCATGCTACCGACAACGTCTGCACGCAATATTTTTGATTTAGTTAATTTCATATATGTTTTCTACTTAGTTTTTTTATGATAACGTGCTG
>CAYSOR010000026.1:0-11410 GCA_964432705.1 uncultured Gammaproteobacteria bacterium
AGCAAATCCGCGGCACTTTATATTTATCTGCCTGGTGCCAAACTGTTTCTGATTGGGACTGAACTCCTTCTTCTGCGTCAAGGACTGTAATGCCTCCGTCTAGCACCCGCAAACTTCGCTCTACTTCTGCGGTGAAATCAACGTGACCGGGGGTATCAATAATGTTGAGGCGATAGTTTTTCCAAAATGCCGTAGTGGCAGCGGATACAATCGTAATTCCTCGCTCTTTTTCCTGCTCCATCCAGTCCATCTGCGTCGTTCCTTCGTCGATATCGCCGAGTTTGTACGTTCGGCCAGTGTAGTAAAGAATCCGCTCCGTGGTCGTGGTTTTGCCCGCGTCGATATGGGCAATAATGCCGATATTGCGGACTTTATCAAGCGGTACGTCGCGATTGAGAGTAAGTTGTGTCTGTGGTGATGCCATAGTGTCATTATACAGAACAAAAAACTGCCCCGCTTGGCGGGACAGCCATGCTTCAACACTACTAATTGTACCTGAAATCGCGTTTCTTGTCTAGAACTTTACTTTACTGGAGGAGCTTTCGGTGGTGTTTTTGGTCGGACAATTTTTTGCCGGACCATTTCTTGACCCTTAAGCGCAGCGTTCGCATCTCCCCAAGCTCTCACAAATCCCCGTCCTCCCATAGAAGACGCTTTAGATCCAAAGATGCCCGATTCATCTAGCTTAACAATAAATTTTTCCCGTTGCGACTTGTCCCATGGCTGTGCATCAGGAGAAATAATAGACTTGGCCAATGATTCTGATCCTACTCCCCACCCACTACCGGTTCTAAATTTTCCCGTAACATTGGCGATTGCATCGAAACCTTCTATTTTTTCCTGAGACTCACTATAAAGCTCAACTACTCCCCGCACTAAAGTTCCAGCGAAATATTTTGCCATTTCCTCTGGAGCAAATTGAGCAATACCATCTTTGATTTGTTGGAGTGCATCAACAGCGTTGTTTAGATCTCCAGCCTGAACTCTTTCTAGATAAATTCTCATCGCACTGCCCAGTGAACGATCCTCTTCTGCTACTCTCTTTACTTCACTTTTACTAAATTTCTCTAGCGCTTTTCTTGGATCTCCTTGTAACTCTGGTTTGGGTGTATATCCTTCCTGTCCACTTGCATCTGCTTTCGGCATATCCATGCCTCCTTTGATCCAGTTAAGCAGAGAGAGAGAGAGATTTGTCAAGAAGAAATAAGACGATTCAAGAAGTGCGACAAAATTAAGCGGCCGCTTAATTTTGTCGCCAGAGGAATTTGTTGATGTCGACTTTGCCGGAAACAACTTGTACTCCTTCTTTCTGCAATTTTGCTGCGTGAGCTTTGGCGCCGCCGAAGGTGTAGGAAGAAGCGACTTTGCCTTGGGAATTCACGACTCGATGGCAAGGGATATGCGTCGAATCGATATTTTTGTGGAGAATGCTACCGACCAAACGGGGATTTTTGACTCCGGCGAGCTTTGCAATTCTCCCATACGTTGAGACCTTACCTGAGGGAATCTTTTTAACAACTTTGTAAACCTTTTCAGCAGTCAATATTTTCATAATAGCAATATATTAACATGGTAACATGTTAACATATCGATATGTTAACACGTCGATATGTATTAATCTGTAAAATCTTGTGTAAACATCCGACCGTATACTCCACCATCAATCACACCAATGCCAACGCGGTGAAAATTGGGATCAAGAATGTTTCGTTTGTGACCTTCGCTGTCCATAAGCCCTTGATGAGCAGTTCCTACATCAGGAGCGTAAGCTAGGTTTTCTCCGGCATACGTAAACGTAACTCCCCCAGCAGTAAGTCTGTCTCCGACATCAGTTCCTTCCGGGCTTATGTGGGAAAAATATTTTCTTTCAAACATGTCGCGACTATGTACGCGGGCAACTGCGGTTATTCCTGTGTCAAGGACTAACTGTCCGACTCCTGCCTTTGCCCGTTCACTGTTGACTAACCCGAGCATTTGCTGTTCTGAAGCTTCATCAATGGTCAGTTCGGATTTTTCAGGTTTAACATCGAGGGGTATTCGCTCTTTCGATTGAGGGGTAACCGTCAGAAACTTCTGCACTTCGCGGCCTGCAGTATCAAGGAGCGACTTGACCTGACCGCCATAGCGCTCGGCATAACGCACCAACACCCTACCAATCTGCGACTGTCCAATATCTTTTTTAATGGTGCCACGTAGTGGGAGAACAAGAATAATAAGAAGAACAAAGGTAATGATCACCAATCCATTGAGTGTCGAAACTACAGCCCCGAGCCACTGATTGGCTTTGGAATGTAAGTATTTTTTCGGAAGTTTTTGAACAAACCAACTTCCGATTTCACTCAAGGCCGCTTGGGCGATAATCGCGACCAACACGTATCCCAAAACGGTCGTCCACAACGTAGGAATACCAAACTTTTCGGTTAAAAAACTTCCCACTGGCGCATGAAACTTGATGGAAAACCACAGTGATCCAAGGAACGAGAAGAGGTTAACGACAAGATACACGAGACCGGTCTCCCAACCTGAGAGAAGGTAATAACAAGTTACTCCGACAATCACCCAGTCGATCCAATTGAAATTCATTAATAGGAGTTTTTACCACTTGAAATGCGCGAAGGCTCTGTTTGCCTCTGCCATGCGGTGGACGGTATCACGTTTTTTTATAGACTCTCCTTGACCTGCTGCCGCGTCAAGAAGTTCGGCAGCCAATTTTTCCGCGTAGCCTTTATATTCTTTACTCGATCTCCTTTTGGCGTACTGCACAATCCAACGAAGAGCCAAAGATATGCGCCGGTCTCCCCGGACTTCACTGGGCACTTGATAGGAAGCTCCGCCCACCCGACGCGGTCGCACTTCCATCTTAGGGCCGACATTGGCAACCGCTAATTCAAATGTCTTTACGGGATCTTCGCCTTTGGCTTTCACAAGATCAAACGCTTTGTAAATAATCTTTTCGGTCGTACTCTTTTTGCCGCTCTGCATAACCCGATTAACAAGTCGGGTGACGAGTCGGTTGCCATAGATTGGATCCGGCTCTGGCATGCGTTTGGTTACTCGCTTAGATCTCATAGATTAACTTGCCGCCGCAACGGCCGGCCCGGTACTGCCGAGTTTGGCGCCGTAGCGGCTACGGCCTTGTCTGCGACTTGCGACTCCGCTCATATCGTATTTTCCTCGAACAATGTGATACTTGACGCCGGGAAGATCAGGCACACGACCGCCGCGTACAAGCACAATCGCGTGCTCGGTAAGCTCGTGGCCAATACCGGGAATATATGCTGTGACTTCTTGTTTGTTGGAAAGTCGTACCCGGGCGACCTTGCGGAGCGCCGAGTTTGGCTTTTTGGGCGTCATTGTTTTTACCAATGTCACGACGCCGCGCTTGAAAGGAGCGCTGAGTTGCTTCATCTGCCGGTCTTTGGCATTAAAAAATTTACGCAGAGCCGTCGCCTTTACTTTTTTGGCTTTCGACCGTCGTCCTTTTCGAATAAGTTGGTTAATGGTAGGCATATTCTTTACGCTTGGGTTCCCGCCCGATCCGCTGATACAGGAATGAGCCGGCCAATTATAACGTTTTCTTTTAGTCCCATCAAATGGTCCTCCTTGCCGGCAAGCGCTGCATCGGTTAATACATTGGTTGTCTCCTGGAAGGAGGCAGCCGATAACCAACTCTCTGTGTAGAGGGAGGCACGCGTGATACCCAACACAATTATTTGTCCTGTCGCAGGCTCCCCACCTTCAGAAAGAACACGGGCATTTTCCCCCTGGAAGCGGCTGTGATCCACAAGTTCTCCAGGCAGTAACATCGTGTCTCCGGAGGTATCAACACGAACCTTATCACTCATTTTACGCACAATCACTTCAAAGTGTTTATCCGCAATCTGAATTCCTTGCGATTCGTAAACGCGCTGGATCTCCGTGATGAGGTATTGTTGTGCGCCGCGAAGCCCTTTTATCTGAAGCACTTCCTTAAGGTCCAGATAGCCGCTTGCGAGTTGATCGCCTGAGGCAATAAGATCACCGTCTTTGACGCGGAGTTCACTCGTTAATGGCACCAGATACTCGCGCTCTTCCGGCGGTTTAAGGCTGGTGTTACGTACCCGCACCTTGTAGCCCTGCTCTGTTTCTGTGACTTCGACTTTACCGGCGATTTCTGCAATCGGAGAGAGTATGCGCGGCGTACGAGCTTCAAAAAGCTCTTCTACTCGGGGAAGTCCTTGTGTCACGTCCAGGCCAACAATACCTCCTGCATGACGCACCCGCATCGTAAGCTGTGTTCCAGGCTCCCCTATGGATTGCGCCGCGATGACTCCCACAGGTGTTCCTATCTCAACTAGTTCAGTCGTAGAGAAATCTCTTCCGTAACAAGTGGCGCACATCCCGACACTAGCTTGGCAGGCAAGTGGCGAACGGACAAGTACGCTCTCGACACCGTGTTCTTCGAGAAGTTTGACGTTATCACGGGTAATTTCTTCTCCTTTGGCAATCAATATTTTAGAACTCCCGGGGGCTACGATATCGGCTGCAGTAAACCTTCCTATTGCACGTATGGCAAAAGTCATTTGACGAGCTTCGCCGCGGCGAAGCTCCCACCCCTCACTCGTACCACAATCAGATAAACGGATAATAACATCGTGAGCAACGTCAACGAGTCTTCTGGTGAGATATCCTGCATCGGCAGTCTTGAGCGCTGAGTCAGTTAACCCTTTTCGTGATCCGCGAGTACTCGTCACATATTCAAAAATAGAGAGCCCCTCGCGGTAATTGCTTTTCGTGGGTAACTCTACAATTTTACCCAAAGGATCAACAACGAGCCCTTTGATGGCTGAAAGTTGCTTGAGCTGATCTTTTGAAGCTCGTGCTCCTCCTGAGTCAATAATCATTTTGACCGGATTATCTGCGGGCATGTGAATCCAGGTAAGATCGGCAATCCGCTCGGTTACTTCTATCCAAATTTCATTAGCTAATCGTTTCTTTTCCTCAAGAGTTATGAGCCCTTGTTGATAATTTTTATCTACATCTTTGACCTTATTGCTTGCTTCGGCAATAATTGTATTTTTTTGCGGAATCATAACGCAATCAAAAACAGAAACCGAGAGCCCGCCAGAGAGTGTCGCTCCCAAAAATCCGATATCTTTAATGGCATCAATGAGACGGGTGACTTCTTCTTTGTTGTAGTGAGATAATGCTTTAGTAATAATCGATTTCACTGTCGCAGCATTGACGGGACTATTTATGTAACGAAGTTCATTGGGAAGTATCTCATTGAAGAGGATTCTTCCGACAGTCGTTGTCATAAATTCCCCGTCAATACGCGCTTTCATAGGCTGCCGAAGCGCAACTCTCCCGACCTGATATGCATAGATCGCATCAAGAGTGTCGCTGTAGACGGGAGTCTCGCCGTGAGATGGGCGTGAGGACTCTAGCTCGACAGTCGTGAGATAGTAGCATCCCAAAACCATTTCTTTATTCGGCACGGTAATGGGAGAACCATCGGCGGGTTTAAGTAAATTATGAGTCGGGAGCATTAGGTGGGCTGCTTCACTCTGACTCTTTTCCGAAAGCGGTATGTGGACTGCCATCTGATCGCCATCAAAATCCGCGTTGTAACCGGCACATACACACGGGTGAATGCGGATAGCCGAGCCTTCAATAAGAATTGGGTAAAATGCTTGAATTCCGAGTTTATGCAGCGTCGGAGCACGATTTAGAAGGACGGGGTGATTTTTGGTAATTTCTTCAAGGATATCAAACACCTCCGGCGTCCTCCGTTCGAGTACGTTTTTTGCATTCTTCACGTTGGGCGCAATTCCGCGGACAATAAGTTCCCGCAGCACAAACGGTTTAAACATCTCGAGGGCCATTTCTTTGGGGAGTCCACATTGGGTGAGTTTGAGCTCCGGCCCGACAACAATGACGGATCGACCGGAATAGTCAACGCGCTTGCCCAAAAGATTTTGACGGAATCGTCCCTGCTTGCCCCGTAGCATGTCTGAAAGCGAGCGCAGCGGTGCAATCACCGCTCGTGAACTCGGTCGCTGGGTAGCGTCAATGAGACTGTCGACTGCTTCCTGGAGCATGCGTTTTTCGTTACGCAAAATAATCTCCGGCGCCCCCAGATCCATGAGGTGTTTCAGACGATTATTGCGGTTAATGACACGACGGTACAAATCATTGAGGTCACTTGTGGCGAACCGTCCACCGGTCAGCTGCACCATGGGCCGCAGGTCCGGCGGAATAACCGGCAGGAGTTTGAGGATCATCCAATTCGGATTGACATGTGCTTTGCGCATCCCGTCAACGACCCGCAGTCTCTTGGTTGCCTTAATGTGCCGTTGGCCGGTTGAATTTTGAATTTCTTCCCGCAGCGAGGCTGCAAGTTTATCAAGGTCAATTTTTTTCACGACGTCGCTGAGAGCCTCCGCTCCCATACTCACGGAAAAACACGAGGTGGCGTTATAGTCTAACAGTCGCAGATATTCATCCTCTGTGATCGTCGAGAGCAGCCGAATGCTTCGCACAATCGCCAAAAGCGAATCAATGATTTCCGTAATCTTCTCGCTTTCTGCATCACACTGCTCGTCCATCTTTCGAATGTCCTGGCGTTCTTTTATGATCGCTTCGGAAATCGCAAGTTCCTGCGCCTCCGTCCCGCTGATCCGAGCACGGATGATTTCTTTTTCCTGTGCCGTGAGTGCTTTTCGTTTCTCTTTCTCTTTGTTAAAGCGCTCTTTGAGCTCTTCTATCCGGCGCGCTCCTTCATCTCCTATGTCTGAAAGAACCGCTTTCTTTTTCTCTTCATCAACATCGGTTACCAAATATTGAGCAAAGTAGATAACCTCCTCAAGTGATCGCGGGCTCATGTCGAGAAGTAGCGACAACTTGGACGGAGCACCCTTAAAAAACCACACGTGCGCTACAGGTGCAGACAGACTCAAATGACCCATACGTTCACGCCGGACTTTGCTCTGTGTCACTTCCACACCGCATTTATCACAGATGATGCCTCGATAGCGGATTCTCTTGTATTTACCGCAGTAACATTCCCAATCTTTGGTAGGACCAAAAATGCGCTCATCAAATAGACCGTCTTTTTCGGGCTTTAATGTTCTATAGTTTATGGTTTCTGGCTTGGTAACTTCACCAAATGACCACAGTTTTACTTCCTCCGGC
The DNA here is from genome assembly GCA_964432705.1 of uncultured Gammaproteobacteria bacterium. Classification (GTDB taxonomy): domain Bacteria; phylum Patescibacteriota; class Microgenomatia; order UBA10105; family UBA927; genus 01-FULL-43-11b. The sequence goes on from CAYSOR010000026.1 coordinate 7,174, forward strand.
GAGGCAAGTGTCACTTTCAGTCCAGCAAAGTCAATAATGTTGGCAAAGTTTCCCTTTTTATCCATATGAAATTACGTTAATTTTTTAGGTTCTTCCACGCTTTCTTGACCGCTAGCTTTGGCAAGCTCTTGGGCTTTTTTCTTTATATCATCGTCAACTACAGTGCTTGCCTGCTGTACCGGCTTGGCAGTAACGACTCCTGTCGGAACGACGGAGAGTCCCAGCGCCTGAAGCTCTTTGACGAGCACCTTAAACGACTCGGGAACCGTAGACTCAGGAATATCAGTTCCCTTCACAATTGCTTCAAAGGCTTTCGCGCGGCCGACAACATCATCTGATTTTATCGTCAACATCTCCTGCAATACGTGCGCGGCTCTATGCGCTTCGAGAGCCCACACTTCCATTTCCCCAAGTCTCTGTCCGCCCATTTGCGCTTTTCCTCCGAGCGGCTGCTGCGTGACAAGTGAGTAGGGTCCGGTGGAACGCGCGTGGGCTTTATCTTCCACCATGTGGATAAGCTTCATGATGTAGCCGATGCCCACCACAATCGGAAGCTCAAAGGGGGTGCCGGTGCGGCCATCATAGAGCGTACTCTTCCCGTCAATAGACACGTGTGCTTTCTTTAACTCATCGACCACGCGATCCTCGCGCACATGCTCAAATACCGGGAGGGCAACGTTGAAATGCAACTTTTTGGCAGCTAAGCCCAGGTGCGACTCCAAAAGCTGTCCGAGGTTCATACGGGAAAGAACGGACAACGGCGAGATAATGATATCGACGACTGTTCCGTCGGTAAGGTATGGCATGTCTGCGCTAGGGACGATTTTACTGATGACTCCCTTGTTTCCGTGACGGCCCGCAAGCTTGTCACCGGCGACGACTTTACGCATTTGGGCAACCTTTACGACGATCTTTCTATTTGTTCCCGGCTCAAGTTCATCTCCTTTTTCTTTATCGAGAACCTTGACGTCAATGACTGTTCCTCGCTCGCCGTGAGGAACGCGCAGACTCGTATCGCGCACTTCACGCGCTTTTTCTCCGAAAATGGCCCGCAGGAGCCGCTCTTCTGCGGTCAGTTCTGTCTCTCCCTTGGGCGCAATTTTCCCGACCAAAATATCGTTCTGCCGTACCTGCGCACCAACGACGACGATTCCGTTTTCGTCAAGATTCCGAAGCGCTTCTTCTCCGACATTTGGAATATCCCGCGTGGTTTCTTCTGCGCCCAGCTTTGTATCCACGACACTACACTCGTATTCTTCTATGTGGATACTTGTCAATACGTCTTCTTTGACAAGACGATCAGAGATAACGATTGCGTCTTCATAGCCCAACCCGTCATAACTCATGTATGCGATCGTAAGATTTGAACCAAGCGCAAGTTCGCCCTCTGCGCTTGCCGGACCATCGATAAGGACCGTGTCCTTTTTCACTTTGTCACCGGTTTTAACAATCACGTGTTGGTTATAACACGTGGATTGTGCAGAGCGCTCAAATTTATTTACCGCGTAGGTTTCCTTCTCACCGTCTTTCGTTTCAAATATAACCATAGCAGCATCGGCATACCGCACCACACCATCGTCTTTTGCAACAATGACCCGCCCCATGGTCGCTGAAATGGATGCCTCCATGCCTGTCCCTACAATCGGAGATTCCGGCTTTAGAAGCGGCACCGCCTGACACTGCATGTGCGTACCCATGAGCGCACGGTTTGCCTCGTCGTGAGCTAAGAACGGAATAAGGCTTGCCGGCACACCGACGACCTGACGCGGCACCATGTCAATAAATTCTACGTTTGAAACGTCTGCTTCAAGAAACTCCCCTTTGTATCGCACTGGTACGCGCTCAGCCGTAAAAAATCCGTTGTCGTCGATAGCGACACCCGCTTCGGTAATATAGTGATACTGCTCGTCACTTGCGTCCATGTAGACGATGTCTTCTGTCACCTGCATTGCCGGTTTTCCTCCGCGGGTCACTTTCTGTACACGGGCGTAGGGCGTTTCCAAAAATCCGTATTGGTTCACCCGGGCATAGAGGGACATGTATGTCACAAGTCCAATATTTGGGCCTTCTGGACTACGTACCGGACAAATTCTGCCGTACTGGCTCGCGTTAATGTCACGGATGGAAAAACTTGCCCGCTCACGCGAAATTCCTCCTATTCCCATGACGGTAAGGCGGCGCAGATTGTCTGTTTCGGCAAGCGGATTGGTTTGATCTAAAATCGTCGAGAGTTGACTTGTACGGAAAAAATCATTGATTGCAGCAATAATGGGCCGAGCGTTAACGAGCTGTGTGGGGGTGAGATCCTCGGCTGCAGGACCTGCTAAACTCATTTTTTCCCGAACCGATCGCTCCAGTCGAAGGAGTCCAACACGAAATGCATTGGTCGAGACGAGCTCTCCCACGCGGCGCACGCGTCGGTTGCCAAGATGATCAATGTCATCAAGATCCCCGCGGCCTTCCCCTAGTCCCATGAGATACCTGATCGCACCAAGGACATCATCTTTGGTTAAAACCCAATGTTCCCGATCGTTAGGAACGTTGACTCCGAGTTTTTTATTCATCTTGTATCTGCCAACTCGCTCAATGCTGTACCTGCGATAATCAAAAAACATCGTGCGTAAAAGTTCCTGGGCATTATCAAGTACTATTGGCTCACCTGGTCGCAACTTCCTGTAGAGTTCAAGGATAGCCTCTGTTTGATTGGTAGTGGGATCTTTTGCAAGAGTTGCTTCAATGTAACGATGATCGGGGTTCGTGTCTGCTCCGGCAAACAAGCGCGTAATTTCTTCATTGGTCGCAATACCCAGCGCCCGCAAAAATGTCGTTGCGATAAATTTACGCCTACGATCAATGCGTACCATAAGTACGTCATTTCTCGTCACGATAAATTCAAGCCAACTGCCGTGCATGGGGCGAATCTCAGCGCTATAGAGTGTCCTACCCGTCACCGAGTCGACGGTGCCGGTGAAGTAAATGCCAGGAGAACGTACAATCTGATTAACCACACAGCGCTCGATACCATTAATAATGAAGGTTCCGTTTTTGGTCATGGCGGGAATATCGCCGAGGAACACCTCCTGGCTCATGCGGTGACCGGACTGTTTATTGACAAGCGTCGCGTTCACCTTGATGGGCATGTCGTAGGTTAGTCCTTTTTCTTTCGCAAGAGCCGGGGTGAGACGGGGCCGGCCAAAATAATAATCGCCAAAAGTTAACTCCCAGTTTTTGCCGGTAAAATCAGAAATTGAGGAAACTTCGTTGAGGAGTTCGCGGATGCCGTGCTCCAAAAACCACTGGTACGATTCCCGCTGTACCAGGGTTAGGTCTAGGGGTGGAAGGTTAGGATATTCCGTACCCCAGTACTGACGCTTGGGAGAGGTGTCGTCTTTGGCCATCTCGAATAAGTTCGGAAAACGTTTTTAGTGAACAACAAAAAATAGCGAACAATGAACGTTCGCCTTCATGGCTATTTACTTATTTCGTATTATAACCCGTTTTTCTCCCGTGTCAAGGCCTTTGACAAAATAGCTTATAGTATGATATACTATTGTTTCATTGTCCCGCATATCGGGACATTTTTTGTCTTTATGATATCAACAGTTGTTGGCTTCATTTCTCTTGTGTTATCCGCTTTTAATCCGCTCCCCTTTGCCGGGCAGACGCTTGCTGTGGACTTCCTGATAAACCGACCCAAACCCTTAGCTGAACGCAGTTTTTCCCTCAACAATCGATACCCAAACGAGTGGGTAAATAATGTCTTTAAAGATAACATCCTTTTAACCCTGAGCTATATCGACGGCGATGTACGTTCCGCTAAAGATATAAACTGGAACGCAGTTGTGAAACCACAAACCTATAGTCTCACACTCAATCCAGAAGAAGTGTTTGCATTTAACGAAAATGTGCTTAACCAATACGCTGGAAAGTCAATGAAGACAACCAACGCCCACTTCAACTTTGCGGATGGGTTTAAATCAAGCGGCTACCTTTATGGCGATGGCGTCTGTCACCTGGCTTCATTTATCTATTGGGCTGCTAAGGATGCGGGGCTCGATGTTCTCGCGCCGACCGACCACGACTTTCGGGAGATTCCGGAAGTTCCTAAAGAATACGGCGTCACCATCTACTTTCACCCGGACAATCCCGCTGCCAATGCGCAGAAAAATCTCTATGTGGCCAATACGTTTGAGGTGCCTATCCAATTTCTCTTTACCTTCGACGGCACAAACCTCAC
>CAYSOR010000027.1:0-1164 GCA_964432705.1 uncultured Gammaproteobacteria bacterium
CAAACAGTGATGCTTCGGGTTGCCCCGGGAGTCAATCGATCCATGTCAATCGCTTCTCCTCCAAGCGCGAAAAATTCGATTCTTGTTGCCCACGACGTATCTCCCATGGGGCCGTATTCTCAATGGACTATCAACGCCAAAGTGGGGGATACGATGTCATTTATGGGGCCGCTTGGGGCGTTTGTCCTCGATGCAGAGAGTACGAGAAAAAAAGTGTTGATCGCAACCGGAACCGGTATTGCCCCGTTTCGGTCAATGCTTTTGGATATATTTTCATCTCACGTGTCACTTTACTGGGGTTTGCGACGTGAAGAGGATATATTTTGGAAGGAAGAGTTCGAAGATGTAGCTCGACAAAATTCAAATTTTCATTTTGTTCTGACACTTTCTCAACCGGGAGAATCATGGCAGGGGAAGCGGGGAAGAGTGGGAGATCACGTGTTTGTTGACGAAACAAATATTACACAAAACGATTTTTACCTGTGTGGAAGTAAAGAAATGATCAAAGATATGGAGGAGCGATTATTGACCGCCGGTGTACCAAAAGAACAAATCAAAAAAGAGCTATTTTACTAAGCAAATTACAGGGATTGAACAACGAATGTTTATGTCTCTTTTTCACCTTGAACTGTTGGGATAACGAGTCGTCCTTCGGGTAATCTCACTGCAATTTTCTTGTCAGGCGTATATCGTTTACACTGCGTGTGACCCCATGGCCTCTCCCGAAATGCAACTAAAAATCCTTTTGGAATTGATTCCAAAAATTGAAAACCTTTAGGTGTTTTTTCCTCTGTATATCCATCAGGTAGTTTTGGCACGTATTGTTGCGGCGACATAGTTAAACAGAAGTTTACTTCTTCTTCTTCTTCTTCTTGTCAAATCGCGCTGCTTGACCAATGCTCTTTTTTATAGAATAATCGGTCTTAAGACTATGCAAAAATCACTTACCCTTGACGACGTCGACGAGAAATTTCGCCCGAGAGTTTATACCCAGGACTATACGCCCAAAGAATTTATTGATGGCGTAAAAGTTATTCAGCTTAAGCATGTTGTTGGAGAAGAAGGAGATTTTTCTGAACTGTTGCGATTAAATGAAAAAGGCGAGTTTGATCAAATTCCCGGTTTTTCTGTCCGCCAGATTAACCGGAGTACACAATTTCCGAA
>CAYSOR010000027.1:1174-6105 GCA_964432705.1 uncultured Gammaproteobacteria bacterium
GTATCTGATAAATAGATTCTACGTCCCGCGCCTCAATAACCGCTTCTTTTTTGACATTACAGAAAAGGGAAATCTTTTCTTTTACGTCTTCAGATAAAGTTTTTTCTGTCCGACAGATTAACAGAAGTACACAATTTCCGAATTCGATTAAAGCCTGGCATATGCATTTGAAGCAGGATGAGCTGTGGTATGTGCCTGAAGAGTCCCAGCTTATAGCTGGATTATGGGATTTAAGAAAAGATTCTAAAACCCGCGGAATGACGAATCGAGTAGTACTCGGAAAAAGCACACACAGGCTTTTATATATTCCCAGAGGCGTTGCACACGGATCTGTAAACTTTTCACAAAATCTGGGAATTATCATGTACTTCATGAATGGTCAATTTGACAAAAAAAATCCAGATGAGCACCGTATCCCCTGGGACGCACTCGGCGCCGACTTCTGGAAACCCGAGCGGGACTAAAACCCTCTTTGTAGTCCAACGTGGTACAATTCATAGAAGTGTTTTATGGAAAAAACGATCGTTGGTTGGTTTCTTGCATGGCGGCTCCTGCTTATCTTTGTGGTTATCGCGGCTGCGTTGTTTGTTCCGACCACCGGGCAGTTTTTTCCGGAGCTTTTATGGCGCAGGGGGCTCCCGCAATGGGTTTGGGCGTGGGCGAACTTCGACGGCATCCACTACGTTTCGATTGCCCGGAGCGGTTACTTTTTTAACCAGCAGCCCTTTTTCCCGCTCTATCCATTTATAATTACTCTGGTAAACGATCTCGTGGGGTTTCACCGCTTTATTAATGGTCAGATTATCAGTGGACAAGTGGTATCGGGAGCTGCATTTGTAGTCTCACTTTTGGTTATTGGGAAGCTACTCACATTCGACGGATACCAAAAAATTATTTGGTGGGTGATAGCAGCAATCTTTCTTTTCCCTACCGCCTACTCCTATACTGCGGTGTATAACGATTCCTTATTTCTCTTGTTTTCGTGCCTGACGATTCTTTGGTCGCGCGAGCGACGATGGACGCTCGCAGGAGTAGCGGGGGCGCTCGCAACACTCACGAGACTGAATGGTTTAGCACTTATATTTCTTGTTCTTGCGGAATATGTGAATTTTAACTGGAACCGGAAAGAGTGGGGCGTGAAGCTTCGCGCACTTTTTTCATGGAAAAGCCTGTGGTCGAGCGGCGTTTTTTTGATTCCTGCCGCATTTCTGAGCTACCTCTTCTACGTCCAACGCCTCTTTGACACCTGGCGGTGGGTTTTTACGAGTATGAGTGTTTGGCAGCAAGATCGGCTAACATTCCCGGTCCAAGTATTTTGGCGGTACCTCAAAATTCTTTTCCTCGACCGATCATTCTCATTCACTTATTGGATTGCAGTTATGGAGTTTGGGTTTGTTTTTTTATATCTATTTCTCTTGCTGTATGGTTGGAAGAAAATTAGAGCTTCGTATTGGATCTTTTTTGCGGTCTCGATCCTTATTCCCATGCTGACTGGCACGTTTGCCGGTATGCCGCGATATGGTCTTCATCTGTATCCAATGTTTTTAGCCTTGGGAATGTTCCTTTCGCGTTTGCCAAAAGTCGTGTCGTGGGGTTGGTATGGTGTAAGTTTTGCCCTACAGATTCTTTTACTGTCGTTTTTTAGCCGAGGGTATTTTGTGTCATGAAAAAACTTTCGAGTCTATCAATATTTTTCCCGTGTCTCAATGATGGGAAGATTTTGCCGTACCTTCTTGCCAAAACATATTGGATAGCGCCACAAGTGACACAGGAATTTGAAGTGATCATTATCGAGAATGGCTCGACAGACGAAACGCCGCAAGTTTTAACAATGCTCGAGAGTCTCTATCCCGGGCTCCGGGTTATTCGGCTTCATAAGCCTTTAGGCTACGGTGGTGCCTTACAGCAAGGTTTTGCGCAAGCGACTAAAGAGTGGATTTTTTATACCGATGGCGATGGGCAGTACGACCCGTTAGAGCTCAGAAAGCTCGTAGAAAAAATTAATAGGAAAACCGATGTCGTCAATGGTTATAAATTGAATCGAGAGGATGTCTGGCACAGAAGGTTTATTGGAAAAATGTACAATTGGGTTCTGCAAAAACGCTATCATCCGCCGATCCGCGATGTCGACTGCGATTTTCGTCTCATTCGGCGGTCGCTGATACAAAAGCTCACGCTCGAGAGCCGATCGGGGACGATTTGTCTCGAGCTCATCCTTAAGCTTCAAGAAGCCGGTGCGCGCTTTGCAGAGGTGGAAGTTTCTCACTTCCCTCGAGTCTTTGGCATATCAGAATTTTTTCGCTTGCCGCGACTTTTGGAAACACTTAAGGATTATTGGCAATTTCATTTACCTACTTGAAAACTTAGAGGAGCATAGTATACTTGGGGCTTAGTTTCTTATGAGCACAAGTAATCCGTTTGAAAATGCAATGGCGCAATTAGCAAACGCTGCGCGTTTGCTCAAATCTCAAATCTCAAATCCCAATGACCAAAAAAAACTGGAACAACAATTAGAAATCCTTAAACAACCCCAGCGAATAATTAACGTTACTATTCCCGTCACAATGGATGACGGCTCACTTAGGCTTTTTCGAGGCTTCCGCGTGCAGTTTAATAATGCTCGCGGCCCCTACAAAGGCGGTATTCGTTACCACCCGCAGGTAAATCTTGATGAAGTAAAAGCGCTTGCGTTTTGGATGTCGATGAAGTGTGCGGTCGCTGATCTTCCCTTGGGAGGCGGCAAAGGGGGTATAGAAGTTGATCCGAAGAAGCTTTCTCTGGGAGAACTCGAGCGGATGTCCCGCGGTTATGCCCGGGCAATTGCCGATTGCATTGGTCCAGACAAGGACGTTCCCGCGCCAGATGTAAATACCACTGGTATGATTATGGGATGGATGACGGACGAGTTTATAAAGTACAGAGTAAAAAGTTATAAAGTAACCCAGAAAGAAAAAGAGAAACTTCGCGCGACATTTACCGGGAAACTTATTAAAGATGGGGGAAGTGAGGGGAGAGAAGAAGCCACCGGACTTGGTGGCCTTTTTGTACTCCAGACAGTACTCAAGCATTTAACGTCTCACGTGTCACCTATCACATCTCACCGGCAACTCACAGTTGCGGTTCAAGGCTTTGGCAATGTCGGCTACAACATAGCGAAGTTCCTTGTTGATAATGGTATTAAGGTGATCGCCGTTTCCGATTCGAAAGGCGGAATACTCGTTCCCGAAGGCATCAATCCCAAGCTTACGCTTGAGTGCAAGAAAAAGAACGGATACCTTGCAGGCTGCTACTGCTCTGGCTCGGTCTGCGACCTAAATAAAGGCAAACCGATTTCAAATGACGCGCTCCTTGAACTTGACGTCGATATCCTAGTGCCGGCAGCCCTTGAGAGTGTGCTGACTAAAGAAAACGCGTCAAGAATCAAGGCCAAAGTCGTCCTTGAGATGGCCAATGGGCCAACGACTCCTGAGGCCGATGTCATATTATATAAGAAGGGTATTCCTGTTATTCCGGATATCCTCTCTAACTCCGGTGGCGTGACGGTTTCGTGCTTTGAGTGGGAACAGAATTTGAAAGGCCAGCACTGGACAAAGGACGAAGTCAACCGCAAGCTTAAAAGAAAGATGGAGGCAGCAACGGAATCTATTTGGAATACAAGTAAGCGTTTAAACACGGACCTGCGTACCAGCGCCTTCGTCGTCGCCACGAACCGCATCCTCAAGGCGATGAAATAAATTTCCTCCCCTTGACTTTTATACAAAGTTTATATAAACTTTATCTAAAGGAGGAAAGTCTATGGATGCACAAGTGATTAATATCTCGTTACCCACAAAGCTCTTGAAGCTTGCCGATCGCGTTGCTCAAAATGAAGCGAGGACACGAAGCGAATTATTTCGTGAAGCTATCCGTGCGTATGTGCTGCGCCGCGCTGCATGGGATGAGCTTTTTGCGTACGGAGAGCGTAAAGCCAGAGAGCTAAATATAAAAGAAGAAGACATTGATCGTTTGGTTGCTGAATATCGGCACGGAAAATAATACCACTTTTCATGATTCGCGCAGTCTTCGATACAAATGTCTATATTTCTGGCTTTAATTATCGTGGTACTCCTCGCGAGATTCTTCTTTCTGCCGATGATGAAAATTTTCAGTTACTCATCTCCAAACAGATTATTGGGGAACTTCGTGGAGTCTTGCGAGTGAAATTTCACTATGATGTTTCACGAATTGAGGCAGTAGAGCAGTTTCTCTTGTCATTTTGTGAAGTAGTAGAGCCACAAAAAAAGTTTAATCGAATAATTGAGGATCCGACTGATAATATGATTCTAGAATGCGCTGTTGAGGGAAAAGCGGACTACATTGTATCTGGAGATAAACACATCCTTAAAGTGAGAGAGTTTTACGGAATAAAAATACTTAATCCTTCGGAATTTTTTCAAAAAACTTCGAAAATTTGAGCCGAAGGAGTATAATAGGCCCTAAATATGCCATTTTCGGCAAGCGAGATTATCAATCAGCTTAAGGCTAAAGCAGCTGCAACGGCTGCAGCCAAAGAAGCGGTGGCGAGAGAGGCTCAGGCAGATATATTAGCAGCGCAACAAGCGTCAGAGCTTAAAGATCGTCAAAAGCAGGACGCACTTAAAAGAAAACTGCAAGAATCAAGAAAAATAGCAGACCAAGTATTCACTGACAGTGGTGTGCTAAAAGAGCTAGAAGCTATTAAACGAGATCATATTGACGGTAAATTCCCAAGATCAGCGATTTTAGTAAGTTATGGTGAGTCAACTTCTATAGTAACGTTAGTGTGGGGGAAAGGTTTTGTCGTAGTAGGAAATGAAAACGGTAACTCAGGTTTTGTAGACGAAAAAAATGCCAGTAATGGGGATTACCAGTTCATTGGCATTACGATTTATACAGATGATAGAACCATGCAA
>CAYSOR010000027.1:6115-10776 GCA_964432705.1 uncultured Gammaproteobacteria bacterium
TTGAGCTCACACATGAGTCTTTTGAGAGAGGGAAGTGGTTTCGTAATCCAAAAGTAAACAAGGCCTTAGCGCGGGCCTTTCTGAACCCAAGTAGCGGACCCGCACCCCCCTGGTTCCCGCGTGAACCATATGAATATGGAGGACGCCCCTAAGCCATAAAGAAGAATTAGTGAGGAAGCTCACATAGTTGACCCGTCGGTAGCCTCAGGATCGATCCTTCGCTTTGTTCAGGATTGACAAATAGCCTGAGATTTCCTTAGTATTAGAACATTGTCTGCCACACCCTTATGCAATGGCGCATTGGCATCAATGGCTTCGGACGGATCGGACGGCTCGTCGGCCGGATTGTTTTGGGCCGCGACGACCTCACTCTTGTGGCCATAAATAGCTCCGCTGACGCCTCTTCTCACGCTTACCTTTTAAAACACGACTCTGTTTACCGCGACTTTGCTACTCCGGTGAAAGCCATTGACAAAGCGATTATCGTCGGCAAACAAAAAATCCTTTGTTTTCAGGAAAAAGACCCCACGGCCATTCCCTGGCAAGAAGCCAAGGTTGATTTGGTGCTTGAATGTACCGGTAAGTTCAAAAGCGGTGAGGATGCCAAAGCGCATCTGAGAAACGGGGTCAAGGCGGTGATTATCTCGGCGCCGGTTAAAGACGAAACCCCCACATTTGTCATGGGAATAAACCATACAAAATACAATCCGGCTTACAAAGTTATTTCCAACTCTTCGTGTACCACCAATTGCGTTACGACAATCCTGAAAGTGCTTGATGAGGCCTTTGGCGTCAAACGGGGCAACATGACGACGATCCATGCCGTCACCGATTCGCAAAACCTCCTTGACAATTCCCACAAAAAGGGAGCCAGGCTTCGCCGCTCGGCCATGATGAACCTGATTCCCACGACCTCCGGTTCAGCCAAAGACGTCGCAAAGCTTTTCCCTAAACTTAAGGGTAAACTCCCGTGCCGCGCCGTCCGGGTGCCGACTCCGACGGTGTCGCTTATTGACCTGGTCGTTGAAGTGAAGAAGAAGGCAACGCCTGAGTCGGTCAACCAGGCGTTTTTTGAAGCCTCGACAGGTTCACTTAAAGGGATAGTAGGTTACGCTCAAGAAGAACTTGTCTCCTCTGATTATATCGGCTCGCCCTATTCTTCCGTCTTTGATCCGTTTTTAACCGATGTAGTTAAGGATAACCTGGTGCATGTAGTGGCTTGGTACGACAACGAATGGGGTTACTGTAATCGACTGGTAGAATTGGCGGTCTATGTCGCCAGTAAACTTTAATCTATGAAGGTTCCCTCAGTAAAGGACGCTAAAGTTGAAGGGAAGAGAGTTCTGATGCGGGTTGACTTTAATGTGCCGCTCGCGGGTGACGGCAAAGTTGCCAGCGACACCAGGATTGTCGAGACGCTTCCGACGATTAAGTTTCTTCTTAAAAAACACGCGACCGTGATTTTAGTTTCCCACCTCGGCCGGCCGGACGGCAAAGTCGATCCTAAATACAGCATGGCGCCTGTTGCAAAGCGCCTTGAACACCTTCTCAAGCGAAAAGTCCACCTTCTGCCCGATTTTTGGAAAGCACACGGAGCGCAAATCGTTCAGAAGATGCCGCAGGGATCGGTCGTTTTATGTGAAAATGTTCGTTACCACATTGGCGAAGAGCAAAACGACCTTGGTTTTGCCAAAGCGCTTGCAGCGCTGGGCGAAGCCTACGTCAACGACGCCTTTGGCACCGCCCACCGGGCGCACGCCTCGACCGTCGGCGTCACAATGTTTCTCCCTTCCTACGCCGGACTTCTTATGGAAAAAGAAGTAACGATGATTGGTAAAGCCATAACCCATCCCAAACGGCCGCTTCTGGTGATTATCGGCGGCGGTAAAACTCCGGAGAAAATCCGCGTCATTGACAGACTCCTTGAGATTGCCGACACAATTTATCTTGGAGGAGCAATTGCCAACACATTTTTTGCCACATGGGGGATTAGCGTCGGAGTTTCCAGGGTCGACCACGAGATGATCGAAATGGCTCGCCAGGTTCTTTGGAAAGCAACCCGCGTGCACTGTTCGTTGATGCTTCCAAGCGATGTTGTCGTGACCAACGGGAGCAGGGAAACAAAGCCATTTGTGCTGCCGTATAATGAAGTACCTCTGGCCCTGGGTATTTTTGATATCGGACCGAAATCCCAGGAAGAACTTGCCGATCACATACGACACTCAAAAACTATTATCTGGAACGGACCGATGGGTATGTATGAAGACGAGCGTTTTACAAAAGGGACAGTTGGTACGCTTGAGGCTATTGCCAAAAGCGGCGCCGAAAGCGTCATCGGCGGAGGAGATACGATCTCGATGATCAAGGAGCCAAGTTTAGCAAAGAAAATAAGCCACATCTCTACAGGCGGCGGAGCTATGCTTGAATTTTTGGAAAAAGGCACACTTCCCGGCATCGAAGCCCTCAAAAACGGGTACAAAAAGAATTCCCATTAACCTTCTTTATCCCACTCCATCGCCCCAAAATTGACTTTCAGAGAGAGAGAGAGTATTATCAGGCAATTCTTTTGAAAGGAATTGCCTATGTCAGCTGAAGTATCTATACAAAATCGATTGGTGGTAACCCTTGGGCCAGGTCTTGACAAGGTAGAGCTTACGTCGCTTTTTCGGACGGTATTTTGGCATGGAGACAAATCCGGCACCGCAGTTATAATGAATAACCTGACGCAAGAATCGCCGGTTGAACTACATCTTATTACTGTGGGGCAAGAAGCGGGAGTTTATATTCCTATTGAAATCGCTCCGATAGAGCCCGGTCAACCCACGACACCGGTGCAATGGTATCTTAGTGTGAGGCGAACATAACAAAATATCCGCTACGGTTTGGTCATGGGGAGGGCGAGGCGCTTGGACTGGCGTAGAAAGAAGTGCTTGAGTTGATCGAGGGTGAGTTTCTTTTTCATGATGGGAAGTGTGGTTAACTCTTCAACTTGAGCGAAGAGTGATGAGAGGTAAAACGGTTCAAGTTCCATTTTAAACTTGTGTTCTACTCCGTGTTGCAAATCCCAGATTGTATATTTTTTGAGAATAAAATACAGATCGACAAAATCTTTCGAAGCTGCCCGTTGACTGAGGGCTAATAACTTGTTCACTGCAATGTCTCCTATATTGTCGACAGCTAGATTATCTAGATAATTAACTGGTTCAATGTGTTTAAAATCATAAAACACAAAATCGATTTTCAGCAGTTCCCCATGAGGAAAAGCGAGGTCATATCGGAGTCGTTCATGAATTTTGACGACCTTTGACGAGACATCAAGTTTGGTGGCAACTTGACCCATAAACGTAACGACAAGCGTTTCATCAAACACTGAATCGGAAAAAAGATCAATATCTTCTGAAAAACGATGATTGAGATAGCAGGCAGAGAGTGCAGTGCCGCCGGTTAAATAAAACGTCTGCGTAATATATGGTTTTTTTTGAACTTCATTAAGAAAAAGCCGTTGAATGCGAGTGAAGTTGTTCTTTAGTGTTTGCCCCATATGAGAAGTTTTAGAAGTTTGCGCCGCAACGGGTCTATGTCGAGCTGATACCAGAGTTTTTTTACTTGAGACAGAGATATTTTACGCCTTCCGGGTCCCATGTTAATCATATTTTCCAAAATATATTTTTGTCCCCAGGCGCTTTTTTTTAAATCTTTTTCACGGTAGTCCCAGATATGCATATTCAGTCTCCAATCCTTATTCTAACTCCTCTTGACACTGTACGCAAACGTCGGGTACAATAGCGTTTGCTAGAGTGCGAGGTTCATTTTTTTTCATGAGAAGCAACCAATCATACCAACCTAAACCCATCAGGCGACGTTTGCGTGTGTGATTTTGGCTCCTCGTGATCCGCCATTCGCCAGCCGGCGAAGGCGGATTGACCCCGCACAAAAGCGGGGTTTTTTGATGACTGCTTAGCGATTTCGATCCGCCAGCTGGTGGAGAGAAGAGTTTAGCGGTCGATCAATCCTCCTAATGTCGCAGCATGAGGCGTGTATGAATAATACTGAAAAGCCGAATGCTAAGACATGGAGGATAACCTTTTGCACATTACATTTTTAGACTTAGGACGAGAATCGGGCCTGTAGCTTAGCTGGCTCCGAATAGTTGCTACGCAACTTTCGGAGTAAATAGAGCGCAAATTTGTTTAGCCCGTAAGGGCCGTTAGCTTAGCTGGTAGAGCGCAGCATTTGCAATGCTGAGGTCGGGAGTTCGAATCTCCCACGGTCCACCGAACAATTTTAAGAAAAATTTTCGGTGTAAACACTTTCATAAATTTAGAATTTTTCTGAGTGAGCCCTTTAATACTAGAAGGTTTACTCAGTAAAATTCTTCAGAATTTATACTGAGCACTTTAACAAATAAATGAATAACTACATATATAGGTGCAATTCCTATTGTGTAGAGTTTTTTATGAGTAGTTGTGCCGCAAGGGGGAATCCACAAGGGATTTCTCTTGCAGCGATATAAAGTTGGGGAACTCTTTGTTCCCCGCAACGCTTAAAGCCGATAATGAATGCCTTGGGCGTTCGTGCCGAGGAAGGACGTATACGGCGACGATACTCGTCGGGGAGGAGCCATAATCCCGCGATCCGACGGTTTCCGAATGGAGCAATCC
>CAYSOR010000028.1:0-6644 GCA_964432705.1 uncultured Gammaproteobacteria bacterium
AAAAGTAGCCCAATTTCCTTGGCTGCGGCTTCTGTACTATCGCTTCTGTGGACGACGTTTTTGGGTTTACTTTCTCCAAAGTCTTTTCTGATCGTCCCGGGTACGGCTTCTGCAGGATCAGTCGAACCACATATATCAAATACAATCTGAATACTACCCTCTCCTTCTAGTACCATTGCAACAACCGGTGTAGTCATCATTTGCTGACAAAGTTGGGGGAAAAAGGGTTTGTCTTTGTGATGAGCATACCACTCGTCAAGGATTGGCTGGGTAAGCTGTACGAGCTTCAGTCCAACTAATGTGAGTCCCGCTCGCTCAAAACGGCTGATAATCTCACCGACAATATGCTTGGCCATGCCATCGGGTTTGATAAGGACCACGGTTCGTTCGATCATATTTTCAACAACTTTTCTAGTGTATCATCTTTATCGCGATTCCACACGAGCGCCATATTCAGGGTTTCTGTGCGAAAATATTTGCGGATTAAGCGGTTAATGTCTTCTTTTGTCACCTTCGTAATCTTTTTAAGGTAATCATTAACTGTTAAAAGCGGCATATTGTAAACCTCTTGCCGTCCATACCATTCGCTAAAAAACTCCGGATCCTCGCTTTTAAAGGCAAGCATGGCGCTTAGGCGCTTCTTTGCAACGCGCAATTCATCTTCCGTAATTCCTTTGTCTTTCGCATTCCCTAGTTCTTCCAGTATTGCTCGTGTTGCCAGTGTTACCTTTTCTGTGGCAACTCCTGCGTAAATATCCCAGGAGCCGACGTCTACATAATTACTTGATGAGGATCTTATGTGGTAGCAAAGCCCGCGCTTCTCGCGGATTTCCTTAAACAACCGGCTGGTGAAAGAGACTCCCATAATGAGGTTAAAGAGGTTCCAGGCAAAACGATTCTCACTCGTGCGCGAAAAGGTCCGCAACCCAAGTACAAGATGCGCTTGTTGGGCATCTGGCTTGGTAACAATTGCAAGCTTTGGTTTGCCTTGCGTTTCTTTAACGATTTCGATGTCCTCTGTTTTTTGTTGTTTAAGTGATCCAAACCACTCTTGCACTTTTTCTTTGGTCATTGGGATTTGGGATTTAAGATTTCCCGCGAGTATTACTACGAACTGGCTAGGCTGGTAAAAGCTGTCGTGATAATCTTTAAGCTCTTGTGCACCAACGTTCCGCAAGCTCTTCTCCTCCCCAATAATCCGCATGCCCAGCTTTGTGCCTGGATAGAGCATTTGGTGAAACGTCTCTTCGACTTTGGCTGCCGGTTCGTCTTCGTAGCGTTTCATTTCCTCAAGAATCACGTTGCGCTCGCGATCGACGTGCTTTTGCTCGAGTAAGGGCTTCAGAGCAAGCTCTTTGTTTATCTCTAGCGCTAAGAGCCAGTCAGTGCTAAGTGCCTTGTTATGAAAGCTTGTGACGTCGATATCGGTGTACGCGTTTTGGAGCCCGCCGATCTTCTCAATGATGTTCACGTCGTCCGTCGTGGGATACTTTTTGGTGCCTTTGAACACCATGTGCTCTAGGAAGTGGCTGATGCCGTTAATTTTTGAAGTTTCATACCGACTCCCCACCCCGACCAGTACGCTCGTCGCCACACTATTGACGCTTGGTACAGGGATAAGTATGAGTCGAACACCGTTTTGGAGAACTATCCGATTAAAGGGTTGTTTGCTACGCACAAGGTTTCTATTGTATCATAATTCTATGACCCCAGACGATATCCGCCAACAGATTGAGCTACAGGTGGTTGAGTTTATTAAAGCAAAGCTTGCCGATGGCACGCTCACGGAGGAACGCGCGCAAGCTATATCGCAGATAGTCCTCGACATTCTCAAACCCGGCATGAGCTTTGAGGAACTCTATAAAGTGATCCCCAAGCTCGATGACCAATTCTCGGAACTAGCGCCGATCGTTCTCCCGCTTGTCCGCGACTATGAGGAGCGTATCGTAAAAGAAGCCCAAAAGAGTGTCCAACACCTCATCCACCAAGGCCAGTTTGACGCCGCATCCAAACTCGCAGAGCAAGCGGTCAAACAAGACGTCAAACTTCAGTGGGTCGGTTCGGCAAAACCCCAAAAACCATGATAACCCTCCTACTCATTGCAGAGCTTTTTGTGCTCTTTTTTCTATCAAAAAGACTCATCCAACATCTCTATACTCTCCTGTTTCTTGTCTCCCACAGTAGGTCTTTTACGGTAAGTATCATTACACTTCTGCTTTTCCCCGGTACGGTGATTCATGAATTAAGCCACCTGTTTACCGCTGAAATTTTGGGAGTCAGGACGGGAAAACTCATCCTTGCGCCTGAAGCTATAAGAGGATCCGAAATCCAAGCAGGCAGTGTTGCAATTGCCAAAACCGGTCCGTTTCGAAGAGTTGTCATCGGACTTGCCCCGCTTCTAGTTGGCCTCGGCGTAATAACAGCACTTTCTTACTGGCTTACCTTCCCAAATCTTTCCTCTTACATCTTAATTCTTATATCTTATCTCTTATTCGCTATCTCTAACTCTCTTTTTCCATCCAGCCTCGACATGCAAGGAACACCGGCGACCATCATCACGGTTCTCCTCCTTTTTGCCGCTGCCTACACCGCAGGAATCCGATTAAGCTTGTCCGGACAATCTCTCCAATTAGTTACGACCGTTCTCTCCTCACTCGTTCAAAGTCTTGGTCTCGTTTTAGCAGTCAATATAGGAGTATTGCTAATAGCTCAAATTTTGCTTGTATTGATAGGAAATATCATTAAATCCAAAATCTAAAATCCAAATGTCAAATCAAATCCAAAGTTCCAATAAAACAAAAGTGTACGACTTAGTTGAGCGCACAGCAAAATTTGGCGAGCGGGTCATCCGCTTTGCCAAAAGTCTGCCGCATACATCAGTCAATTCGCCTCTTATAAGCCAGCTGATTCGCTCGGCTACGAGCATCGGAGCAAATTATATGGAAGCTGATGTGGCGGAATCTAAGAAAGATTTTCTCCATAAAATTGGAATCTGTAAAAAAGAAGCGAAAGAAACGCTCCATTGGCTACGCATGATTGCAAGCGCAAATACGGAAAAAGCACAAGACTGTCGCGTTTTATGGAAAGAAGCCCACGAGCTTGTGTTGATCTTCTCAGCTATAGGAAGAAAAAGGTAGCTTTTGTTTGTCATTTGAAATTTGGATTTTGGATTTGCGACTACTGTCGCTTGAGGACTTCAAAAAACGCTGACTGCGGAATTTCGACTCGCCCCACCACTTTCATCCGCTCCTTACCTTTTTTCTGTTTTTTGAGGAGTTTGTCTTTACGGGTGCGAACCGTTAACCCAGCACAGTGGTGCTTAAACGCCGCGCTTCTTCAAGAAAATACGATTCCACATCCGACCACTTCCGATGACCCAGAAATCTCGGTTGGTCCGTGGCGTCCAAAACCTTAGCAAAATGTTTTGCCCATTCCTCTGGGCCCACATGGAGATCAAATTTTAAACGATAGTCTTTGAATAATTCGGACATAGTAATCCTACCGGCATAAACAATTTCGTATACATCCACATAATCCCGACTTCTGGCTCGCGTCTGAATGGCCTGAAGTTTGTTAACGGCGATATCCCGTATGCTTGCCACACGAAGATTGCCGTCTTTGTGAAAATCCCCGATATGCTCAAACGGGTACTGCGCAAAATCGACCTTTACGACTTCCTGGTCAAAATGGAAAAAGTATACCAATTGTCCGCGTAGGGTCTGAAATTCCACTTCCGCTACTTTAAAATTTTTGGCCACCGCCGTCGACCAGGTTTCCAACATCTCCCGATTGGGTTCTTCCAGTGAAAAAAAATCCAAATCTTCGGAAATGCGGTGATGCAAATAATAGAAGGATAAGGCAGTCCCGCCCGTCAGGTAGTAGGAATCGGTAATGACTGGATCTCGTTTTGCCGAAAGAAGGATCTCTTGGCCGCAGGAAGTGAGTAGTGTTTTCCCCATAAAAGAAGCTCAAACAGTCGTCGTTTCTCTGGATCAATTATACCACGAAGTTCAGGCCAATACTGCACCAATTCCTCCTTTTTCACCACTGCCCCGTCGAAGCCATAATCCAGAAGCTGGGACAATTCCCATACCCGCCGGGCATGTGTACTGGGAAATGAAGCGGGGTTTGTATTCCAATTTTTCATGTTTCTATTATACCATCATTCCCTCTTTAACACCTGAAAAAATGCGCTCTGGGGGATCTCTACTCTCCCAACCATTTTCATTCTTGCTTTGCCTTTTGCTTGTTTTTTAAGAAGTTTGTCCTTGCGCGTACGGTCGCCGCCGTAGAGCTTTTGGATGACGTCTTTGCGGAATGCTTTAACATCACTTCGAGCAATAATCTGTCCCCCGATGGCGCCTTGAATCGGAATAGTAAACTGTTGACGGGGAATAACTTCGGCTAAGCGATCGACTATCGCAATGGCCCTGTGGTGCGCTTGATCTTCCACTGCAAGAAATGAAAGCGCATCAACCTTTTCTTTGTTAACGAGGATATCAATTTTTATTACATCAACCGTTTGATACTCAAAAAATGAATAATCCAAACTGGCGTATCCTTCGGTGATCGATTTAAGGCGATCAAAAAAATCGATAATCATTTCAGATAAGGGTATCAAATAAGTAAACTCCGCCAACACATTCGAGGCCTGGCCTTGATCTTCTCGTCCTGAAGATCCAAATACATACCGAAGGTCAATATATTCTCCACGCTTCTCCTGCGAAAGCTGCATGATGGCGCCAACGTATCGTTTTGGGCTATAGATTTTGACCTCCATAATTGGCTCCCGCACTTCTTCGATAAGTGAAGGGTCCGGAAATTCAGCCGCTGACTGTATCACTTTGATACGTTGATTCCCGGAATCGGAGGCTAGATTCCGGGAATCTTTTTGGATAATGTGATATTCTACGCTTGGTGCTGTTGCTATCATATTGAGATTAAACTCACGAGAAAGTCGCTCTTGAACTATCTCCGCATGGAGTAGGCCCAAAAATCCGCAGTGAAAGCCGTTGCCAAGAGCCAGTGACGAGATGGGGCGAAAGGTAAATGCGCTGTCAGAGAGCCGCAGCTTTTCCATCGCCTCCCGCGCAAGCGTAAATTCATCGCTTGCGATTGGGAAAAGCCCTAAAAATACCATTGGCTTGGGTTCTTTGTAGCCTGGGAGAGGTTGTAGGTTGTAGGTTGTAGGTTGTAGGTTGGTTATCGTGTCCCCTACTTTGGCAAATCGTACATCTTTGAGCCCTGTGGCAATATACCCTACTTCACCTGTTAAAAGAGCTTGCCCCGAGGTCATCCGAGGGGTAAAATACCCGATTTCAATCGGCGTCACCTCAGCACCTGAAGCTAAAAATCTCAACTGGGGGGTCTGCGAAACTTCGCCATCCACTATGCGTACAAAAACTACCACCCCCTTGTGAGAATCATATTGAGATGAGAACACGAGAGCACGAAGGGATTTATCCGGCACGCCTTGAGGAGGTGATATGCGTTCAACAATCGCCTTAAGTACGTTCTCAACATTTTCCCCAGTCTTTGCAGAAATCTTAATTATTTCCTGTACCCTGAACCCTAACCCCTCTAATTCCTTTTCCGTCTCTTCGATCCTCGCAGTCGGCATATCAATTTTATTGACAATAGGAATAATAACGAGATTATGCTCTCGAGCTTGAGAGAGGTTTGCAAGTGTCTGCGCCTGCACGCCCTGCGTCGCATCAACGACCAGTAATGCTCCCTCGCAGGCCGTAAGCGAACGGGACACTTCGTAACCAAAGTCCACGTGGCCGGGAGTATCGATCAAGTTCAGGATATGACCTTTCCACTCCATTCGTACCGGAGCAAGCTTAATTGTGATCCCCCGCTCGCGTTCGATGGGATTAGAATCGAGGATCTGCTCCTGCATGAACCGCTTTTCCACTGTCCCCGTAAGTTCTAGGAGCCTATCCGCAAGCGTTGACTTTCCATGATCTATGTGAGCGATAATGGCGAAATTTCTGATGTGATCCTGAGCTCTGTGGAAGAACATGGGGTTATTGTAGCATGGAAGAGGTTAATCGAGGAGTAATTTGAGCTAACAAAATATGTCGTCAAGCACGTTCTTTTTCACGCGCTATTTCTGTACGAACTTCCTCTCTTATGGCTTTAGCTGATTTTACGCGATCCCGCGATTCTGTAAGCGGTGTCTCCGGGGGGGGCGCATCCATGCTGTCAACTTCATCTGCTTTTTTTGTGACAACCGGTTCTGCCGGAGGTCTTTGCCTAATATCAATAAGAGGTACTGCCACCATAGTTTCCCTGCTCTATTGTCAGGAGGCTTGCCTTTCTCGTACTCTCGCCGAAAACGCTTCGGCTTTTGTTCTCGACTCCCTTTTCTCTTCTGTAGTCCCCAGTAGAGTGAGCGCACCTTCAACTTGTAGGGCTTTCTCAACGAGCATACTTCCGCAGAACTCGCAGTTCCCGCCCGTTCGGGACGCCGCCCCATCTCGCCAACAATAATAGACTGTTACATTTCCATCACCTTTTGGCATACATGTTCACCTTATTGGTATTTATAGCATTGTGAGGACGCATTGTCAACTTACCGCCTACCGGTCAACATGCCTCTTGCACTTTTATTTAACTTAGGTCTAGGATAAGTGTAGACG
>CAYSOR010000028.1:6654-10367 GCA_964432705.1 uncultured Gammaproteobacteria bacterium
TCAGCTTGTAGAGGCATCTCAACGAGCATACTTCCGCAGAACTCGCAGTTCTCGGACGTTCGGAACGCCACCTGATCCCTCCAACAGTAATATAGCGTTACAATACCATCTCCACCTGCCATACTCCGCACCTCCTTACACAATATAGGCGATAGTACTCTCTCTCTCTATAAAAGTCAACGCCATTCACAAAAAATACTCCCCTCTTGCACTTTTATTTAACTTAGGTCTAGGATAAGTGTAGACGTATGAATGACCAAACCCCCACCCCTCAGCCTACGCCGGTTTCTCCAGGCACGCGCCTGCGTCGGGCTACCCGCCAGCTTATCCGCGCCTACGAGGCTCGAGCCCTCAAAAAGCGGCCCTTTGCCATACGGATCGCCGACTACCTCACGACTTACTTCGGAAGTGTAGAATTTCTCTTACTGAATATCCTGGGCTATATCGTTTGGATCGTCATAAATATAGGCGTCATACAGGGCATTGAACCCTTTGATCCCTTCCCCTTTATCCTCCTCACGATGACTGTATCTCTTGAAGCAATTATTCTGAGCGTCATTATCCTCATGAGCCAAAACCGCCAAAGCTACATTAGCGCCGTCCGCGACGAGCTGGATCTCCAAGTCAATCTTTTAAGCGAGCGTGAGGTCACCAAAGCGCTTCGCCTCCTTGTTGCGCTTCATGAACACCATAAGATACAAAAAGGAGAAGATCCGGAGCTAGACTCGATGCTACGCGCTACCAACATTTCCTATATCCAGCATAAACTTGAGGAACAGCTCCACGGCGATGTCCCGACCCTGCCGCAGATGGTTGTCAAGCCTATTACCGAGCTCACCCGTGCCGTCAAAACCCTTTCGCCGAGAAACGGCAAAAACAACAGCCACAAAAAAATAGTCAACGGGAAAAAACTCTAAGCTCTCTCTTTCGTAACAGATCAAACTCCTGTCTACATCCGCTCAACCGTGGAAATCCCCAGAAGATAGAGGCCGTTTTTGAGGACTTGTGCAGACGCCGCGGTCAAGGCCAAACGCGCGTCGCTACCGATAATCGGGTGTTTTTGATAAAACAGATTAAACGCCTGGGCGAGGCGGAAGAGATAGCTACAAAGCACGTTTGGCGCAAAGTCATGCGCGGCAGTAGCGACGATTTCGGGGAAAAAGTGAATAAGGCGGGCTACGCTTCGTTCCTCAGGATTAAGTGATAAGAAAAGTTCCTCATCGTATTGCTTCTCGCTTCTCGCTTCTCGCTTCTCGCTTGCCTTGCGAAGTACGCTCTTAGCTCTCGCGTATGTATAGAGAAGGTACGGTCCCGAGTCGCCTTCTAAATTGATGGACTCTTTCAGGTCAAAGGCGATCTCTTGTTTTGTTGAAACTTTGAGGAATGCGTATTTGACGGCGGCAATCGCGCCTTTTTCTGCTATATCCTCTTTCTCCGTATCCTTTAAAGGTGTGACCTTTAAAGGTGATACGGATTTATTGAGTATTCCATAGATTGATTTCTTTGCCTCATCCAGGAGCCACTCGCCTAAAACGACATTGCCGCTTCGACTGCTCATTTTCCCTTCCTTAAGTCTCACCCAACCATAGACAAGGTGGTATTCTTTTTCTTTCGTATCCGGAAAAACCTGTTCCAGCGCCTTAAAAACTACCTGAAAGTATGATGATTGCTCAGGACCGACGACATGAACTATGAGATCCGGATGGTATTCGTCAAATTGAAGTCGGGCAAGCCCCATATCTTTTCCCTCATAGGTCGTATTTCCCTCGGATGTGATAAATACGCGGTTATGAAGGCCAAATTTTTCTCCGGGAAAAATGATCGCGCTTTTGCTACTCACAAAAATGCCTTTTTTGAGTGCCTCAAGCACATATTTTTTCCCTGTTTCGTAGACTTCACTCTCAAAGTAATATCGATCATAGCGCGTCCCAACGCGCTTATAGATCATCTCAAAGTAATCGAGACTCCACTGCCGTGTTTCCTGGTAGAGTGGCATAATGTCGGGGTCTTTTGCATAAATCTTTTTATTGATCTCGCCTATTTCCTTTTTTGCAATTTCACTTTCCTCAAATGCCTTATTCCCAGCCGCATACATTTCCCCTAAGTATGCAATCCTGTCGTCAATAGAGAGTTTTGCAGCATCTTGCCAATTTTGGATTTTGGATTTTGGATTTTGGATTTGCAAAATGCCATATAGGCATTTTGCTATGTGCATTCCGACATCTCCCTGATAATTGGCGCGGATAACATTATTACCAACAGACTCAAGGAGTCGAACGATACTTTCTCCTGTTGAAATATTACGCAGATGACCGATATGGAATGCTTTGTGGGTATTGGGGTGAGCGAATTCAACCATAATTCGCTTGCTCACTAGGGTCAGGCCTTGATCTTCTTTAAGGCCTGACCCTTTTTTACCTGACCCCTTTTTAGTTGTCCCAAAGCCCTCTTTCTGTTTTAGCACTTCGGCAAGCTGACTGCTCAATTTAGCCTCGGTTACAAAGAAGTTTATGAACCCCGGCGCAGCTACTTCAACTCGATCAATATCCTGTAATAAGGGAGATAAGGGTAATAAGGGTGATAGGGAATGATCTTTTTGAGATATCTTATGATCTGGTGCTTTATCTGACATCTGATTTCTGACATCTGATATCCGATCCTTAACCTGTAGTGCTATCTCCATCGGTCCGCCAGCTGGCGGATTTCCCTCGATTCCCGGAATCAAAGCTTCTCCGATTCCGGGAATCGTCTTCTTTGCTGCCAGTCTCATGGCAACATTGGTGGTATATTCGCCATGCGCCGGATCTTCCGAAATTTCAACCTCCGGCACCACATCGGAAATCCCCATGTCTTTAAGGATTTCTTGTAACAGTTGTTGGATCTGTATTTTCATACTTGACAAAAAATAAACAATCTCCTATACTTTATTCACCTACCCCACATGCACGCATGTGGGGTCTTTTAATGCTTTAATCTCCAAGCTTCTCGGCAGGGCTTGCTTGCCTGCTTCAAAACGTTTCCGGTAGTTCAAAACAACAGACGATGATGCGGCGTGAGCCAAACCGAGAGAAAAACGGTTCGGCAAAAACACCGCATGAACAGGAATATGCAGCATCCGAACAACCTCTACCGAATAAGATAAGTCTGCATCCCCACTCCAAATAATAGCCTCATCATACCGATGAAGCAACGCATCCCGAACCATATCAACGGCGAGATGTACATCAACGCCTTTTTCTTTTCCCGAGCTGGGCGACCGATGACCCCGATAGAACGACACCCAGCGAGTTTGACGTACGGAATGATAGAATTTACCTTCTGCTGCAACAAGGAATTTTTTCCCGGGTTTACGATAGTTTGCAGCAACCATGTACGAAGCATAAAAGAACACTCGACTCACGGTATAATACGCTTTCACCGCTCCTAAAAACGCAGAAAATGGTACATACGCCTTCGGTCCAAAAAGATCGTTCTGACCAGCAAAGAGATTTGTTCCGTCTACATAGAGATGAATATGTTTTCTCTTAGTCTCGCGTCGTTTCTTTTTCGTGCCAAGACCGATCTCTTTCATGATCATTCCATCCGTTATCTTTACTCCACGTTTTTTGGCCACACGAACAATAGCGGCTATATAATCATCTTCATGCACAGGCACCATTCCCCACTCGTCGTGCGGATTTGGATTTTTGAGATAGTAATATGTACCCATACCT
>CAYSOR010000029.1:0-10250 GCA_964432705.1 uncultured Gammaproteobacteria bacterium
GGCTCGAAATGCATCTCCTGCCCCAGTTTCATCGACCACACGCACTTTATTGCCGGGGAAATACGTGGGTTTTTTGGCGTCTTTTGGTAGTAAAACAGCACCAAGGTGCCCCAGGGTCACAATGACCGTGTTTGCACCCTTTTTCTGCAAGGCTTGCGCAGCTTTTCCGGCTGAGGTTGGATCAGAAACAGGCATACCAGCCATGGCACCTACCTCAAATTCATTGCCAGAGAGAATATTGATAGCAGAGTAGAGGCTCGTTGGTAAAGGTCGGGCTTGCGGGGCAGCGTCGCAGAATGTCATGATGTTTCGTTTGTTGCATTCAGTGATTGCTAGTTTGACAATTTCAGGGAGCGGTTCGAGCGTCGTATAAAAGCAACTAATGGTTCGAGTACCGTCATCGACTGATGCCATGAAATCCATGATTGTTTTTTGGTTTATGCGGATATTGGCGTCTTCATTGACGACAATCGTATTTTTCCCAAGGTTATCGACGGTGACCATCACGGTGCCGGTTGGGATGAAGCTATCGATATCCACAAATTCGGTTTTGACTCCCTCACGTTTGAGAAGACCGACTACTTCTTCACCAAACGAATCATTACCAATTTTGCCAAGCAAATATACGTGTTCAGCTAGTCGCGATAGACCGATTGCTGCGTTGGTGGCTTTACCTCCCGGGAGAAGCTTCAGGCCTTCACTAATAAGGACGTCGTTGATCTTTGGAATATGGGGAACTTTGGTGACGAGATCGACGTTGGCTGACCCTAAAACAGCAATAGTAAATTTGGAGGAAGTCTCAGTTTTTCTATGAGGGATTACATGAAATGTGCTTTTTCGTTTGGCAAGGAGGGTTTTTCCGACTTCGGAAAGAAACCGAAGAACGAGTGGGCGTAGCGTATTAATTGTATACTGCGCCCCGCGAAAGGCTTCATGCCGGATGAGTCGGCCATAGTCTTTATTAATTGAAAGGCACAAAACGGGCTTTTTGTAAATAATGGCAAGCGTTGCTTCGTGGCCAACCCGAAAATCCTCGTGGCTCGCTTCGATAATAACAGCATCGGCATTGGCGATGCCCTGGCGGATGAACTCATAATGTACGCGGTCGCGATCACCGAGTTTATGGATATTTTCAGGACGGAAAGCATCTAGGTATTCGCGCGTTACTTCGGGACTTATGAGCTTCGCGCCGGACGTTTGGATAGCGTCAAGAATAACGTCATAGTATTTTTGATAATACTTTTTCCCTTCGTAGGAAGCAGTGAAGAATATTTTCATATCGGCCTTATTGTATCACGGGTTGAACGTGATATACTTGAGGCTCGTATGGCAGAAAAACACCAATCACCGGCGAAGCGCAATGGGAACGGAAAAAACGGCAAAAAAATTCGTAAGGTCTTTGAGATGAAGATGAATTTTAATCTCAAAAATATCTTCATCGGACTTTTTATCGCTTTCCTCATTTTCTCCATGCTTGGAAGCCTAGGAAACCAAGTTTCAACACTTGTTACAAAACCTCTTTCGAGTGTAGTCAATGATGTCAAAGAAGGGAAGATAGAAAAGATTGAGGTTGAAGAAACGCGATTGGTTGTTAGCTATAAAGACGGTACCAAGTTCCTTTCCCACAAAGAACCTCAGGATTCTCTGTTTACCCTACTTGAAAAATCAGGTGTTGATCCAAAGTCAGTTGAGATCAAGGTGAAAGACTTAAGTATCGGTCAAGTATGGATGGGGCTTCTCTCGAATGTCTTGCCGCTTGTTTTGACCGTTGTGTTTTTCTTATTCCTTTTCCGCCAGGCACGTGGAGCCCAGGATAGCGTTTTTTCCTTTGGACAAAGTCGTGCGCGGATATTTGCCAAAGATCTTCCCAAAGTAAACTTTGCAGACGTAGCCGGGGTTGATGAAGCCAAAAAGGAGCTTGAGGAGGTCGTAGACTTTTTGAAAAATCCCAACAAATATAAAGCACTCGGCGCACGCACTCCCAAGGGTGTCATTCTTGTGGGTCCTTCGGGCACTGGCAAGACGCTTCTTGCTAAAGCCATGGCCGGAGAAGCCAAAACCGCATTTTACTCAATAGCTGGAAGCGAATTTATGGAGATGCTCGTTGGGGTGGGGGCGGCTCGCGTGCGTGACCTGTTTGCCCAAGCCAAAAAAAGCGCTCCTGCAATTATTTTTATTGATGAAATCGATGCGATTGGACGTATGCGCAGTGTCGGTATCATGGGCGGCCATGACGAGCGTGAACAAACCCTCAACCAAATTCTCGTTGAAATGGATGGATTTGAGCCTAATACCACTGTACTTATCGTTGCTGCGACCAACCGTGGCGATCTTTTGGATCCGGCGCTTCTGAGGCCCGGCAGGTTTGACCGACGTGTGGTCCTGGACCTACCCGATATGACCGGTAGGAAGGCAATTCTTGCAATTCATGCCAAAGGGAAACCGTTTGCTTCATCGGTGGATTGGGACAAGGCAGCCAAGCGAACCGTTGGGTTTTCCGGCGCTGACCTCGAGAACATGTTGAACGAAGCAGCCATCCTAGCCGCCCGTG
Source organism: uncultured Gammaproteobacteria bacterium (assembly GCA_964432705.1). GTDB lineage: Bacteria > Patescibacteriota > Microgenomatia > UBA10105 > UBA927 > 01-FULL-43-11b. Next base: position 2,552 of record CAYSOR010000029.1, read on the forward strand.
AGAACAAAAAAGAAATTGATATGAAAGATTTTGAAGAGGCGGCGACCAAAGTAAAGCTTGGTCCGGAAAAGAAACGACTGCAAAGCGATCTCGACCGCAAAATGACTGCCTACCATGAAGCCGGACACGCCTTAGTGAACTATTACAGTCCGCACCTGGATCCTGTACACCGGATTAGCATTGTTTCGCGCGGCATGGCGCTCGGATTTACTATGGCGCCTCCGGAAAAAGACCGCCTCCATGAAACGAAATCACGGCTTATTGATGAAATTGCCATGACGATGGGAGGAAGGGCCGCGGAGCAAATAGTATTTAATGAAATGACATCTGGCGCTGCCAATGACATAAATCAAGCAACCCGTATTGCCCGCTACATGGTTACGGAATTTGGGATGAGTGATTTGGGGCCGATTAATTTTGGACCGCATGTAGACGTCACCGAGTGGGGGAAAGCATTTTATGAGCAGCAAAACGTGTCGCCGGACATGCTCGGTGCTATTGATCGGGAGATGAAGAAACTTCTCGACACCGGATATCAGAAAGCTCTCGCTATTCTCAAAAAACACAGAAAAGAACTCGATCGCGTCGCCCTCGAACTCGTGAAAAAGGAAACGATCGAAGGCGATGAGTTTGCATTACTTCTCGGCGGCGAAAAAAAGCGCGTGAATTGATACTCCATGAATCGACTTATTCTTATCGATGGGAATGCCATCTTGCATCGCGCCTACCATGCACTTCCACCGGTATTTACCGCTCCCGACGGAACCTTGGTTAACGCTGTATACGGATTTATTTCGATGCTTATTAAAATTTTTAAGGATCTTAAGCCCACCCATATTGCCGTTGCTTTTGATCGAGCCGCGCCGACGTTTCGCAAAAAACTGTTTAAACAGTACCAGGCGCAACGACCCAAAATGGATGATGAACTCGCAGGGCAGATTGCCAAAGTTCATGACGTCATCACCGCGTTTGGAATCCCGATTTATGAAATCGACGGTTTTGAAGCAGACGATGTCATTGCTACGATTGATAAGCATGCGGTCGAAAATCAAATTGATCAAGTAATTGTTGTTACAGGAGACCGGGATCTTTTGCAGCTGGTCGACGGCAACACGTTTACGTACATGCCAACGAAAGGATTGAGCGAGGCAAAATTGTATGACGAACCTGCGGTTAAAGAGAAAATGGGTGTTACACCGGCTCAGATTCCTGATTACAAAGCTCTTGCTGGAGATCCATCGGATAACTACTCCGGTGTTTCTGGTATTGGTTCCAAAACAGCAACAGATCTTCTTAAAGAATTTAAGACGTTGCGTGATCTTTACCAAGCCGTAGAAAAGAAAGATAAGAAAATTTCTTCTCTATTAATTGAAAAACTTTTACAGGGTAAAGAAAGCGCTGATATGAGCAAACAACTTGCTACAATCCGGACAGACGCGCCTATTGAGATTGATTTGGGAAAAAGTAAAGTAACCACACTCGATACGCAGGAAGCCCGCAAAGCTCTTGAAGAGCTACATTTTCCGTCACTTCTCAAACGGTTACGCACTTCGCGGGTAGATAGCAAAAGCGAAAAATCAAAAAAGAATGTTGTAAAAAAAGAAGATAATTCAAATCAATTGTCGTTAGTATGAAAATTGCCCTTGTTCACGATTACTTAGGAGAATTTGGCGGAGCCGAGAGAGTTCTTTTGGCCATGAGCGAAATTTGGCCGAACGCTCCCATCTATACCGCCTTTTATCGTGAGGATTCGCCCGCATGGGAACGATTCAAAGATCGCGACATCCGTGTTTCATGGGCGCACCATATTCCGGGATTTGCGACCAAACTCCACAGCCCACTGCGGTTTTTGGCGCGGGCCATTTGGAATACGTTCGACTTCGCTCAGTATGATGTCATCATCGGTTCGTCAAGTTGGTACATAACGAAAGGGTTTACAAAAAAGAGTTCGAAGACGATTGAATTTTGCTATTGTCACACACCGCCGCGGTGGTTGTACGGGTATGTAACTTCAAAACAACAAGCGCTTGCCAAACTATACGGAACTATTGTTGGCTTTTTTATGCGACATTACGACTATGACGCGGCTCAAAGAGTTAATTACTTTATTGCGAATTCAGAGGGAACAAAGCGCAGAATTCAAAAGTTTTATCGAAGAGAATCCACGGTTATCTACCCGCCAATCGATATTACAAAAGGTGACACCTTGCGTACGCAAGGTGTCACCTTGAAAAAGTATTTTCTCGTCGTCAGCCGTCTTGCGCAGCCAAAAAACGTCGAACTTGCCATCCAGGTTTCCAACAAACTCAAGCTGCCGCTGAAAATTGTTGGTAGCGGACCTGATGAAGAAAGACTAAGAGCGATTGCCGGCAGTTCAGTAGAATTTTTGGGCCATGTACCCGATAAAAATCTTTCGGGATTATATGCTAGGGCAAAAGCGTTTCTGGCGCTATCCACCGATGAAGACTTTGGCATGACGCCGGTCGAAGCGATGGCTATGGGCACGCCGGTTATCGCGTATGCCGGTGGCGGTTATACAGAATCAGTTGTGGATGGAAAAACGAGTGTGCTATTCCCCGAGTCGACGGTTGAGAGTGTAATATCAGCAATCAAGCAATTACGACGTATAAAAATAGATCCGAACGCCTGTATCTCGCAGGCAAAAAAGTTTAGCAAATCACGGTTCCAGAGTGAATTGAGAAAATTCGTAGATGAAAAATATAGAAACAAGCAAAATACTTAGATATGAATAATCAAGAACATCTTATTATTCCTATCGGCGCGATGATCAATTTCGGCAATTATGAAGACGATGATCCGTTTATTGTCAAAGAACCGCTTGTGGCATTTCCCGTTGGAAATTTAAAAGATGGCGGGATACCTGTAAAAATACCAAGTTTAGATCCAGAGAGGACATATTTTTTCCACCAGCCTGAAAAAAGAGCCTCAAAATAGCATATAATGGTTCTCATGACAAAGAATATTCTTGAAGTCAAGAATCTCACAAAACGCTTCGGTACGTTCACCGCAGTCAACAATATTTCCTTTTCAGTAAAGGAGGGGGAGATCGTGGGACTTTTGGGTCCCAACGGGGCTGGAAAAACTACCACCATTGCAATGATGTTAGGGGTTATTGAGCCAACAAAAGGTATTATAAGCGTTTTTGGTCTCCCATTTTCTTGTCACCGCGAAGAAATACTCAAACAAATGAACTATTCCTCCGCCTATGTGAAAGCACCTTGGCGGCTTACTGTGTGGGAACATTTATATGTTTTTGCACTCATGTACGAAGTGCCAAACCCGCGAGAAAAAATTGCCGAGGTGTTGCGCATTTTTCGACTCACGAGCCAGAAAGATCTCCTTACAGGAGATCTTTCCTCGGGAAACATGGCGCGATTAAATCTCTGTAAAGCGTTCATTAATCAGCCACGGGTTGTGCTTCTGGACGAACCGACCTCCTCACTTGATCCTGATATTGCTGATCAGGTGCGCCAATTTATTAAAACTTCGCGAAGAAGTTATAAGACAACGATTTTTATTACCTCTCACAACATGGCCGAGATTGAGGAGCTTTGCGATCGAGTTATTTTTATGAACCACGGAAAAATAATTGCCGAAGACACGCCTGAGGGGTTGAGTAAAAAAATTAAAAAGACGCGCATCCGGTTCATGATGAAAGATGGGAAAAAACGGACGCTGCAGTTTGCCCGAGAAGCTGGATTTTCTGTTACGAGCGAGGGTCGATTTGTTGTCGTGGAAGTCGAGGAAGAAGAGATTGCCTATTTACTTGCTGGTCTTGCGGAAAAGGGTGTTTCATACAACGAGATCTCCATAGACAAGCCGACACTCAACGATTTTTTTATCGAGGAGGCCCGTGAAAAAAGTTAATTATCATCGTGTGTGGGCAGTGATTGCCAGACACCTCATGAGTTGGCCGAGGAGTTTAGAGCGGGTTGCTGATGCATTTTGGTGGCCGAGTTTTAACTTATTTATTTGGGGTCTTGTAACCGTTTATCTGCAGGAGCAAACCGGATCGTACCAGTTTTATATCAATTTATTTTTGGGCGGAGTGATTATGTGGCTGTTTATCAACCGCTCGCAAGAAGAAATGGGTCTTGTTTTGCTTCAGGAGGCCTGGGACCGGAATTTGCTCAACATGTTCACCTCGCCTCTTACTATTTGGGAATTTACGATCGCTGCGTTTCTATTGAGTGTAATTAAGCTCATTATTTCGACTATTTGGATGTTGATTCTTGGATATTTTCTATTTCAATACAATTTATTCCGTCTCGGTTTGGTTTTTGTTCCGTACGCGGTTAGCCTTCTTGTTACGGGCGGAATATTGGGCATTATTATCAATAGTCTCATTGTGCGATATGGGTATCGTATTCAGATTTTTGCATGGACACTTACCCTAGCGCTCCAACCATTTTCCGGCGTGTTTTATCCCATTAGTATTTTGCCGAACTGGATGCAGGGAGTAGCGAAATTTCTGCCGACAAGTTACATCTTTGAAGGCATGCGTACTGTACTTCAGGAGGGAAGGATCGATTATCCGGGTCTCCTTATTGCGACACTTCTTAACATCGCCTATTTTATGTTCGCAGTGTGGTTTTTTATCTGGAGCTTCCAAAAATCCAAAGAGAGCGGGATGCTTATGAAATTTAGCTGAAGAAATAAAAGGTTGTTTGACAGACTACGCACGACTCGGTTAACATACAGAAGATGATCTACGGTAAAAATGCATACATTCTTTCCCTCGGGGGCTCGCTCGTCGTCCCCAACGGCGGCGTCGATACCAATTTCCTCAGCCAGTTTAATGCATTTATTCGCCACCAAATCTCCTCAAAGACTAGGAGATTTTTTATAACCGTGGGTGGTGGGGCGACCACGCGGCACTATCAAGAGGCTGCAAGTCAGGTGCGAAGGGAAGCGCTTGATGACGTTGATCGCGATTGGTTGGGTATTCATGCGACCCGCCTTAATGCGCAAATGATCAGAACTATTTTCCGTGACATCGCCGACCCACGTGTGATTAAGCACTATGAAATTATTTTAAAAATTGACGCGCCCGTGGCAGTCGCCGCCGGATGGAAGCCGGGTTGGAGTACAGACTACTGTGCCGTGACGCTTTGCCAAGACTACGGCATAAAGAGTGTCATTAACATGACCAATATCGACCATGTCTATGAGAAAGACCCCCGCAAATTCCCCGAAGCAAAACCCCTTACCCAAATTTCCTGGAAGAAATATAAAACAATGATCGGTGACAAGTGGACACCGGGCATGCACGCGCCCTTTGATCCGATTGCGAGCCAGCTTGCGGCGGACTTAGGTATTACAGTCAAAATCCTCAACGGCAAAAACCTCGATAACCTAGCGAGTGCCCTCGACAACAAACCCTTCACCGGAACAACAATTAAGTGATAAGTGAGAAGCGATAAGCAAAAAGGTATAATACATGCCATGCTTCTTACCTCCCTTACCCTCCAAAATTTTCGTAGTTACGAAAAGAAACAACTTACTTTTTCTCCCAAAACAACCCTAATTCTTGGTCCCAACGGCGCAGGAAAAACAAATATTCTTGAGGCGATCATGATGCTTGCAGTGGGGAAAAGTTTTCGGGCAGACCGCGACAGGGAAGCAATCCAGTGGAAAAAAAACGTTTCACATGTCACATGTCACGTATCACTCGGAGAGGAAAAAATCAAATTAGAACTCGTTTTGACGGATGGAGTGGCAGAGGGAACAAAAATTCCGATGAAGCATTACGTTGTCAATGGTGTGCCGCGACGACAGGTTGATTTTGTCGGCAATCTTCGCGCAGTACTTTTTTGGCCGGAGGATCTCGAATTAGTAACAGACAGCCCATCACTACGCCGTAGATATCTGGACAGTGTTCTCGTGCAGGTGGACCGGGAATATAGAAGGAATCTTTTTTCCTATGAACGGGGTCTACGACAGCGCAACAGGCTGTTAGATTTCATTAACGAAGGAAAAGCGCATCGCCATCAACTTCTTTTTTGGGATCAACTGCTCATCCGTACCGGGAGCTATCTCACTGACAAGAGAACCCAGTATCTCGATTTTATAAATACGCATAACGTATCACATATAACGTATCACGCTCACTATGACAAGAGTGTTATCTCGGAGTCCCGTCTGGAGCAGTATAAAAACGAGGAAGTGGCGGCCAAAGCAACACTCGTTGGGCCGCATAGAGACGATTTTATCGTGCAGAGTAAGGAGCACGGACAAGCAAAAGATGACGGCTTTCGGGACTTGAGTAAATTCGGCAGTCGCGGCGAGCAGCGGCTCTCAGTGCTGTGGCTTAAACTAGCAGAACTTTCTTATATAGAAAACGAAACCGGCATACGACCACTCCTGCTTCTCGACGATATCCTTTCCGAACTCGATAGTGCGCACCGAGCGATCGTGATCACTGTCATGAGTGAACAGCAGACTATATTAACGAGCGCAGATCCGGATATAATCAAAGGTAATAGCCAACAGTGGCAACGCATTATATTATGAACTCAGTGACAGTTAATGATCTTCGCGCACTCACACTTCCCAAGCCCAGCTCACACAAAGGGCAAAACGGAAGACTCCTAGTTATTGGCGGCTCGCATCTTTTTCATGCGGCAAGCCTTTGGGCCTTGGAAGTTGCTTCACGTATTGTTGACCTTGTACATTATTCATCGGTGCCTGAGAACAATGAATTGGTAATAAAAATCAAAAGCGAATTTCGTGATGGTATTGTTGTTCCAAGAGGAGAAATAGACGCATATATTGAGGAAGATGACTGCATTCTTATTGGACCCGGAATGGTGCGGGATCAGGAAACAGAGGAGCTGATCAATACACTTCTTAAAAAATATCCCGACAAACAATGGGTGATTGATGCTGGATCACTTCAGATGATGGACGTTTCCCTTATTCCTAAAAACGCAATTTTGACGCCACATCATGGAGAGTTTGCTTCGCTACTTGCCCGCGCTGAGGTCGCTCGTCCAATTTTTCGGGCAGCCCGATCTCCGGCTAACGCCGGAGCCCCTTCGGCGGGCATCTCAAAATTGTCCAAGCTCCCCGCGCGGTCAGAAGAAGAAAAAGTGAAATTATTCGCAAAAACGTATCAATGCATAGTGCTCCTCAAGGGGCAAAAAGATATTGTATGTAGAGGAGAAGGTTGCGAACCTTCCGAGGCGAAAGGTTCGCAACCTTCCTGGACTCCTAGCGAGTGTCGTGTTATTGAAGGCGGCAATGAGGGGATGACGAAAGGGGGAACGGGGGATGTGCTCGCTGGCCTTATCGCCGCCCTTGCCTGTAAAAACGATCCATTCTTGGCAACAATTGCCGGGAGTTTCATCAACAAAAAGGCAGGTGATGAACTCTATAAAACCGTTGGGCCGTTCTTTAACGCGAGTGATTTAGCGGGTCAGATTCCTCAAACAATGAAGAATCTTCTTCTCTAGGCGCGGTCTTTCTCCTGTTGCGTTTCCATGGCTCTGAGGTTATTATACAGTAAAAGTGCGGGAATTCTATCATCATCGAATAACGAATCTGTACGAATAAACGAATGGTTCTGTATTCGTATATTCGGCCTTTCATTCGTAATTCGTTGATCTACTTATGTACGAACCGAATTTTGCCATTTCCAATAAAATCCTCAAATACATAGGAACGATTGAGGCTTCCC
>CAYSOR010000030.1:0-8098 GCA_964432705.1 uncultured Gammaproteobacteria bacterium
TTTTCCCTTTTTCTTCATCAATGGAGTCAACCGTTCCCAAAAAGTCGGCAAACGGGCCGTCGACAATCTTGACAGCTTCACCAACCGAGAAGCTTGCCTTGTACTTGGGTGCTTCCATCTCCATGAACTTGCGTATTGCTTCAACTTCTTTATCGGAAATGGGGGTGGGTTTATTTCCGGCGCCGACGAAGGCAGTCACTCCTTGCGTCGTCCGAACCGCGAGCCACGTGTCGTCATCAAGGATCATGCGCACGAGGATGTAGCCGGGGAAAATTTTTTCTTTACTCTCTTCTTTTTTGCCGTGGCGCACGGTGACGACGTTTCTGGTTGGCACGACGATATCAAAAATTTTATGGGTGAGCTTCTGCGTTTCTATCCGCTGTTTGAGGTTCGTCGCCACCTTATTTTCATGGCCGGAGTAGGTGTGGACGACATACCACTTTCCAGCGTCTAATACGGGAGATAGGCCCTCCTTCGCTGAAACTTCGGCGGGTGAAGGTGATGGGGGTGATTGGGTTTGTTGGTCGTCCATAGGTTTATCGTTTGAAAATGACCGACGTTATTTTTAGAAACACCCAGTCCAGGCCGCCGATGAAGGCGCCCACGATAACTGAAATTGCCAAAACCACAGCCGTGAGCTTGACTGTTTCCGCTCGTGTGGGCCAGGTGACCTTTCTTAGCTCGGCGATGACCTCACCGACAAACTTAACCGGAGCGATTTTTGGGATTGACGGGACGTATGGTTTATCCATATTAAATGTAGATCCTCCTTCGCTAAAGCTTCGGAAGGATGTAAGGTGTCGTAAGCTGCTGCCTTCGGCAGAAGCAACGGACACCTAACAAAAGCCCCCTCCCCGGGGATATTCCAGTACATAGTACCAAAGCGTCGTACTATTGTAAATGAGCACGATTCCCATTTTACGGACAGCTGTAGGCGTTAAGAAATTGAAATGCCCGGTCATAATGATTTTCTGTCTTCGATTGGTTGCCGCTATATCCGCCGGGACCTACGTACGCTTTTTCGGTGCAATATCCGACATACTGGCGTATTCCCGTTGAAACCCTTGGCGGATCCCAGCTACAGTTTTCTGATGGTCCTGCCGCATACCGATAAAAAGCATGTCCCCAGCAGCTGTTGGGGTTATATAATCCCGTTCCGCCGCTTTCTTTCCATAGTTTTTTCGCAGCAGCGAATGCCGAGTCCATAAAATTGCATGGTGAAAACCGGTTTCTCTGTGGGTCGACGACGTTGACCGCAGCCCGATAATCGTTGGACCAGTCATAGCCAGCATTATTCTTTGTCGCTAAAAAGGAAAACGGTCCTGTAGCCCCTGTGGAAGACCGTTTCTCTTCACAGCTTTCTACCGCGCCTCCGCATAGGCTCCATTTGATCGTATTTTCTTCGGTCCATTGCCATTTTTGCAGACTTCCTTCAGAGTAGAGGATGCTCAACAGTATCGACGCCGGTACGTTGTACGCATTGCCTGCGGCTACCAATATCTTTTTCATTGTGGGCGGGATGTTGTCATAGCCGAATCGTTTTACATAACTATCTAAATCGTCTAAATGACAAAGTCCGCATTTTGCCGCGGGAGTGTTCGCAAATTTATCTAGCTTCGGAAGTTCGGTAGTCGTACAACGAGCGACTTCATCCGGCAATATGGTGCAGGTGTCATTGGGGACCTCACCGCCGATATTAGCCGTACCGTCTGCAATAAATTTATGCGGGGTAAATGAGCAGTCTGCTTGTTTTTGGCGGGTAGTCGCCTTATTCAAAACTGGGTCCGGGTCGCTCGAAAAACGGGCGGTCTGAAGAGGTGTTTTCACATCTTGCGTATGTCCGGCAGCGCCAACGATTTCTTTATACAACTCATTGCGTATGGCAAAAGACGTCCAGCCGCGGGTTTTATCGAAGCCTTTCGTTTCCTCATCTATTTCCGTCGCCGTGCAGTCAGCCTCGTGGCAGTACTGAGAACTGTTGGAAACCTGCGTTGATCTTGTGAGCTCTACGAGAAGCTGAATCGGTATGATATTTCCCACAGCAGTACTCAATGATGAGAGAAACGAGTTCGGAACATTGACGCTTAGGCGGCCGTCGGATCCGAATGAGGAATTGGTAACGGTGTTTATGGGAGCGGATTGAATTGGAGCGGTTATGTCTTGTTTGCCACATTCCGATCCGTCAATTGCTGAAATAACTTTTGGCGTAATATTAAAATCGAGCTTGCCGTCTGCGTTTGCCTGCATACGGTAACGTCCGAATAGTGTGTTAAAAAATTTCGCATGTTCCATTTCTGGTTGCGAATCCGGGATATTGGTAGAAATTTCTGGAATGGTTGAGACTATCGGCGGAGAGCTAAAATTACCCCAGGGCGTTTGAATGGTGAGTTTAGCACAATAGAGTGCGGATTTGAGGTTAGGGTTTTTAAGTGCATCGTAGGGGATAATCTGATTTCGTAAAGTATATGGCGTAAGGTTTTGACTGGCCGTATTTTTCCATTTGACGTACGGAGCAATGTAGGTCGTCGCAACCTCATTTATCTTCGTGACAATAGGCTGGAGTATTCCTACAAGAGACAGAGTAAATTCGGATTGGACGGGAAGATTTTTCGAGTCGATGATCGTCGTAGTTGCGCGAGCGTTTGGTGGAACAGGAACTGAGTTTTGTGCATAGGCACTACTCCAAACGGGTACAGTCAGAGAAAAAATTAACAGAAATGAAGCTCCACGGGCTAACGCCCGTGGTATCTTCTCCGCGTACTTCGGCGGAGCGAAATCCGCCGAAGCAGAAAACACTTCGCATTCATCCCCGATTAAATCGGGGTTTTCTGCGAAGGCGGATAAACTCACAGATTTGTTCATAGGAGTCTATATACATCTTAGCAAATTGACATACTGGTTGCATAAGAAATACAATTGGAGAACCAAATGGGAAAGCAGATGTCAAAGATTAGAAAAGCTGTTATACCCGCGGCGGGTTTTGGCACGCGCTTCTTGCCTCAGACCAAAGCGATGCCCAAGGAAATGCTGCCGATTGTCGACAAACCCGTTATACAGTACGTGGTTGAGGAGCTGGTTGCCTCCGGGATTACAGACATTATTATCGTCACCGGCTGGCACAAACGGGCGATTGAAGACCACTTTGACTACCCCAACGAACTTCTTAATACCCTTAAAGAACAAGGGAAAAAAGAGCTGGCGGACGAAGTACGTCGTACGGCGGAGCTTGCGAATTTCATCTACATTCGCCAAAAAGGGCCGTACGGCAATGCAACACCGGTGTGGTGCGCGCGGCAAATTATCGGGGAGGAGCCGTTTGTCGCCATTTGGGGGGACGAGTTTATTTATTCTCACCCGCCACGGGCCAAACAGTGCATTGACGTTTTTAATAAATACGGCGATCCGGTCATTTCCGCAGTACGCGTTGGAAGAGAAGATGTTTCCCGTTACGGCATCGTCGACGCGGTAAAAGTCGAAAAAAATGTCTGGCAAATTAAAAAACTTTTTGAGAAACCTTCCGTTGAAGAAGCGCCGAGCAACATGGCAGCCCACGGGTGTTACGTGCTGACGCCTGATATTTTTCCGATTTTAGAACACTTGAAACCCGGTAAAGGCGGAGAGATGTGGCTTCCGGATGCCATCAAGGAACTTATGAAGAAGCGGCCGGTCTATGCGTGTGAGATTGTTGACGGGAAATACTATGATACAGGCAATAAACTCGAGTACCTCAAAACCGTTGTCGAGTTTGCCCTTACCCATAAAGATCTAAACGGAGAGTTTAGAAAATACCTCAAGAGCCTGAAGCTCTAAGCTTTTACTCCTGCGGAGTAGTACCGTAGATGATTACTCTCGTTCCCGGATTATCGCTTGTGGAATTCGTCGACCAGGCTTTGTCATTGGTAACAACGGGTGAGGCCCAGGCAAAGAGCGTGCCGGCGTCTTCGATGCGCATATTCACGCACCCATGGCTCATGGGGTGGCCGAAGTTGTTGTGCCAGTAGGTGCCGTGGAGAGAAAATCCGCGGGACTGTGGCGTTTCACTGTTGTAAAAAAACATGACCCATGGGACATTAGGCAGGTAATAGTATGTACTGGTTCCAGGGACTCCGCCGCTCATTTTTTGGCTCTTCACTTTTGTCCAGATGGTAAACTCTCCCGTAGGAGTCGGCGCCCATTTGCCGGTAGAGACGGGAAAATCATACATTTTGCGGTCGCCTTCAAATGCGTAGACCTTTTGATTGGTGAGGTCGACCTCGATGCGCTTGTCTGAAGAATTCAGTCCCAGAACGCCCGTTGGAAGCGAGAGGCTCGCGAGCGTGGGTGGTGTAACTTTGTGGCCGTGAAACTCGGCCGCTGACTCAAAGGGAGGGACAGGGAGGATTTTGCCCTGGGTAAGAAGCTTGAGTGACACAGGGTCTGCGAGCGGTTCTTCGGGAGATTGTAAGTCAGGAAGAAGTGGGGAGACGAAAAAGAACGCAGCAACGAGAAACGTTACGACACCCAGGATTCGAACCCATCCGCGTTCAAAGCGGGTCAGGCGTATGTGTTTCATCTTCTTCTACTATGTGAGAAGGAATATCTCTTGTCAATTGGCAGAACGGGCGTGCACTTTGGTCGGTATGCATTTTGTTGCGTTCGCCAAGCCTCTCTCCATCCATTGCAATCTTTTCATATAGAAAGGGCGTGGCGATACTCAAAAATGCACACCTCCCCGCGCACATCCATTGCTCTCCTGTTGTGCTTTCGATATGATGGGCATATGCGCGTGAGTGTAGCCCGGGTAAAGGGATTAGGATTTATTTTGTGGCAGTCGCGGCACATGTTTTACCACGTCCTCATTGGACTCGTGTGGGCGTGGTTTTTGCGCGAACGGTGGGGGGAGTTTAATCCTAAGTGGATTTGGACTGCTGTTATCGGGTCGATCTTGCCGGACATCGATCATTTCAATTACTTCCTCGGATACGGAAAAGATGATGGCTACACCAAGCAGGTCGTTGCATTTTTCCGGAGCCACCAGTGGAGAAATCTTGCCTGGTTTATCGCGACGGGGCATAAGTACAATACCAATCTTTCGTACCACAATATTTACGTCGTCGGAATTCTCCTTTTCTGTTCGCTTCTTTCTTCGCGCATTGATTGGGAAGTGGGGGTGGTGCTTTTTGGCGCGATGATTTTTCATTATCTTTTTGATATAGCAGATGACGTCGTGCAACTTGGGACATTGAATCCAAACTGGAAGCGATGGGGAAAACCGAAGTTTCCCTAGGGTTGGGGATGTTTGGGGTCCACTTGTCGCTTGGCGATTTTTCCCAGTGTGTACATGACGCGTTTGTGAAGGTCAATGTTTTTAATGCGCGCAAACCTTAAAACCGAGACGAGGATGTCGCCGAGTTCCTGTTCGTAGGTTTCATCTGCTTGGGCAGCAAGATTTGTAGGCTTTCGGCCGTGTTTTGCTAAATATGCGCGGGCCATCTCGCCGATTTCCTCAACGAGCGAGAGAATGAGCATGGATCCAAATTCCTCTTTGTCTTTGACTCCTCTCTCAATTTTATCGAGGTAGCTTATATACCGGCCGAACGGCGACTTCATCGTGGGCTTTTTCATATTAGCGGGCGAGCTGAAGGAAGGCGCGGCTACTTACTATAAACCAAAACGATGGTCCTTTAGCTCCTTCAGGAGTGGTGGTTGTAACGTGTAGGGTATCCGGTCCGTCCCAACCGGTAACTTCTTTGAGTTTCAGGTTTGGTTGACTTTTTGCGAAGAGTGGTGCGACATCAATATACTGTTCACCACTGGTAAACGGCTCTCTTGACACCTTAAACACCAAATAATGCACTCCACCGTCAGCATTTTCCTGGACAAACACATACATGTTGTCCGGTGCCCAACTGTTTTGCGGGAGATTCATAGAACTTGCTGAAGGAAGCGTTTGAGCGAAAAGTGGTTGCTCGCTATTTTTGTTTGTATCCACAATAGTGAACGAATAGGTATTGGTGCCATCGCTTTGCCGCTGGCTCTTCATGATGAGCTTCTGACTACCATCAAGCGAGCGAACCTCTTTTTCTTCCGTGGTCGCGAGAGCCTGTATCACGGGGAAGGTTGGTTGCTCGGTGAGATTTTTTTGGGATCGCAGGGCGACAATGATAACGATAATGACAAGAATGACGACAATGATAACGATAGATGCGTTTCCTTTTTGACGCCTCATGCACTCATTGTTTCATCAGCAAGAAAACAAATCAAGAGTTGAAAAATGAAGGTATCCGGTGGCAGGGACGGAGGGAATCGAACCCCCACTAGAGCTTTTGGAGAGCTCAGGTCTACCATTAACCTACGTCCCTATGATTTTCATTATACCAGATCACTTATAATAGGGAACGTTGATAGAGTGTGGAATGAACAGAGAGATGAACACACACGTATGGTTACAAGCTCTCGTATGAATTTACCAACCCACTCATTTTATGCACGTGCTTGATTTTAGTGGGTTTACCGAGTAGGATATAAATATAGGAGATCATATTTGGTTATGTCACAAACGCCACATGATGTACAAAAGAGCGGACCAAAGAGTGTCAAAAAGCGACTCGATCCATACCAACGCATCAATTGGAAAAAGGCACAGGAGTTATTTCAACGACCATTACCTACAGAAGACGCCGCGCATCGATATCCATCAACACGAGACATTCTTCTCACTCTCTTTCAGGTTGGGTTAGAAGGTGCTATCGATATATTGGAAATCAAGAAAAGACTTGCAGAGAGCTTACATCCGGGTCTTATTGATCCAGAATATACGAGCTGGCGCACCACACAACTCATGAAACAACTTGAACAACGACGGTATGTGACGACTGCAGAAGATGCTCACGGTCGAATGACCGTGGTCATTACCAAGCACGGTATGCGCCGAGCACTCACATATAATCTGGACACGTTGACGCTGAAGAAGCCCAAACGCTGGGACAGGAAATGGCGGGTGGTTATGTTTGACATTCCGGTAAAATATGGACGTATTCGCGATATATTCCGCATGCGCCTCCGACAGCTGGGTCTGTATCTGTTGCAGGAGAGTGTGTACGTTTCTCCATATCCGTGCTTTGATGAAGTAGAGTTCTTGCGCGAGCTCTATGGTGTGGCTTTTACGGTGCGATATCTCCTGGTCGATCGTATAGAAGACGATGAGCATCTTCTCATGCATTTCCATCTCCGATAAATATCTTTGACCGTTATTCGATCGGGGCTGACGCCCATGTGGTCCGCTTTTTTGGTAGAAAGAAACCCACTAGAATTATGCAGGTGCATAAAGTTAGTGGGTGCTGTATGGAAGATACACGATGGGGTTAGTGAGGAGTAGTGCGCGTGGTAGTGCGAGGTAGTGGAGGGAAGGATATGTTTCAGCAGTGCGGTCTATTGAAGCTTGAGTGAAGTGATGATTTGTTGGAACGTGGTACCAAACCCGGCGATTAATACATCAAGTCCTGTTTTGGGGTGGGTGAAGATGAATTTATCAATCGGCGTACCGTCTTTTGGTGAAGCGTCGTGATAGAGCTTTGCCGAGAGAGTTGCGCCGGTTGTTGCGGTGACGTTCAATTGTTCAATCCTTTCGGGGACCAAAGCCGGCAGGGGAATTTCTTTTTGACATGCCAGAGCCACGGAGGAAGAGGCATCTTCGGGATCGACAAATATGGCGCCGGCAGTTGCCTCGAGTTTCGTAAGACTTTCAGGATATTGGAATGATATGCCACAGAGGGTGTTGGTATACGTCGTGAGCGACGGCGTTTTCATTACGGGCGAAGGCGTTATATCAGTTGTCAGTTGTTTGTTGTCGGTTGTTGGTTGAGTGAAGCGGCGGCCGAGGTTAAAGCCAAAAAGAAGCGCAGCAATAATTGCTAAAAACGAAATAAAGAGTAACGTATTGCGCATGACGTTAGTCAAGTTTACTTGATTCCTTGTGATTTTGGTGTTTGCGACAGTGCCTGCAGTACTTCTTCAGCGCCAATTTTTCCGGCGTGTTGAGCTTACTACGGTGCGTTATGTAGTTTTGACTTTTACAGACAGTGCAAATGAGCGCAAGCAGTAGTCGTTGTTCTTTTTT
>CAYSOR010000030.1:8198-10171 GCA_964432705.1 uncultured Gammaproteobacteria bacterium
TGAAGGCTTGGGGAGTAGGCATTAGCCAGAGGCAGTCCTTGACTCTTTGCAAATTTGATAGCATTTTCCAAATAACTTTTTACGCGGACGACTTTCTCACTTTTTTCAGTTGCATTCCAGTTGAGGACTCCGTCGCCGAAAATGGTTGCATTGGGTGCGATCGTTGCAGCAATGACGATTTTGACACCAGGCATTGAGTCCTTAAGTACATCAATAATCTTTGCCATTGCGAGCCAGTGGCGGTCAAGCTCGCTAGCCGGATCGACAAAGGGGTTATAGCCAAAGGACTCGACGATCACAATATCAGGGTGTTGTGATACAAGTGACGATTTAGCTTCTCCAAGATACGTGTAGTTATTGGTTAGGCGGGATATGCCGCTGTCTATATTTTCCGCGCCGACGCCGTAGTTGAGGATGTTAAATATGATACCTGGATAGAGCTTACTTAAGCGGTCTTTAAGGTGCGGTACACCAGGGCCAAGGGTATCAACCATGGAATCGCCAAGGACGGCGATAGTAAAGACATTTTTGCGTGTTGGTTTCGGAGTCAGCGTTGGAGTTGGTTGTTCTTCAATTGTCGCGCCTAACACCTGGGGTGGCGTGTAAGTAAGGAGTTGTCCAAATGACACTTCGGGCATTGATTGGGGCGTTGGAATAAGGACACCATCATCGGGTAAGGGCGACAAAATCGTTTCTGCTGCAAAAACAGTAAACGAAAAAAGGGCGAGTAGGTTCATATTTTCATGATAGGGAATTATTGGTATTTGGTCTAGGGGCGTTTTATAAGGTGGGATTCCACACGTTTGGCGTCGAAGAACGTTTTGCAAAATTGCGTAGTTTTTTTAGGATCAAACAGCGCACACGAGAAAATATTAAGGTAGACGCTTCGTTTGTATTCCGAAAAATGCGCAGTCACGGAACTTGTTTCAATAAATTGGACCAGCGAGTACCCTGCGGTTACGGGATTGTCATGTCCGAAGTGAGGGACCAATGGTTTGCCGTAGCGCTTCATGTGGATTACGTGGTCGCAGAGTTCCGTAACGAAACGCTTAATATCGCGGCCGGAAGAAATTTTTTTGAGATTACAGCCGTAGAGGTCGAGAATAAGTTCCTGGCCATAATCCTCTTTCTTGTTTTGTTTGGACATATGTAGTCAGGATAGAAGGAGACTTCTGTCTTTGTCAAGACTGATTTTTTGAGCCGTCGGCGGGAATTGAACCCGCGGCCTAGTTCTTACCAAGAACTCGCTCTACCACTGAGCCACGACGGCATGGATATTCGGATTGTATCAAAAAGCCGGGTAAGAGTGAATGATTCTACCCTCGCACCCGACTAGTACAGTATTCGAGGAGGTGATGTGATATGACAATCCAAGGACCAGAGGAAGTCGACAATAGACCAACGGAGACAGAAGTATTATTGCGGGAGGCCATTGAGGCAGAACCTCAAAAGCTCAATACTCAAGAAATACCAGCTGCCGATCCAGGCGCGAATGAAGGTATTAGTCCTTAATAATATGGATCCATTACAACCCTACTACGACACGATTGAGGAGATGAAGAAGAAGGGTCTTTATACGCCCGTGCGCGTTCTTGAGTCTCCTCAAGGGCCGTGGTTTACGATCGACGGCAAATATGTCCTCAATTTTTGCTCCAATAATTACCTGGGGCTTGCTCAGGACAAGCGTTTAGTCGCGGCAGTCATTAAGGCTGTTAAAAAATACGGTGTAGGGCCGGGAGCAGTACGGCCGATTTCAGGCAACCTCAAGCTCCACATGGAGGCCGAGAAGGCCTTGGCCAAATTTAAAGGAGCAGAAGCAGCATTTCTCCTTCAGGGCGGATTTATCGGTAACATCGTGGCTATTCAAACGATTCTGGGAAAAGAAGACATTGTTATTTCCGATGAGCTTAACCATGCCTCGATTATCGACGCGATCCGCCTTGCACAAATCAAAAATAAACTCATTTACAAAC
>CAYSOR010000031.1:0-9660 GCA_964432705.1 uncultured Gammaproteobacteria bacterium
AGCGCAATCTCGAGGATTGGGCGGCGCGGCGTCGCGCCGAGCGGGAAGAGAACTCGAAGGACGAGAAGTAGGGAGCACGCACGCATGTGCGATTCCAAGCGGATGATGGTCTTCTCAGGTACGTCGAACCGTGAGTGGGCCGAGGATGTGGCTGAGCACCTGGGTGTCGAGCTGGGCAACGTCAAGATCTCCAAGTTCGCCAACGGGAGTATGGAAGCTAAAAATACCCTCGACCACGAGAAACTTTGCGTCCTTTGGTGCCTCAATTTTTTGCGTACCGGTGCGCTCGCTTGTGACCATGTCGTAGACTGGGATGGTGGTGGGTTTTCTCTCTCGCAGAGATTTCACGGCTTCGGCAAATCCGATGAGGTCAACTGACTTGGGTTCATCAAAGTTATATTGGCCCTTTTCGTCTGGGGTGAGCGCTGATTTACCAAAGTAAAAGTGATCCATGGACAGGAGCACCGCGTGCTGAAAGAGATTGGCAAACGTGGACTTTCCGGAGCACGATCCGCCGCACACGAGAATCGTAAGAAGAGGTTTCTGCATATCCAGAGTATGCCAAGTTGTGACCGTTTCGTCAACTTGACAACAAACAATACAATGATACAATTGTATTATGAACTACATTACTACCAATATACGACTTCCTGAAGATGTCTACAGAGAGCTCAAAGAGGAGGCATTTAAGGTGAGAAGCAGTCTTGCGGCGGTTATACGCAAACGTATTGCGCGCTCTGATAGCGTTCAGAAGAAGTCGGACAATGCGCGTTTCAAAGCGCAACTCAACGCGACTGCGGTAGACATTGGGAAAAAATTACGAGGATTTGATGTGGTAGCCGTAATTCGCAGTATGAGGGAGGAACGATGATTATCATTGACGCCTCGGTGATCTTTAAATGGTTGGTTGCGGAGAGTGGTGATCCCAGTCGTATTGCGTGGCAGCTTCGAGATGATTATATGTCTGGCGGTCTGGATATTGTAGCGCCGGATATACTTTTGTACGAGATCGCAAATATCCTCGCATATAAAACCAATCTTTCCCATAGTGATATTGGTAGACTCTGGCGCAATTTTTTACGCTTCGAAATTCCGACTATTGCCCCATCACCAGCATTTATGACTGATTGTTTAAAACTTTCTATTGAACACAATGTAAGTGTTTACGATGCGACATATATTATACTCGCCCAAAAACGGCACTGTGCGCTCCTCACCGCTGACATGAGGCTTGTGAAAAAAGCTCACCTACCGTTTGTTCGACACCTCAATGCCTATACAAAAATCTGAAAAACGCGTATTATCGAGGCTATGAAACTTTTCCAAACAGACCCGGCAGTAGCCAAACTCATCGGGCTTGAAGAAAAACGTCAGCACGACGTCCTTGAGATGATTCCTTCGGAAAATTACGCCTCTGCCGCCGTGCGGGAAGCGATTGGCTCAGTGCTTACCAATAAATATTCTGAAGGCTACCCTCATAAACGATATTACCAAGGAAACCGTTTTATCGACGAAATCGAAGATATCGCGATCGATCGTGCGGAAAAATTATTTAAAGTTCCACACGCAAATGTCCAGCCGTACTCCGGTTCTCCGGCCAATGCCGCGGTTTATTTTGCGCTCCTTAATCCCGGCGACACGATTATGGGGTTAAAGCTTTCTGCAGGAGGACACCTTACGCATGGACATCCGGGTGTTACATTTTCCGGCAAATATTTTCGACCGGTGCAGTATGACGTGGAGGAAGATGGAAGGATTAATATGGATAAAGTCGCGGATCTCGCGATTATGACCAAACCCAAAATCATTGTTGTGGGAACTACCGCGTATCCCCGGATCTACGACTGGAAGCGGTGGAGGCAAATCTGTGATAGTGTCGGAGCATATTTTTTAGCTGATATCTCTCATATCACCGGGCTCATAATCGGTGGCGTCCATCCGTCCCCCGTGCCATATGCGGACATTATTATGACCACAACGCATAAAACATTACGAGGACCGAGAGGAGCCATGCTCATGGTCACTCATCAAGGCCTTGAGAAAGACCCGATGATGGGAGACAAGATTGATAAGGCGGTGTTTCCGGCGCTTCAGGGAGGGCCGCATGACAATGTAACTGCTGCAATTGCCGTCGCCCTCAAGGAGGCAGCGACGCCAGCCTTCAAGCGCCACGCTAAACAAATAGTGAGTAATGCTAAAGCCTTAGTCAAAACCTTAATGGGCGAGGGTTTAACCTTAACCACTGGCGGCACTGATAATCACCTGATGGTTATTGACTTACGGCCTCAAAAAGTCGTCGGCAACATCGTCGCGGAAGCTCTTGAAATAGCGGGTATCGTCGTCAACAAAAACAGTGTTCCGCACGATCCCAACCCTCCCTTTTATCCTTCCGGCATTCGTTTGGGAACCCCTGCAATTACGACTCGCGGGATGAAGGAAAAAGAAATGCGCCAAATTGGAAAGTGGATCGTAGAAGTTATCGCTGAAGTTTCCCATTACCGATTACCCGACAAAAAAGAGGAACGCGGAACATTTTTGAAAAATTCTCGCTTGGAGCTTTCGAAGAACCAAAAACTTGCATTTATAGCAAAGAGTGTTATAATGCTCTGCAAGAAGTTTCTGGTACCGTAAACAATTATACTTATTATGTTACGAGTAGAAACACAACTAGAAAAATTTGCAGGCTTGAACGGCCGAATTCGCGCACACCATTTTAATTACGCTTACCCTGGAGAGCAGGCCGAATGTATTTGGCATGTAATAGGGGGGGGCGCCAACGCAAAACTGGAAGTCGGGGCTGATGTTATGGGGCATGGGCACGTACATCCTGAATTTATTGAACATATAGTCATAGGAGCTAAAGAAGTATATTACACTAAAGATGGCCGTGCTGTTACTGTTAAGTTAGAGCAAATCGATGGTTTGCCGTCATCGTTTTCAGGTGAAGGTATGATAAATCAAGACAGGGAAGATGAGCTTGGGTACTTGTTTTTCGGCAAAGTGGTTTGTTTAGAAGTGCCCTTGAAAAAGGGCAACAAATAAGCTAAAATACACATATTACTCACACTCAATCTGTATCTCTGTCCGATCATATCGGACCATTGAGTGGCGGTAGAAAAGAGATATGCGGTTTGCTTTATCTATAAGCACCGGCGTATCGGTGCTTTTTTTGTATTGTCATCCCGGCCTCCGAGCCGGGATCCACACAAACAGATCTATGGATTCCGGGTAGCTGTTTCACCTCCCAGGTGATGTATTCTCATAGTTCCCCGTACCGTAAATACATACAATATAGTTGATTTAGTACGAGAGTGGATTTTCCGGCGGATCTACTTCTACTTCACTCTCGTGGGTTATTGGAACCCTTCCTTCAGGTCCTATTCCCTGTTCGACATACCTATCAAGCACGCGAACAAGCTGAAAATAGTGAATTGTCCCGTCTTTTGGGTAGACACGCTCAAAAAGTCTGCTTCTCGATACGATTGTAGGCGATTGTAATGGTTGCATGGATCAATGTTAAAACGCTTATTATAGCAGTAATTAGGGGCTTGTCAAACTAAGGGAAATGAGGTACTATACTAGTAGTAAATATACACCACACACTCAATGACATCTTCTTTCCCTAAAAATTTTGCAAATTCATGAAATGAATTTTCTGCAAAATTCAGCGAAATTTTCAGGGTAATTGAGTGGAGGATAAAAAGAAGATACGCGGTTTATATATAACACCGGCGGATCGGTGTTTTTTTATGAATAAAAGCGCGACAGCAGAAAGAATTTGTAGACACGCAGGGGTTATTGCGGGGGTTGGATCAGAGCCTCAAAGGTGCATCTGTTGGTATCCCGCAGAAAATGGTCCCTGGCCAAGTGGTGTACAATTTGTCAGCGAGGGCGGACCTTTGCCGGTAGCCGCGCAACAGACTTGCAGAGTAGGAGGCGAGGTGATTTTGTGTCTATTGCCCGATTGTACGAATCCACCCGCAAGGGAAAAATGAAACAGATGGAAGACATTACCTTACAGTCACTCTTAGAAGCTGGTTGTCACTTTGGCCACAAGGCTGAGCGGTGGAATCCGAAGGCTTCTGAGTTTATTTACAGCAAAAAAGACGGCATCCACATTATTGATCTTGCCAAAACCAAAGCAGGGCTTGAGGCTGCGGCGGCGTTTGTCAAAGAAACAGCAAGTCGCGGAGAGACGGTCCTTTTCGTGGGCACGAAGCGCCAGGCCCGTGGCATCGTAAAGGAGTTAGCGGAAAAAGCAGGTGCGCCGTACCTCGTGGAACGCTGGATCGGCGGCTTCCTCACCAATTGGGATGAGGTGCACAAAAACATTCAAAAAATTAATCGTTTAGCAGACGAGCAAAAAACAGGCGGTTGGAAAAAGTTCCCAAAGCATGAACAAACCAAGCTCGCCCGATATTTAGAACGGCTGAAAGTTTTTTACGGCGGCGTGTTAGTCCTGAATACTCCTCCCGCGGCTCTGTTTGTCATCGATGTCAAGAAAGAAGATGCTGCGGTGCGGGAGGGGAAACGCCGGGAAATACCCATTATCGGTGTCGTCGACACAAACTCAGACCCCACGGGAATTGAGTACGTGATTCCGGCAAACGACGATGCCGTCGGATCGATTCAAATCGTTACAAAGATTATAGCCGACGCATATCAGGAAGGAAGAGAGAAGGCGGAAAAAGAGAGGAAGATAGCAGACAGTAAGACAGTAAGACAGGAAGACGATAAGAAAGGAAGGCCGGCAAGTCCGGTAACGCAAGAAACAGCGGAAAAGAAAACGGAAAAAACTGAAGAAAAGTCCCGCGAAGCGGGATCTGGCTCCGCCAGAAAATAGAAAACCAAAAAAACTGTAAAATCAAAATAACAGCGTACAGGACTTATACAACATATATATTGTTCGAGGCTCGAAGCATATGCAAATTAAACTTGTCGATCTCAAAAGACTTCGTGCCGAAACCTCCGCCGGTGTTTTCGATTGCCGCCAGGCGCTGGAGGATGCAGACGGCGACTTCGATAAGGCCAAAAAACTTATTGTCAAACGCGGGCTCGAAAAAGCGGCGAAAAAAGAGGGAAAAGAAACCTCACAGGGAATTATCGAATCCTATATTCATACAAACGGCAAAGTCGGAGCACTGGTGGAACTTCGCTGTGAGACAGACTTTGTTGCCCGGACCGACGAGTTTAAACACCTTGCGCACGAACTTTGCTTGCAGGTTGCCGCGATGAACCCTAAAAAGGTCGAGGATTTCCTCAAAGAGGAATACATTCGTGATCCCAAAGTTACTATTAAGGATCTCGTGAAGCAGACCGTTGCCAAAGTCGGAGAGAATATAACTGTCGCGCGATTTATTCGAATGGCTCTTGGGGAATGAAAATTTCTTAAGTGGACCCCTTGCGTATGCAAGGAGTCCCCTTATAAAATACGAAGTACGATGATTGAACCAGTAACCAATCAAGCGCGTGACCATATGAAAAAAGCAATCGAGGTCACGCGGACAGATCTCTCTTCCATTCGCTCCGGCCGCGCGACACCTGCTCTTGTTGAAAACATCGTCGTTTCCGTCTATGGCGGATCGCAAAAGCTTAAGATCATGGAGCTTGCAACTATTACGACAATGGATGCAAAAAGCATTGTGATAGCCCCTTTTGATCCATCCATAATTTCCGAAATTGAGCGGGGACTACAAGAAGCGAATGTGGGACTCACGCCGGTTGTGGATGGTGAGATCATACGCATCACGATTCCGCTTCTTTCCGAAGAACGGCGACAGGAATACATAAAGCTCGCGCGAACCAAGCTTGAGGGTGGCCGCATTATGATTCGACAAATTCGCCATGAGGCGATGAAGAACCTTAAAAAACTTGAAGAAGAAGGTACTATTTCCGAAGATGAACGAAAACACGGAGAAAAAGTTATTCAAGAACTTACCGACGAGATGATAGCGGAGATCGATGCGCTTGGGGAGAAAAAAGAGGCAGAGTTGGTACAAGTTTAGTCTCAATATCCTATAGTAAGAATTTGTATAAACTTGTGGTTTTTTGTGATAAATTGGTACGAATGAGTAAAAATTAAGCTTAAGTTGCCGCTATGCTCCTTACTGCCATTGTTTTCCTTATTATTTTAAGCGTTCTGGTTTTGATTCACGAGTTGGGCCACTTTTTGGTGGCGAGATTTTTCGGTGTTAATGTAGAAGAGTTTGGTTTGGGTCTACCCCCGCGCGTGATTGGGAAAAAAGTTAAAGGAACGACTTACTCTCTCAACTGGCTACCGATTGGTGGCTTTGTAAAACTTGCCGGAGAAGATGAAGTCGAGCACAATCTGAAAAGGTCTCACCTTGCCAGGCAAGGTGAGACCTTAAAAGAGTATTTCTGGGCTAAGAGTAAAAAGCAGCGGGCGGCGATTCTTAGCGCCGGTGTACTCATGAATTTTCTTTTAGCGGTAGGTATTACTATGTTCCTGCTCACTCAGGGAGTCAATGAACCATCGGGGAGAGTTCATATTGAGCGCGTGGCAGCAGGAAGTCCGGCAGATATGGCAGGACT
The DNA here is from genome assembly GCA_964432705.1 of uncultured Gammaproteobacteria bacterium. GTDB lineage: Bacteria > Patescibacteriota > Microgenomatia > UBA10105 > UBA927 > 01-FULL-43-11b. The sequence continues at coordinate 6,553 of CAYSOR010000031.1, forward strand.
TAAAGAGGGAGACGAGATAAAAAAAATTGAAGAGAAAAAAATAAAAATACCCACAGATCTTATCGAATTTACAAAAACTCACGCGGGAGAGGTTGTCACTTTGACTATTCTTCGAGAAGGGAAAGAGCAAACAGTTTCGCTTGTTCCCCGAAAAGAATACCCGCAGGGACAGGGTCCGATGGGAGTTGCAATTTCGGATTTAGAGCTGCGTACGTATACGTGGCTTGAAGCGCCAGGGAAGGCACTTGGCATTACACTCATTCGCGGCCGAGATATGCTCGGTTCTCTAGGGACGCTTTTGTGGAGGCTTGTGACACTTCAACCATTGCAGGCTGATGTTGCCGGACCAATCGGTATTGCACAAGTCACGGGCCAAGCGGTGAAGTTTGGCTGGCTTGCGGTTTTGGAGTTTATGAGCATTTTGTCTCTCAATCTCGCGGTTCTTAACATTCTTCCTATCCCTGCTCTTGATGGCGGCAGACTTGCGTTTGTATTTTTAGAAAAAATTTTGGGTCGCCGGGTCCGGCCGGCGTTCGAAAAATCCACACATCAAATCGGCATGATTATTTTATTTGCTTTGATCCTTCTCGTATCTATCAATGATATTATTCGTATAGTGAAATGAAAAAAATTCTTGATTACTTCACCTGGGGTTTTCTTTTTCTTTTTGCCATTCCCTCGGTTCTCATTGTTGCTTCCTGGCAAAGTTTGCCCGGAGACACGATGTATCCGGTGAAGCTTGGGTTTGAAGATGTGTTACTGTTTTTCGTCAAGCCCTCTTATGCCGCCTCGGGTACGCTCAGCGTCAAATATACGGAGCGCAGGCTTGCGGAAGCCCAACAACTTCTCGCAGATAAATATTCCGTAGAAGGATTACCATACCTTGAGCGTCAAATCTCGGCGACCAAAATGATTATTGATCGGGCCCCCAATGCAAAAGCCAAAAAAAAATTAGCACAAACCTACCTTGCAACCCTTCGTGATGTCAGTAAAGAGCTGGAAGTGCAAAGACTTGCCGCCGCCCGAGCGCCATCGCCTCTTTCGTCAGGACAAGCAGAGCAAGCGCAGCAGCAACCGACTCACACCCCGACATCTGTGTCTTCACAAACTCAACCAACGGAGGCAACACTGCCAAGCGTTGAGCCTGAACAGAAAGATACAGTGGAAGAGGAGATTACCCAAACCCAAGCGACGATTCAAGAGACGATACTGGAACTTGTAGAAATCACAAAGGAAGCTAAGAAGGAGCATGGGGGAGGTGGTCCTCCGGACTGGGCAAATCAAGGGCAAGGTCAAGGACAGGGACAGGGACAAGGAAACAATGATTGACGTGACGATAAAATTGTTCTATACTACTTTCTAGGTTAATACATGCGTTATAAGTTTGGTATCCGGCCAAACAAATCGCAGCAGTCGAAATCTTTTTTAGAAATTAAGGCTGACGGAGGCAAAACCGTAAAAAGATTGCACCGTGTGTCACTTCGCTTCGCTCAGTGCAAGCATCGAAAGCGAAGAGGAGCACGAATGAGGCTTAGGTAGAATCGACCTCCGGTCGATTTTTTGTTGGAAAAAAACCTAAGCAATGCAAGGTGGTACCACGAGAGCAATCCTCGTCCTTGATCATCACGATGTCGTGGTGGTTGATGGCGAGGATTTTTTATGAAAATACTATCAGTCGAATCAGTAAGTGCATTGTTACAACATCATGGGTTTGATGCCTTTATGATGGATCTTATGCAGGCTCTCAAACGAGACTTTAGCCGCTGGAAATCTTTTACCAACATGCCTCGTCCTGCCATGCATGTGCCAGGTGGCGTATTAGAGCTTATGCCTATTTGTGATAACCATCTGTACTACACATTTAAGTATGTGAATTGTCATCCGAAAAACCCGCTCATTGGACAACAAACAGTTGTAGCTACGGGACAATTATCGCGAATTGATACTGGTTATCCATTAATGTTTAGCGAAATGACTACGCTTACTGCATTACGTACTGCAGCAACGTCAGCACTTGCTACGGATTTAATGGCGCGTAAAAATGCACGTACGCTAGCAATTATAGGAACTGGTGCTCAAAGCGAATTTCAAGTCCGAGGGTTGCAATTAGTACGTGATATTAAAGAGGTTCGGTATTTTGACATTGATCCGAAGGCCATGGATAAATTTTACAAAAATATGAAAAACACATCGCCTACGTTGGTGCATTGTAAAAACGCTCAAGAAGCGGTGATGGGTGCAGATATTATTACTGTGTGCACCGCATGCAAAGCCAACGTTGATGTGATTAAAAATGACTGGGTAACTGCCGGAGTACACATTAACGCGCTTGGTGGAGATACGGTGGGTAAAACTGAGTTAGAATTAAGTATCTTGTCACGGGGGAGAATAGTGGTTGAGTACTTTGAGCAATCGATCATTGAAGGAGAGATCCAACGATTGAGCAAGGTTGAGGCAAAAAAGCGAGTGTATGCTGAAATGTACGAATTGGTTACTGGTAAGAAAAAAGGTCGAATAAATGACCAAGAAATAACACTATTTGACTCGGTCGGTATTGCACTCGAAGATTATTCTGTGCTTCGACTTACGTATGAACTTGCTGAAAAATATACTATAGGTGAAGAGCGCAATTTGACGCCTATGATCCAAGATCCTAAAGATTTAATAGGATCACTTGGGACGTGATATTATAAAAAGGAGGATAAGTATGGCAACTATTGATGATTTTCAAAAATTAGATATTCGGGTCGGGAAAATAGTGGCTGTTGAAGATTTTCCGCAGGCGCGAAAGCCCTCATATAAGCTGACTATTGATTTTGGTAACGAAATCGGACAGAAACGATCGAGCGCACAACTCGTCAAATACTATAAAAAAGAAGACCTAGTGGGTAAAAAGGTTCTTGGTGTGGTTAATTTTCCTCCACGTCAAATTGGACCATTTCTTTCTGAGGTATTAACGCTCGGCGTGCCGGATAGTGACCACGAGTGCATCTTGATTGTTCCGGATAAAGATGATGCAATAGCTGGAGGGAAGCTTTATTAAGTGTTCCCGATACCGGGAATCAACGTATCAAAACAGATCATGGTTTTACGCCTGATACCGGGAAT
>CAYSOR010000032.1:0-293 GCA_964432705.1 uncultured Gammaproteobacteria bacterium
TTTGCACCGGCTGATAACCCACGCTTTGTTATGCTCGTCACCCTTCGAGAGCCCTCCAGCTCGCCCTGGGGCTCCGAAACTGCTGCACCGCTCTTTTTTACGATTTCAAGGGATTTATTTACCTACTGGGGAATCCCACCACAGTAAAAAAATTCGACAAAATGAAGCATGATTTCGCCTTAGTATGAATTTACGCTATAATGGATATTATGCTTCGGAGCCTCAAGGGGCTGTATCACCTTTTTGTTGCAGTTGCCGCCAATATTTGGTTCGGATTCCCTAGCCGAAAGCTC
>CAYSOR010000032.1:303-9623 GCA_964432705.1 uncultured Gammaproteobacteria bacterium
TAGTGGTTTTTGGTGAATTACGATGAAGTTGGTATAATAAAACAATGCTCAAGAGCCTTAAGGGGCTATATCATCTGCTTGTTGCCATACTTGCCAATATCTGGTTTGGTTTCCCCAGCCGAAAGCTCACCGTCATCGGTGTAACCGGCACAGATGGAAAAACGACTACCACCACCCTTATATACGAGATTCTTAAGGGGGCTGGTTTTAAGACCTCCCTCATTACCTCTGTTCACGCGGTTATAGCGGGGAAAAGCTATGACACAGGCTTCCACGTGACCACGCCGAGCGCTTGGTACATACAGAAATACCTGCGTACAGCTGTCAACCACGGTGATACGCACATGGCACTTGAAGTAACTTCACACGGACTTTCTCAATTGCGCGTGTGGGGCGTGCGGTTTGCCGTTGGCGTCATAACAAATGTTACTCATGAGCATCTCGACTGGCATGGCACGTTTGAAAACTATCTCGTAACCAAACTCTCACTTCTAGCGCGCTCACGTGTTGCCGTCATCAATAGGGACGAGTCAGATCTCTATACACGGGCACTCCCTATTCTTGTTCGGAAAAAATATGTCACCTATGGCATCCGTCGGGATGCTGTGGTCACGCCAAAGTCCTATCCTTTCACAACCTCGCTTCTTGGAGAATTTAACAGATACAATATTTTAGCCTCGTTAGCCGCAACATGTGAAGCCTTGGGTGTCGATAAGCGAACAGCCATTGGAAGGATCGCATCCTTCCAAGGGGTGCCTGGGAGGATGGAGATTGTGGTGACCACGCCGTTCAAAGTGATTATCGACTTTGCCCACACTCCTCACGCCATTGAGGTAGCACTTGCCGCCACTCGGAAAATCACCAAAAAGGGGAGAATTATTCAAGTTTTTGGTTCTGCAGGAGCGCGCGATACGACCAAACGGCCCATTATGGGAACAATGTCAGCTAAACACGCCGACGTGATTGTTTTGACCGAGGAGGATTACCGACGGGAAAGTGTCGAGAACATTATGGATGAAATCGCCTCCGGCATTCCATTTAGTCACGAAGTCTATCGATATCCGAATCGTCAAAATGCCATTAATTATGCCATCTCGATTGCAAAACCCGGTGATACGGTCATTCTTACCGGAAAAGCGCATGAGAAAAGCCTCTGTCGTGGAAAGCGGGAATATCCGTGGAATGAACACACAGCCGTCAAAATCGCGCTATCGAAATGTTGACAGGGTCGGACCCTGTCATTCGGACAATTCGATTATGCTTATTCGACAGCCAAGTGGTATCGTCATTTCAACAATTTTTTCTGAGTATCCTCAGTTAACGCATGGGTATTCGACAAGAGCGTTTGGGGATATGAAAAAATCAGAGCAAAACAGGAAAAAGGTGGTTCATGATCTTTTTGGCGATGAAACTGCGCTCATGACTGCTGAACAGGTGCACGGAAGTACCGTGGGAGTTGTTTCTGGAGAGAGCGATCAAATTGCCGGTGTGGATGCGTTGGTTGCAAAAGCAGCGTCCGGATCGAGGCTTGCTCTCGGCGTATTTGTTGCAGACTGCGTCCCGGTGCTCCTTGCGGATACAAAAAAACGGATCATTGCATCTATTCATGCAGGTTGGAAAGGAGCGCTTGGCAGTATAACAACGAAAACTGTTGGGCAAATGGAGAAACTGGGAAGTAAGGCTTCTGACATTTTAGTATCGATTGGTCCTCACATAGGAATGTGTCATTACGATGTATCTCATGAACGAGCGGAGAAGTTCCTTAAAGCATTTGGTAATGATCCCAAAGTTGCAGCGTATTTTGAAGGCGCGTGGCATGTGGATATAGGATGGGTAAATTATCGGCAACTTCTAACCGCCGGCATTACCCCGGACCACATCGACGCTCCGCCGACCTGTACCGCCTGTCAAGTTGATACCTACTTTTCGTTTCGTAAAGATACAAAGGAGACGTTTGGAGAGATTTTAGGAATTATCGGATTTACGTAAAAATTCAGGATCATGTTACTATGTTTCGAAACATGGTAACAAGGATGTGACAAGGATTTATGAATAAAGATTTTAAATCAGTTAGAAATATTTATTTTGTCGGTATCAAAGGTGTTGCGATGGCGGCTCTTGCGATTTATTGCAAAGAACGCGGGATAAAGGTAGCAGGATGTGATATAGAAGAAGAGTTTCCGACCGATGAGGAATTGCACCGCGCAAAAATCGTGATTGATGAAGGATTTAATCCGAAATTGCTGAACAAAAAAACCGATCTTGTCATCTATACCGGCGCTCACGGAGGCCGGGATAATCCGGTTGTGGTGATAGCCAGAGAGCTGGGTATTCCCACCTTACCCCACGGAGCGGCGTTGGGGCTATTTATGGAAGGGCATCGACAAATTACCGTCGCAGGAAGTCACGGCAAAACCACGACCGCGGCTATGATCGCAACCATACTTAGTGTGGAAGGATCCGAACCTTCCTATGCTATCGGCTGTGGAGAGATTTTGGGGTTGGGGGCTGCTGGACACTACGGAAACGGTGAATGGTTTGTGGCTGAAGGAGATGAGTACGTGACTGACCCGGAACATGATGTGACGCCGCGTTTCCTTTGGATGAAGCCGGAGGTTCTGGTCGCGACAAATATAGATTTTGATCATCCTGATGTATACGAAAATCTTGGCAGCGTGCAGGAATCATTTCAAAAACTTCAAAAACAACAAGTTGGACAAAAACTTACGGTTGTCAATGTTGACGATCCTGCGAGCAAACATCTTTTGGCTGGAGAGAATGTGGTCACATACGGCTTTTCTCCACGCGCAGATCTATGTATAACCCATGTCGGGGTGGGGCGTGAGCGCATGTTTTTTACTCTCGAGCAAAAAGGAGTAGGGTTGGGAGAGTTTACTCTCAAGGTGCCGGGTAGACACAATGTTGCAAATGCAACTGCCGCGATCGTTGCGTCCCAAGCATTGGGACTTAGTATTGATGAAATACGAAAGGGCTTGCTCGCCTTTTTAGGGACGAAACGGCGTTTTGAAAAACTTGGGGAAGTTAATGGCGTTCTATACTACGATGACTACGCTCACCACCCCAAAGAAATTATGGCAACACTCGCTGCTGCCAAAATGTGGTATCCCAATAGGCGCATCATTGCAGTCTTTCAGCCACATACGTATTCGCGCACAAAAACATTGCTTACCGATTTTTCTCGCGCATTCACCGATGCACACACGGTTATTCTTACCGATATCTACGCATCAGCGCGAGAAACAGATACACTAGGAATAACCGGCCAAACGCTCGCGACTGAAACAACCAAACACCACCCATTAGTTCGTTTTGCGAAAGATAGTAAGGCGGTCGGTGATATTTTAGAATCCACTGTACAACCGGGCGATGTAGTTTTATTTATGGGAGCTGGAGATATTTACAGCTGGAGTAGAAGCGTATGGAAAAAAAGTTAGAACAATTCAAAAAGATTTTAGGAGAAAGAGCAAAGGAGAATGAGCTACTGGCGCGCTACACCACATTGAAGATCGGAGGTCCTGCGGATCTTTTCTATGAAGCCAAAACGATTGAAGAACTGGCAGATTCTATCAATGCGGCACGTAAACTGAATGTCCCGGTGTTTATTCTGGGCGGTGGAACAAACATCCTTATAGGAGACAAGGGGATTCGAGGCCTCGTCATAAAAAATTCTACGGATAGAATCGCTATTGCTGGTGCAAAAGGAAAGTTTCAGAGCGGAGAAAATAAAGGAACAGTGTTTGTGGAAGCAGATAGCGGCGTCATCATGAATAAACTTGTCCGGTTTAGCATAGAAGAAGGGCTTTCTGGGCTTGAGATGCAACTTGGTCTTCCGGGAACCGTCGGAGGAGCCATGTATATGAACTCAAAGTGGACCAAACCTGAAGGGTACGTGGGAGACTGCGTCTATCAGGCAACAATTCTCACTCCCCAGGGCGAAGTAAAAATTGTTCCGCGTTCTTACTTTCAGTTTGGCTACGACAAAAGTATTTTGCAGGAGTCAGCGGACATAGTATTGCGCGTTATATTTAGCCTTAAGTGCGCTCCAAAAGAAAAGCTGTGGGAGATAGCCAATTCCGTTATGAGCTACAGGAGGGAAACGCAACCACAAGGAGTATTTAGTCCGGGCTGCACGTTTCGAAATATCACGAAATCTGATGCTCTCGCTATTCCGACACCAAACAATACTACCTCAGCCGGGTTTTTAATCGATCACGCGGGTCTCAAGGGAAAGCGTGTGGGTGACGCCCAAATCTCACAAATTCATGCAAACTTCATCACTAATCTTGGGAAAGCAAGTGCCGCTGATGTGGTAAAATTAATTGAAACTGCGAGAAGTGAGGTTGAGAGACAGTTTAATGTAAAGCTCCGCGAAGAAATTGTTCGCGTCGGAGAATTTTAGTATGGATACATTTATTGTTGACGGAGGAAGTTCCCTCAAGGGCACGATTGAGATAAGCGGTGCCAAAAACGTGGCGCTTAAAGCGACGATTGCCTCGCTTCTGACTGACGAAGAGCTCATCCTCCATAACATACCAGTTATACGGGATGTTACGTACATCCTCGAGATGCTTAAAGCTATGGGTACTTCGGTGACAACGAACGATCATACAGTACGTCTCAAAAATGGACATGTTACCGATACCACGGTCCCTCTTGAAGTGGGCGCACGGCTTCGTACGTCTTCAATGGTCATTGGGCCGCTTCTTGCCCGCTACGGAAAAGCAAAAATTCCCAATCCGGGCGGTTGCCGCCTAGGGGCTCGTCCGATTGATCGACATATTGAAGGACTTCGACTGATGGGGGCAGACATTGGATATTATTCCGAGGACGGATATTATCATGCCAAAGCGGAAAAGCTTCGAGGTGCCACGATTACCTTTCCTAAAAATACGCACACAGGCACAGAAACACTCATTCTTGCCGCGGTTTTAGCTGGTGGCCAGACGATACTAAAAAACGCCGCCGCAGAAGTCGAAATTGATGATCTCATCGCGCTTCTCAATAGTATGGGGGCTCATATTACCCGCACAAAGCCGCGAGAAATCGTTATTGACGGGGTGAGTAGGCTTCATGGCACAGAGTACTCGATTATGCCGGATCGAAATGAAGAGGTGACGTTTGCAGTGGCAGCTGGCCTCACTCACGGTGCTATTACTATTTCTGGTTCACAACGGGAGCATCTTGCGCCGTTTTTAGCTGCATGGAGACAGGCCGGTGGTAACATTACAGAGGTTGATAAGACGACGACCCGATACTCTCTTTCCGGCTCTCTCAAACCGACGGATATCGTGACCAAGCCCCATCCTGGTTTTATGACTGATTGGCAAGGGCCGTGGGCAGTTCTTATGACGCAGGCCAAAGGAATTTCTGCTATTCATGAAACAGTCTTTGAGAGCAGGTTTTCCTATGTCCGTGAGCTCCAAAAAATGGGAGCTACTATTGAGTTTTTTGACCCCAACGTTCCAAATCCGCAAGATTTCTACAATTTTAATTGGAAAGACAGAGTAGAAGGATCACATCAGGCAGTTCAGATCACCGGCCCAACAAAACTTCATAATGCAGTTGTTGAAATGAGCGATTTACGCGCAGGAGCAACGCTTCTTTTGGGTTCACTTGTGGCAGAAGGCCGAAGTTATATCCATGGCGTTGAGCAGATAGACCGCGGATATGAGAAAATAGAAGAGCGGTTGACCGCCTTAGGCGCTCGAGTTATTCGTCGAACAGAAAGCTAGCTATGAAAGATCTTGTTGCAGTCATTTTAGCGGGTGGAAGTGGGAGCCGATTTTGGCCGTTGTCCGAGAAAGCCCTTTTTTCTTTCATGGGCAAAACATTTTTTGAACATGCGGTTGGCAGTACATTACCAAAAGAGGTTAAAAGAGTAGTTATCATCGCTAGTCCGGACAATGAGTCTTTCTTTGCTAATCTGAAACTTTCAGTGCCGCACACAACGGTTGTTCAGCATGAGCCGAAGGGAATGGCAGATGCCATCCTTGCAGCAGAAAAGAATTTGCAAAGCAGCTCACTTCTCGTTATGAATGGTGACGATATTCATAGACCAGGTGTGTATGAGGGAGTGCTGAGTCAAGCAAAAATATCTAAGGCCTTTGGGGTAATCCCTGGCTGGAAAACAGATACCTATCGAGATCTTGGGTATCTTGTTTTGGATAAGGGCAACATACAAAAAATTGTAGAGAAACCAGGCGCAGGCAACGAACCCAGCCATTTTGTGTTTATGGTTAGTTATTTTGTTGAGGATAGCAACACGCTGCTTGACGAAATGAAAAAAACAAAAAGCGATCGCGATGATGTTCATGAAGTAGCTCTTTCTGCACTCATGCAGTCACATCAATTTGAAATGTACGAGCATACAGGCGGGTTTGCTTCACTGAAATATCCCTGGGATGTACTTGCCGTAATGAATCTATTATTGAAGAACCTTAAAGCACACAAGGGGAGTCACGTAACAATCAAAAGCAATGTCGTCATTGAGGGCGAGGTGTGGATTGGAGACAATGTGAAGATTTTTGAAAATACCAAAATTATTGGTCCCTGTTACATCGGCCCAAATAGTATTATCGGTAATAATAATCTCATTCGGGAAAGTCACATTGGCGCTAACTGTGTTACAGGATTTAATACTGATATTACACGAAGTTACGTTGGTAATGACTGCTGGTTTCATAGTAATTACATTGGTGATAGCGTGCTTGAGGGAAATGTCGGGATGGGTTCCGGAGCAGTCCTTGCCAACCTTCGACTCGATGAGGGAGAGATTTTTTCATCTGTTAAAAGCGAGCGTGTGAATACGGGACGAAATAAGCTCGGTGCCATCATTGGATGCGACACCCGCATTGGCGTGAACGTAAGTATCATGCCAGGGGTAAAAATTGGGCCCGGGTCACTCATTGGTGCAGGCGTTGTGCTCGAGCAAGACCTTCCTGATACCAGTTTTTGTATGCTCACGAGCGGGGGATACACAGTAACCAAAAATACACGGAAATCAACTACAAATAGGGACAAGTTTAAAAAACATCTCTAAGAGCTATGTATGGGAAAACCACCTATTATTATTCTTCATGGTTGGGGATTGTCAGGAAAGGTCTACCAGCCTCTTATCGACGAACTCAAAAAGCTGGGGTTTCGCGCATTTGCCCCTGACCTTCCAGGCTTTGGGAAAGAATTACCACCTCACTACCCGTGGAAGCTTCGCGATTATGCCCGGTTTGTTGACGATTACCTGAGGAAGCACAAGGTCGTTCGGCCGATCTTCATCGGCCATTCATTTGGGGGGAGAATAAGCCTCAAATATCAGGAGTTGTATCCAAAAAATGTTCGAGCACTTATTTTATCCGGAACTCCAGGTTTTACGCCTATTCCCAAGAAAAAACTATTGTTGTTTATAGCGTTGGCAAAGATAGGGAGAATCGTTTTTTCCTTGACGCCGCTTAACCTTTTTAGCGACTATGTGCGCCGCTGGTACTACTACGTCGTCGGTGCAAAGGATTTTTTCCGGGCAGAGGGAGTGATGCGGGATATTTTTAAAATAATCGTCCAAGAGGAACTCGTGACGAGTATGCAGAGTGTTACTGTACCGTGCTTACTTCTCTGGGGAGAGTATGATCTTATTACGCCAACGGCAATTGCTTATCGTATGCGGGAGGTTGTACCGGACGCAGAACTTAAAATTATTCCGGAAGCAGATCACGGCGTCTCTTTTAAACAACCGGAGATTTTTGTTCAGTACATTGACCAGTTTCTGAAACGTCATCTTGGGTGATATCACAATGAATCTCCTTTTCAGCTTTATTATTTTTGTGTGGGCTCTACGGATTTTTAAAAACGTACTTGCCTACGTTCAGCTTTGGTGGATCAAAGAGTATCGCTTTGACCGGATGCTCGTTCACCTCGGCACGACGCAAGGAAAACGCATACTTTGGCCGAAATGGAAGAGGCCGCCAGTTAAACCAAAAACAATTCTTCTCGCTACCTCGACGCTTACGGCTCTATATATATTGTTTGTCTTTTTACCATTTTTACCTATCGTGAATGTCCTTCTTGTGGATCTCTTTTCATTCCCGATGACAGGAGCGCTCGTATTTCTTTTTTACATTCCGACAAAACTGTATCACACCGTACTCATCGGATTAGCAACTCGAAAACTTCGATTACATGTGCCAATGACGGTTATTGGTATTACAGGAAGTTACGGTAAGACATCAGTCAAAGATTACCTGGCAACCATTCTCGCAGAGAAATTTACGGTGTTCAAAACGGAGGCGAGCAAAAATTCTCCGATCGGAATCGCTGAGGTAGTACTAAAGAATCTTCGACCGGATCACGAGATTTTTGTCGTCGAAATGGGTGCCTATAAACGCGGAGAAATAGCCGGAATGGCAAGGATGGTAAAACCTCAAATAGGGATTATTACTGCAATCAATCCGCAACACCAGGATCTCTTCGGAACCATAGAGAATACGATGAAGGCAAAGTATGAGCTTGTTGCCGGACTGGTCGGGAAAAAACTCGCAATTCTCAACACTGACGACAGTCGGGTTCGAACCATGGGAGAGTGGGCTTTGCGTGATGGTCGGGACGTGTGGTGGTGGAGTAAAGAAGTTCATAGTTCACAGTTCACAGCTCACGGTAAAAAAACATTTCAAGCAAGAGAGATCAATGTTTTACTTAACGGAGTTGAGTTTACCTGCGAGGTCGACAAAGAGAAAGTAAGGGTTCAAGCTTCTGTTTTGGGCGAGCATCAGGTGAGCAATATTTTAGCCGCAGTTGCCGGAGCGGTTGCCTGTGGTATGAACTTCACCGATGCTGCTGCCGGAGCTGCAAAAATTCGTCCGGCAAAGAGTGTTATGCAAAAAATTGCTGGAATGAATGGTTCAACTTTCATTGATGACACCTTTAACAATAACCCCGACGCGGCAAAAGCAGCAATTGCATTTTTGGCAAAGACAAAAGGAAGAAAAATTCTCGTTTTTCAACCAATGATAGAGCTTGGATCATACGGCGATAGTGCACACGAAGAAGTAGGTATGTTCGCTGGTCGAATTTGTGATGAAATACTACTTACCAACAAAAACTCATTTGAGGCGTTCGTAAGCGGTGCAAAGCGCGCAAATCCAAGGATTTCTATATCCGTTCTTTCAGGAAGTTCTGTTTCACATATCAAGGAAAACTTGAAGGTGGAAGACACAGTCTTATTTAAAGGCAAAGAAGCTGGTCTCGTATTGCAACGTATTAGCATGGTAACATAGTAATATATTAACGTGTTAACACGTTAATATGCAAAA
>CAYSOR010000033.1:0-2791 GCA_964432705.1 uncultured Gammaproteobacteria bacterium
ACCTTATTTATATCGGGAGCGAGTTGCAGCGAGCGGAGTATTATATTAAACTCGGTATGGCGGAAAAATATAACCAGGATCCGGCAGCGAATAAAGCGCTTTAGCGTTCTGGACTCTGGAGTGCGAGGCACGATAGAGGATAGGAACTGTCATCCTGGAGGGAGCATTAGCGACCGATAGGATCTTAAACTATATCCAAGTACAAATCTCGCCATTGAGGATTGAAGGCGGTTATTATCGCAATTTTCTTTCTTCGAACCAAATTTTTTATCTGTTTCTCGCGAAGAATTGCCACCTTTGAGTCGTTGTAGAGTTCATAATATACAAGTTTTGTTACTTTATACTTTTGAGTAAAACCTGGAATGTTTTTCTGTTTGTGCTCAAAAGTGCGTCGAATAAGATTGTTGGTGACGCCTACGTAGAGAACACGGTTGTATTTGTTGGTAAGAATATAAACAGCAAATTGAGTTTTTGTTATTGTCATGAGATCCTATCGCCCCGATAAAATCGGGGCTCCAGGATGACCGCAGAATAAACCGCGGTCACTTCACCGTCACGCTTTTGGCGAGGTTCCTGGGCATATCTGGGTCTAAGCCGCGTTCGATGGCAAGGTAGTAGGCAAGAAGCTGGGCGACCATGACGTTTGGAATGATCGTTGCTTCAGCGACGTCTTTAACAGCCAGGTAGTAGTCAAAGACTTCATGGTTTTTGGGAGAAATTCCGATAATATATGCTCCCCGTGCTTTCATTTCCATGGCTCCTGCGAGATTTGCGCCATACGTTTCGTCATTGGGCGCAAAGACCATGCACGTCGTACCCTTCGTGACAAGAGCGAGGGGTCCGTGTTTGAGCTCTCCTGCGGCCAGTCCCTCCGCATGGATATAGGAGATTTCTTTAATCTTGAGAGCCGCCTCAAGAGCCGTTGGGTACGAGAGTCCGCGACCGATGACAAAGATGTGCTCGACGCTTTTTAGGTTTTTGGCGAGTTTCACAATCTTGTCTACTCGCGGTTGCTTGAGTACCTCGGTTGCGGCTTTTGCGGCACGTGTGAGCATGCGCTGGCCGCGGACAATATCTCCCTTCATGGCATAGGAAAGAAGTATAAGGTGGGCAAGTTTGCCGATGAACGCTTTGGTAGATGCAACTCCTTTCTCCGGTCCGGCGCCGATAGGAAGCTTTACGTCGGCTAAACGCCAGAGCGAGGAACCAACGACATTGACGAGAGCGATAATGTTGGCGCCTTTATCTTTGGCTTTTTTAACCGACTCGAGTATGTCCATGGTTTCTCCTGATTGAGAGAGCGCAAGGACCGCGCTTTTTTTCACCAAAAAATCCTGGAGGTAGCCAAATTCACTGCCGATGACTGCGTTGACATGGCGGTTAGCGACAGCGGAAAAAAGATATTGCGCCGCGAGTGCAGCGTACCCCGCCGTCCCGCAGCCGACGATGTAAACGCCGTGGGCAGCCTTGAGAGCCTCGGCGATTTGTTTGGCTTGAACTGTTGATTCACCTGCAATCTCAGAAATGAGCCCGGGCTGCTCATAAATTTCTTTGAGCATGAAATAGGGGAACTTTCCTTTTTCCGCCTCTTCTGCGGTCCACGTGAGTTTTTGTTTTCGGGGTTGCAGACGTTCTCCTGTGTGCGCGTTAAACAGAAGCACTTCCCCGTCGCTGACGAGCGACATTTCATCATCCTCGAGAAAGTGCACTTGTTTAGTATGTGGAATAAGCGCCGCGGCATCACTCGCGAGATAATTTTCTGTGTCACCAAAGCCGACCACGAGTGGCGATCCATTACGGACCGCGATCAGTTGCCGGTCGCGGGTGTTAACGACGATAAACGCATTGAGCCCTTCCATTTCGTTGTACGCGCGCTGGACCGCCTTACTAAACATCATGGTTTTCCGATATTCTTCGATAAGGTGGACGATAACTTCCGTATCTGTTTCTGAAACAAAGCGGTGCCCTTTTTTGACAAGGTCTTTTTTTATCCCTTCGTAGTTTTCGAAAATACCGTTGTGGATAATGGCAATTGTCCCCGTGCAGTCGAGGTGAGGGTGGGCGTTGATATCCGTGACTCCGCCGTGTGTCGCCCAACGGGTATGGCCGAATGCGAGCGAACCTTTCGGCATATCACCAACTGAGGCATTGCCGATCCTTCCTGCTTTTTTCTTGACGACAATGCGTTTGTCGTGCTGGAGCGAAGCGATAGCATCCCGTTGGGGTCCTATCGGTCGTCCCGCCTTGCGGGACTCTCTCCAGGACGACCCGGTTGTCGGAACGACCGCCACTCCCCAGCTATCATAACCGCGGTATTCGAGGCGTTTGAGACCCTCAAGAACTACACTTGCCGCATCACTGCGAGGGCCGATGTATCCAAAAATTCCACACATGTTGCCTCCTTCGGAGGAATGTAGAATATGCAAATCTACAAATCTGCAAATCTACAAATAAATGAAAAAAATGAGAAATGAATAAAAAGAGAGGCGGACTCCATCAATAATCATTTGCTCTTACAGTTACCTGTAAGGTTTATCCGATTACTGTTAACGGTAGAGAGTGCTACCGAGGGGTACCCGCAGACCTGCCCGTCAGCAAACGCTCTTCGAGCCGCAGTAGAAATCTACTAAGGCGAGAAGCAAGTTGCGGCGGGTCATTCGATAAACTCAGAATAAATGCTTCGCATTTTTCTGAGTGAACCCCTTCCTCGTATCCCGGTTATTATGCTCGCGTTGCTCGCATCAACCGGGCTTGCCCGGCTGGTGTGACGAGCTTCAGCGAGGAACATGAT
>CAYSOR010000033.1:2891-9373 GCA_964432705.1 uncultured Gammaproteobacteria bacterium
GCGAGGAACATGATAGCCGGGCCACACGCTTACTAAAACATTTTCCGCTCTCTGTTAAAGAACCTCCAATTCCTATCGTATCGAAACAGGTTGGCTTTTGTCAAATTATGTATGAAGCTAGAGGGCCGGTTTCTATGCAAACTTATAGTCCAACTGTTCCCGAATGATTTTTCCTCGTTCCATGTCAACCGGCGTAACCAGTGACGGGTGACTGGGATCGACGCGGCCGTTTATTTCATCTTCCCACTGGTTCATGATGCGCCGCAATGGTTCGGGGATGTCGCCCGGTTTAAAAAGTTCAATTTCTTCCTCAATGTTCCCGTAATCATCGCCCGGGGCAGTATTTATGAGGCGGATGAGTCTGATAGGAGCAATTCTTACTGCATTGCCGGCAAACGCAAGCGCTGCATATTTACCATCACGAAGATCGCGCAAGGTGATATTTCCCTCTTGCGCCTCGATGTCGAAGCGCGGCGCAATATGGCGCTCGATGTATTTTAGGGTTGTGCCGTCTAAACGGTTTACACCCACAGGAGGATACATCATGGTTTTCATGTCGCTTGTGATCGCAAACACTTCTTCTCCAGGACCGTCTGCCAGTGCACCATTTCTTATGAAGAGCGGTGTATTTTTGGGATCCTCCCAAACTGTCGATCCGTTTTGGTCTATGAGATATGGAGCAAGGTAGACAAATTCTTTTACACCGAAGCGCTCGCGTGCCACTTTGCTGTCGACCACTGCCTCACCGTAGTTACGGGCATGTTTACCGGTAATGGGAAAGAGACGCTGCTTGCCGGTAATTGCTACTTCGCCGCCTTCGGTATATGTTGTCGAAGGCAAATAATCCGGCCACGGCCACGTAATGAAGGCCGCATCGATCGGATATCCCTCCGCTAGCCACACCCCATAGCCGCCCATGGAAGCGGGGTGGATGGTCGGTCGAATGTACGCCCGGACCAGTTCATCGGGATTTTGGGGGTTTCGGAACAGTTGGTTATTCTGGCCGTTAACGGCAACGAAGTCGACGACCGCCTGCCGAAATTCTTGAGGGGTTATCGGTGAGGTGAGAGCGCTTGAAGGGATCGAACGGGTGAACATCCGCTCGGTTCTAGGTTCCAATAATATGACGTGTGGAATACCTGTTTTTTGATTGACGTGTGCGCTGATGCCTTCAAACACACCAGACGCGTAGTCAATCGCATGGCTGAATGGAGAACTAAGGATCAGGTGGGGAGGGGCGTAATCGAGTTGGCCAGTCGCGTGGTTAAAGAAAATCGCATACGTGGTTCCGGGAAAATTTTTCTCCACTCGACTTTTTAAAGTTTCTAACTGTTGGGTTACTATGTGTGAGGAAGCATCAATGTCGGGTTTTGTTTCTTGCCATTTGCCAGGCATACTTTTTTGGGTGGGCAAGGCTTTTACAACATACTACGTCATATAACAGAACGCTGTCAATAAGAAACGGTTCTTTTACTCTTGCGCTTTCTTGAGAGGGGTGATACAACAGCCATGTGAGAAAGAAGAACCTCTATGTATCGGTTATGGGAACAATGGGGAGTGGAAAAACCACGGTTGCCAGACTTCTTTCCAAAGCACTCAAATTCCATCTTGTTGAAGAAAATTTCGGCGAAAATGCATTCCTTGCGCTTTTTTACAAAGACATGAAGCGATGGGCGTTTCACTCGCAAACGTTTTTCCTCATGGAAAAAACGGGCCAGCTTCTTGAAGCTGGGCGAGTCCTGAGCAACGCGAAGGATCCGGTTTGGAAAAAAGGATACGCTGGTATTATTCAGGATACGCCGATTCAGCAGGACGTGTTTTCGTACGCCAAAGCCCAACACGTGCTCGAGCACATAGATGACAGCGAATGGCGGCTGTATCAAAAAATTTACAAACAATTTGAACCGTACTTTCCTACGCCCGATCTTATCGTGTACCTCGAGACATCGATTGACAAAATTCTTGAACGCATCGGCAGTCGAGGCAGGGGATACGAACAAAAAATTCCGCAAAGTTATTTGGAACTTTTAGATATGCTTAACCACCGGTGGCTCAGCGAAAACCTGTCTGCGCAGGCAGGTAAAACTATACCGATTCTTACGATTAAAACAGACGGACTCAACATCATTAGGAGTAAAGCGGCTCGAAAAAAACTTGTCGTTGCAGTCAAAGAACGCCTCCGCATGTAAATAATAGAGTCATCGGAGAATATAGTAGCATGGTAACACGTTAATATGGATTCACGATTCAATAACATTAAGGTATTAGTGTGGGATTTTGACGGGACGCTCTATTGTTCGATTCCAGAACTTTCAAAAGAAATTCGCGAGGCCGAATACCGGGCAATTATAGAACACACTGGTTGGAGTAGGGAAAAAACAGTGGAAGAATTTAACCGCTACTACAAAGTTATAACACCGTCGGCAACAGAAGTTGTCAGCCGCTTAAGCGGGCTGTCGATTGTAGAAGCTGCACGTGCGTTTGAAAAACACTACGATCGCACGAAGTATCTCGAGCGAGATGATAAGCTTGTTACATTATTCCGTACGTTATCATCGTACCGACATTTTTTGCTTGGCAACGGGGTGCGAACACGGGTTTTGCCAGCGATACAAAAATTGAGTTTGACACACTCTTTGTTCGAACAGATACTGACCACAGATGTGATTGGCAGCGTCAAACCGAGCCCGAAAGGATTTTTGTCTGTTTTGAAGAAAACTGGATTGCTGCCCGCTCAACACCTTATGATCGGCGATAGGATTGAAATTGACCTTGTCCCCGCAAAAAAACTCGGTATGAAAACGTGTCTCGTGTGGAGCGAGTCACAAAATCCTTCTGTCGATGTGGCAATCCCCACTGTTTACGATGTTTCTAAGGTTTTAGTTTCTGGGTAAGGTGTTTTTTTGTAAAACGGGTCTCCATGTAAATAAATTGCAGGAATCAACGGAAGAAGTGCTTTGACAGCATAGACTGGGACACCGGCAAAAAAAGAATCAAATAGTGGACTTTTTAAATCTTCGCCGCGAAGAGTTAGTTGTCCTGTGTCAGCGTAATTATTCTCACAATAGACTATTGCTGGCTTACTCATATCAATAAATTCTGTGCGAGCATGAACAGAGCTTAAATCGATTCCTCCAGACACATCAAAAATCGATGATGCGGTTTGAAGATAACGATTAATGTTTGACACAAGAACAGGTTTAACATGGTAGGTGATCCCGGTTTTATTGAGGAGGGTTACGGATGCGCCGGACTTTACTTGGATTCCAAAAACCCAACCCGTTTCAGTGGAAACTTGCTTGCCACTCATCTGTGTGATCATGGCTTGTGCTTCTTCAATGGTTTTTGGTTTTTCCGTCGGCAGACCATCGACTAAGGTGACCGTGTCCAATGTGAAGACTGGGGTTTGCAATAAATCAAATGATTGTTTGGAATGAGCAACTCTCATAGAATAACGATTAGGAAAATCATCCTGGGTTCGCAACCAACGGTGTTCAGATTCTTCATCAAAAGGAGAATTATCCCAAATAGCCTCATACCCCGCCTGATGAATGAGCTGCGAGAGTATATGCCATTTTCTGTCAGCCCTCGTGAGTATACGAATCATTTTTATAGACTCTTCTGTTTTTGGTTTGATTCGATTTTCAGGATCACGCAAGTCGCGCAGAAGACTGTGAATATGTTTTTCGACATATCGTTCCCAGGACTTTCTCAAGTTGAAGCGCAAAACCCCAAGTTCCGGATCTACGATTTTATTAAATTCCGTAAGCCACGTATCGATCCCTGCATCTCTTTCTGCTGCTTCTTGCCGCGTCAATGACTCGTGGGTTATCATGGCGGCCTATTATACACCAAATTCATATATGGTAATATATTTCTATGACGCGAGGGAAACTTGTTGTTTTTGAAGGTACCGATGGGTCGGGGAAGGGAACGCAGCTCGCGCTTCTGGTTCGTCACCTTCAAAACAAAAACATTCCCTTTGCGACGCTTGATTTCCCCCGCTACAGCGAGTCATTTTTTGGTGATTTAGCAGGGCAAATGCTCATGGGTGAGCTTGGTCCGGTTGAACATATTCCCCCTAAGCTTGCCGTACTTCCTTTTGCATGTGACCGTTGGCTTAGCAAGAAAGACCTGGATACTTGGCGTGATCAAGGGAAAATCGTTGTGAGCAATCGGTATACTGCAAGTAGCGCTGTCTATCATGCAGCAAGACTTCCAGAGAAAGAGCAACAACAGTTCATTGATTGGGTATTGAAACTGGAACAGGAAATTATTGGCTTGCCTGCGCCTGACATGACGATTTTTTTCCACGTACCCGTTGCAGTATCACAAAAACTTATGGAAGAGAGAGAGACGCTGACGAGTAAGAAAAAGGATATGTATGAAAAAGATTTGCGCATGCTCCAAACCGTCGAAGAGCTCTACGGTACGCTCGGAAGCAGACTTCTAAATTGGAAAGTGATCGAGTGTACAAAAGCCGAGACAATGAGAAGTCGAGAAGAAATTCACAAAGAGGTGCTTGACGTCCTCACTCAAAACGGGATATTGTGATTTCATGATAAAGAGATCGAAGAAGGGAAAATTGACAGTGATAGCTGGCCCCATGTTTTCCGGGAAAACCAGTAAGCTCGTCGCGATGGTGGAGGTATTTACGCGGATGGGATACAAGGTTCTTACAGTAAAGCCCAAAATCGATAACCGCTACGGAACTTCGAGTGAAATTCACTCACACGATCACAGAAAAACTCCCGCGATTCTCGTTGACGGTGAAACGCCGGAATCAATTATCAATAAAATTCTTGGCTCGGGCGCAGATAAAGTGATTCTCGATGAGGTGCAATTTTTTGATAAAAAGAAAATTATAAACGTTGCTTTGAAACTCAAAGCCAGCGGCATTCATGTGATTGCCGCTGGACTTCTCTATGATTATCAACGCAAACCCTTTGGCCCGACGCCGGATCTCATGGGACTTGCTGATGAACGCTTAGAACTTTTTGCCATTTGCCAGCGCTGCGGAAGTCTGGCGCGTCACACAGAACGGTTGCGAGGCGGCAAAGGCCAAGTGGTCGTGGGAGCGGCAGATAAATATATTGCCGCTTGCGAATCAGATCATAGGATTTATCGATAGAAAGGAGAAAATGTGAACAATACAAAAGTACCTGAGGTGAAAACTGTACGAGGAAGTAGTGGTATGGAGTATGTAGTAAAAAAAGGGGTAGATAAACAATCAGGTAACCCAATAGACAAGGTACAGCCTGGTGAAATTAATGGAACACCTTTAACTCCAATCTACGAGGGCGATTAATTCATTATTGAACACTCCGCTTTATCTCTGCTACAATAGATCATGGGGCAGTTAAAGTTTCTCACAGACCTCGTTGACCTTCATCTCCACCTTGGTTCTTCTTCCACGCCGCACTTACTTTGGGAGCTTGCTCATGCACAAGGGATTAGACTTCCGCACAAAGATTATTTTAAGTTTATCGACTCGGTGACGATTAAAGAAAATACGACCTACGACCATTATTTATCCTTTTTTCATCTGACAGAGCTTATTCAGTCTTCAACCGAGGCAATTAGTCGCGCGACCCATGATGCGATTAGCAGGGCCTACCGCAAGGCAGGTGTCACGACGATCGAGATTCGCTTTAACCCAATGCTTAGAAACCGCAGTGGCGAGCGGGATCTTGATAAGATTATTTTTAGCGCTACTGTCGGTATGAAGCAGGCGTGCCTTGAGTACCCGGTGCGGGCAGGCATACTCCTCATGATGGACCGCCGGTTTACGGCAAAACAAAATGCAATTATTGTGGAGAAAGCTATTCGATTTCGCGATGAGGGAGTCGTGGGCATAGACCTCGCCGGCCCGATTGACAAAAGCTTTTCTCTTGAGACAATTATAAAGTCAGTAGGGAGAGCGAAAAAGGCGGGCTTAGGAGTGACGATTCATACAGGAGAAGCAACTGGAGCTGGTGAAATGTGGGAAGTTGTAAAAAAACTTTCACCGGACAGGATTGGTCATGGGATCAGGGCGGTCGAAGACCCCAAGCTCATTCGGGAGCTTGCCAAACGCAATATAGTTCTTGAGATTTGTCCATCAAGTAACATGAGAACGCAAGTTGTTGCCGATTGGCAAGAGATGGGAAAAATTCTCAAAACTTTTACAGATGCGCATGTTCCTTTTTGCATAAACTCCGATGGACCTGAGTTTGTCGGGACGAATGTACGCGAGGAATATGAACGATTACTTTCGCGAGGACTTTTAACACAAAAGCAGGTTGAGTATTGTTTGGCAATCGCGCGGAAAGCCACTTTTGTTAAAAAATCATGAAAAAAATAATCAGCGAGCAAGGGCTTACGTTTGATGATATTTTGCTTTTGCCAAACTACACCACGATTAAACGCAAAGATGTGAGCCTGACGACCTCGCTGCATAAAAAAATAACCCTGAAACTTCCCGTAATTTCCTCACCCATGGA
>CAYSOR010000034.1:0-3389 GCA_964432705.1 uncultured Gammaproteobacteria bacterium
CAAAAAGCAGCGGCAACAATAGGTGTGAACCTCTTGTTGAACCATCAACCATCAACCATCAACAAACAACAATTAAGTGAAATTATAAAGAATTATAATAGTAACCCATCAGTCCACGGCCTCATTCTCCAACGACCGCTTCCTCTTCATCTTTCTCATATATTAATATATGAGAAAATAAGAAAGAATAAAGACGTGGATGGGTTTTTGCAAAATTCGCCGTTTCCTGTACCTGTTGCAAAAGCCGTAGAGGAAATTCTTCGAGTAACTTTACCAGAGGGATTCAAAAACAAACATATAGTAGTTATCGGAAGAGGAGAAACAGCGGGAAAACCAATTTTCGATCATTTTAAAAAACAACAGCACACTGTCTCTCAAATTCATTCGCAAACAATACATCCCAAAAAAATCATCAAAAATGCGGATATTATTGTGAGTTGTGTGGGGAAAGAGCGTGTGATAATGGCAGATTCCATCAAGCCTGGTGCAATTCTTATAAGCGTCGGTATTTGGCGCGATAGTGAGGGCAAACTCCATGGCGACTACGACGAGGAAGACGTTGGAAGGATCGCATCCTTCCATACGCCGACACCCGGAGGTGTTGGCCCGGTCAACGTTGCCTGTCTAATGCAAAATCTCGTTCAGGCTGCGGCCAAAATGATATAGTTGTATCCTATTGACACTCTTCTCTTTAATCAATAAAGTGAGACCATGAGAAAAACGAGCACAGTTTATTATAACGAAGGTGACATCCATCAAATTGTAAAGGACGAACTAGAAAGAGCTAAATTCGCATGGCTTGATGAATTCACGAAAGTCGTGGCAAAATTTAAAGATAAAGTTATGACTGTACTCGATAAAGTGATGGGAGAATTGAAAACGATACGAGAAGAACAAACACTTCATCAAGGGCAGCACGACACAATAACAAAAACATTTGAAGGTTTGGATAAACGCATACACAAGCTCGAACAACCGGCTTTATGAGAAAAGATTTAGCGGGACTCGTTGTTATCTTCTTTCTCGCCCTCTTTACCTACACGAAGCTCGCAGGCCCCATACCGTTTTCAGTAACGAGTGTCACAACAACCAAAACGGATACATTTAGCGTGAGCGGAGAAGGAAAGGCAACGGTTGCACCGGATATTGCAGTCGTTAACGTCGGTGTCACTGCACAGGGCACTACCGTTAAGCAGGTCCAGCAGGAGCTTAATACCAAAATCAATGCTGTATCCACAGCAATCAAAAAACTCGGTGTAAATGAAAAAGACATCCAAACAAGTAACTACAGTATTTATCCAAACTATGATTTTCAGCAAGGCAGGCAGCGAGTCACCGGCTACCAAGCCAGCTCGAACCTCACCATTAAAGTCCGCGATATCGACAAAGCAAATAACGTTATCGATGCAGGGACAGCAAATGGGGCAAATCAAGTGAGTGGAATTTCTTTTGATATCGATGATAAAACCAAAGTGCAAAATGAAGCGCGCGAGAAAGCCGTAGCTGAGGCCAGACGCAAGGCACAAGATGCCGCGCGAATTGCAGGATTTAAGCTCGGCCGGGTCATTAACTATTCCGAATCTTTCGGAGGTGAGCCAAGACCGGTTCCTATGCTCGAGAAGGCGGTAGGCATACCAGCTGGCATGGAACCAACCCAGGTTGAGCCAGGCACGACAGAAGTGTCGGTTGTTGTCACGTTAAGCTTCCAAATCGAGTGACAGGGTCGGACCCTGTCATGCAATTTGCTATGGGTCTTGAACATTCCCTCCGAGACTCATAGAATGATCGTTTACCCCTGACCCAAATCTATTTTTTCCTATGGGAAGAAGCAAAGTTTTACCAATCTACCAAACGAGTAGCGAGCCGGCGTGTGGCCCAGTGGCACTCAAAACCGCGCTCAAAATTCTGGGAAAACGCAAATCCTTGGATGAGCTTAAGGAACTTTGCCAGGTCACCCGTAACGGTACGTCAACCAAAAATATGATCCGGGCAGCCAAAAGGCTCGGTTTACCGGCTCTTACACTCGAAAACGCGACGCTGCGACATTTACAAAGTGCGCTTCGCTATCGACCGGAGAGGCAGCGCGCAGTCCTTGTGAGTTACCTATATGACTGCGATGATAATGATAAACCACATCCAGACTCAGGTCACTGGGCAGTTGTGTCGTCGTACCTAGCAAGCAAGGGAAGAGTGGTTATCCTGGATAGCTACAGCGGACAAAAAAAATCGTACGCATGGAGCGAGTTTCGAACTCGCTGGACCGATTATGACCTCAAACGAAAGAGAGTAGGCAAGCGAGGGAGATTTAAAATTGTACGACGTTGGCAGCCCCAACTCATGATGGTCGTTGCAAGAGAAGCATGTAATCTGCCACAATTTTCTATAGGAACGGCGAAAGTGTATCCAGCAAATTAAACCACTCTTGTTTATCATGGATATTTCGGTTCTGAAACGTATCACGGATGCCTTTGTTAGTGAACTAGACCGTACAAAGAGCGGTAAAAAAACAAGTCTCGCGTTTATCCGGCACCGACTCTCGCTCGCGCCTCATATACCAAAATATACTCAGTTCCAGGTTCTTCGTATCGGCGGATCAATCTACCAAAAGGCAATCGTAGAGAAAAGGATGGAGAAAATCCACATTCTTTCGCGAGTTCAAAAATCTCTTCCGCTCCTTAGTTCCAAAGACATATTTCTGAGATTTATTGAAAAAAATCTTGACTCTCGGGTAACGCACCTTGCTCTCAATTTTGCCTACCCGTTAGAGCCAGTGTTGCGTGAAGACCTACTTGATGGTGTGCTTCAAACCGGCACCAAAGAACATACATTTACTGGCTTGGTGGGCAAGCGCGTTGGGGAGACAATCGAGGACCATGTTAAAAAAATCCTGAACCGGACTATCCACGTTGCCCTTGCCAACGACACGGTGTGCCTCCTTCTTTCCGGACTTACCCGGTTTTCTTGGGAAGGCCTGGTCGGCGGTGTGGTTGGTACCGGCCAAAACTTCGCGCTGTTTTTGGATGAAAACATCCTCGTTAATTTAGAATCAGCACGATTTAACAAATTCATACAAAGCACTGAAGGTAAAATTATTGACAAACACTCGGCCTCACCGGGAAACAATCTTTTTGAAAAAGAAACTGCGGGCGGCTATCTCTTCCAACATTTTAATCTCAAAATGAAAAAACTCGGCATACGGTATCGGGAACTTACATCCACGAAAGAACTTAATGCCATCGCGCGTCAACGTGACGATTCGCAAACCCCCGGCGTCGCGCGGGAAGTATTGGAGGGTTCCGCTGCTCTTATAGCCTGCCAGATTGCAGGTATCGCGCGTTTTCTCAATAGAGACTGTACCTTTGTCATCGAAGGGAGTTTGTTTTGGCAGG
>CAYSOR010000034.1:3489-9262 GCA_964432705.1 uncultured Gammaproteobacteria bacterium
ATGGAAGACAGCGGTATCTTGGGCGCTGCGAGGCTTGTTGCATAGCTTATCGCCTGTGAAACTTTTCGTGGATTTGGCGAAGCTGGGGGTTTGTGAGATGTGTATAGATTTGCGTCGTAGAGACGTTTTTGTGGCCTAAAAGCTCCTGAATGGCTCGAAGATCAGCGCCACCGGAAAGAAGATCCGTTGCAAAGCTGTGCCGAAGCCCGTGGGGAGTAATTTTTATCGGCAATCTTGCCTTACGAACATATTTTTCTACAAGCCGCTGCACGCTTCTACTCGTCAACCGTAAGGATTCACCGGTTTTATCTCCCTCAATGGGCTTTTTGCCGCTATAACGAACGAATAAGGGCTTGGCCAGATCCTGCCGGCTCGCAAGATATCGCTTAATCCACTCCGCTGCTTTTTCGCTAAGAAAGACGACGCGCGGCCGTTTGCCTTTGCCGATGACGCCAAACTCCCGTCGATCGAGGTTGACTGAGTCTCTATTAAGGCCAACAAGCTCAGAAACGCGCAGTCCGGTGGAAAATAACATTTCAAGAATCGCTTTATCACGCATGCCTTGGAGTTTACTGATCTCAGGCATATTGAGAAGTCGCTCAATCGCATCGCGCTCGAGAAATTTTATACTGTGACTCTCTGCTTTTCCAAGTTCAATTGTTTCGGGAGCTAAGACCTTTATATTGCGACGAATCAAAAACTTAAGGAAGCTTCGTAGTGCAATCAAATGGTAATTTTGCGTCACTCGCTTAAGCGTGAGGTCGTGTTTGTCACTAAATCGGGATAAATAAAGTCTGTATTGCCGCACGACTTCGGAAGTAATGTCAACATGCGTAGGGGAGGGGATACGGGCCGCCAGGAAGCCCAAAAACCGCTCTAAATAGTGCCGGTAGTTGCGGATCGTAAGTTTACTGACATTTTTCTCAATTTCAAGATATTCAAGGAAATCATTGATGAGCAATTTGAGATCCATATATTCATAATGTGCGACGTGGGAGTATTTGTCAAGTCCTCGGTTTGTGATATTATCAACGCCTATGAGCGGCGAAAAACTCACTCCAGGAGATTTTCTTATCGTTAAAGACGACCCTGTTCTCGCTAATGAACAACTAGTCCTTTTCAGAACGAAAATTATGCCACCCGACGTTGCTAAGGCATTTAGTCTATGGAAACATCAAACATATTATAAAAGTGATGATGATTGGGAAAGAAAAGCTCAAGAGGCGGCAGAAATTTTTACAAGTGCGATGGGTTTTTCGCCAGAAAAATTACTCGAAGCAAAAATTCAAAAAGAGCGAGAATTGAATATAAAATAATACCACAATTTTAGCCTCGATTTTGAGCCCCTGTAATGACCTACAACGGCTTATTACCCGACAGGCTGACTAGTAGATCATCTCATCCAATTGCTCTAAGTCCAATGCTCAATGGTTACATTGTTAAAGAAAACAGCAGAGGCGAGAATAACAAAGCGTGATAGACGAAATTATTTTTAAAAGCTCATTTTACGAAGACTTCAAAGGCGTTGTAAAATGAGCGCAATCTTTTGCGACAGCTATTTGATGTCGCAAAAGATATAATGTGCGACGACATAGCTTTTCTTCGAGCTCGGAGGTCTGCGGATAGGGTTGTTCACGCTAAGGCCTTAAGAAGAGCGCTCCCTTACAACGCGCTACGCTTTATCTTGTATTGCACTCTAATGTGGGGATAGATGAGCACTCTCAGAAACTTCTTTCGGGTTTTTTATAGGAGAAGTTGTTTAGCGCCTTAATATGCTCCAAAGTCTTCATTCCATGGCTAACATCACTCCCTACAAACAACTGCTAAGTGCTGCATTTCGGTTATTTTTAGCCCATTGATACGCTCCAAAGATCTATTTTTGAGGCTGAGATCCTTCGATAAACTCAGGACGCGATGACGCGTTTAGAGCGTAGTAACAATCCAAACATCTTTTTTTTCGCACACATTGTGTACTCAAGAGAGAGGGCTAGAGGTGCTTGGCGTTCTCTCATTGAAGCTATACACTACTCTCAAGCACCAGCTTGTGAAATGTGCTAAATCGCACCGTGAAAATAATTATCTCGTCCTATAGTTTTACTTATCCACAATTAATGAAGCTCCACGGGCTAACGCCCGTGGTATCTTCTCCGCGTGCTTCGGCGGAGCGAAATCCGCCGAAGCAGAAAACACTTCGCATTCATCCCCGATTAAATCGGGGTTTTCTGCGAAGGCGGATAAATTAAATATATCAAACTATATCTTCAAGCACTTCCCTATCCCCTGTTCTCTGCTCTATTTAAATTTGCCCCCGCCAGCGCGTCGCGAGCAGCACAATGAAAAATACAATCGTCACCACACCCAAAAATTCAACAATCGTCTTTTTATAAAGCCTTTCCACCAGGTACTGCTGTGCCATGCCGACGAGGCTGTAAAAACAGGTCGTCAGGAAAAGCGCAATCAGCGTTGTCGCAACGGGCCAAAATGAAAATATCCACGATAGTTCCATAAAAACAGCGGAAAGCGCGACTGTTATGCGCCACACTCGCTGACTCAACCGCTCCCCCAGTTCCACTGCCCACAACGATCCGATAATGAGAAAAAAACTCACACATCCCACCAGAATTCCATTGGCGTAATATGGCAGACGAAAAGCCAATATCGTCTGAACGAGAAGAAAATACGTAAGAAGCGAGAGTAAAAATCCTACGGAATGAGCTGCGCGCAAAAGCGCAATCGTGCGTTCGGCGGCGACGTTATAGATATTTTCCGTGAGAAGAAGCGCGTAAATTCCTACTGCATAGAGGGCCGCCACCGGAAGCCTGGTGAGCCAGCGGACCGGCAAAAGAAAATAAAATAGTCCGATAGCCGCAGTAAAAAGCGTGGGAAGGATAAGAAGCGTCAACCATTCGACCCCCGATAAATCCTCGCGCATTGCAAATGCTGTTGCCAAAAAAGTACAAACAGAAAGCACACTCACCATGGGGTAACGCAAATCCGCCGGCACAAGCTGGGTCAGCACCATACCCATGGTCAAAAGAAGCGTAATAATGACAAACTGTTGACGTTTGGATACTGTGATTCTTCGCTCCCAGCGTTTCCATGTAAAGCGCACCAGTCGTATGAGTTTTTGTTTCATCTGACTCCTTAGGCAAGATTGGTATACACCTTCTGCACGTCATCGATCAATTCCAAAGCCTGGACAAGCTTTTCATTCTTTTTTGCGCCATCTTCCCCTGGGGAAACAAAGCTCTTGGGTCGGAAAATCACCAAGCTATTATCAATTGGTATCGCTTTTTCCGTGAGTTTCTTTTTCACGGCTTCTACTTCTTGCACTGGCGTATAAAGCTCCACATACTCCCCTGCCTCGACTACGTCAGATGCTCCGCATTCGAGCGCAATTTCAAACAGTTGATCAAACGAATGTGATCCTTTTGAAATAGTGATAACACCGCATCGATCAAACAGAAAACGTACCGATCCGGTAGAGGCAAACGACCCGTCTGCCCGCTCAATCGCATATTTCAATTCAGAGGCAGTTCTATTGCGATTGTCTGTGGCTACCTCCACAAGAAGCGCCACCCCACCGGGTCCATACCCTTCATAGATAAGCGATTCAATATTTTCTAGTCCGGAAGAACTAGCCCGCTCAATCGCTTTCTCTATCGTGTCTTTGGGCATGTTCACCTCACGAGCTCTATCAAGTGCGAGTCTCAAGTGATAGTTTTTTTCAGGATCGGTAATTCCACCGCCCTCCTTCACTGCCACCGTGATTGCGCGGCTTGCCTTGGTAAATGCACTGCCTTTGGCAGCGTCCGTGACCGCTTTCTGATGTTTCACTTTTGACCATTTGGAATGACCACTCATATGAACTGTATTGTACTTTCTCCCTTGACTTTTCTCAAGAAAACAGTAAACTGGGCAGCATGCCCGCAATGACTGTTCCCTCTCCTGAAACTGCGATACAAAAAGCGCTCGAGCAAAATTGGAAAGAAGCAATCCGCCTCAACATGCTTCTCATAAAACAAGATAAATCCGATATCGATTCTCTCAATAGGCTGGGGTTTGCTTACTTAAAAAGCGGCCAACTCATGCGTGCAAAGCGGACGTTTCAGGCCGTACTCAAACTTGATCCGTATAATCAAATCAGTCTCAAAAATCTCAATAGACTGACGAGCCTCAAGCGAAAAACCGCAAACCGTGGACTCAACCAGCACATGTCTCCCCTCCTCTTCCTCGAGGAACCGGGGAAAACAAAAATTGCTTCGTGCATTAATCTTGCTCCTGTTCAGATTCTTTCTTCCGTTTCTCCGGGACAGGAAGTGTACCTCAAGGCACGAAACCATGTTGTCGAAATTCGAGACGACAAAAAAACGTATTTAGGCGCGTTACCCGATGATCTCTCCTTCCGTCTCATTCATCTTTTGACCGGCGGCAACCTATATCAGGTTGTGGTAAAAGGTACGGCGAAAAATTCACTCACTGTTATCCTCCGCGAGGTTTCTCGGGGGAAACGCTACGCCCATCACCCGTCTTTCACTCCATCCACGAGTTTTATCCCCTTTGGTCGGGAGAAGAGCGCTGAGGCTCCGGATGTGACGCCCACCGGTGAAGAGAGCGAGGAAAAAAGCGAGCCGGAAACCTAACGAGATCATCTCACACGAGCTTCCTTAGCGTAGTCTCTGCCCAAAAGTACGGCAAGATCCACTCCCTCATAGCCATCTATCTCACCGGATTGCGTGCAACCAAATTCTTCCATTATGCGCTCTACCGTGTAGCTTTTGAGTGCGCTATCCGTGCCGTGTATTTCACACACGGACGTTACGTCCGCGACGCTGTTATCCACAAGGAGTACCATCGCGCCCATGTGACCGAGTCTACGTGCAAAACGGGACCCAAGTGTGGCGATACCAGTCGTATTGTACACACCGACCGGTAGTGCCTCACGCCTGACTCGTTGATCTTCAAATTCGTGCGCAATCAGGCCGTCTAACGCGCCAACATTGACGCTTTGGGCTTGTGATCCGTCCGGCAAATCTGTACGCACCAAAGCCGCAGAGCCATCGATCACGACTGTCGTATGGGGGGTAATATTACGTGCAACGCTCACCATGCGTACAAAGAGAAACGGAGAGATATTGGTCCTGTAGCTACCGCCGAGATACCGTGTAATAGATGAAAACGAAAAGAAATCCTTTATTATTCCGAGTGGATCTTGTCTGGGTTGGTCTGAGCTATCGCCTGCCGATACCGTGGGCCTACCGACATACCACGGGACTGAAATGCCGACCGTCTCCCCGATTGACTGCGAAAAAATGTTCCTCTCGTTTGCATCCAAATCACCGAGCTTCCACAACGAGGAAACGCTATAGGTGCCGTAGCCTCCAACAGACTCAATCATCGCACGAGACGGCAGCGCGACGAGTACCGACCGGTTCCGGGTGCTGTCCCATGACCAGACGAGGCTCGGCTCACCCGCGATGGCGACGGTGAACCTCGAAAAATTCTGACTGCGGAAAAACCCGCGCCACAGGAATATACTCAGCGCGAAAAAAAGAGCGATAAGGAACCATCTGGTCTTTTTCTGCCACAGGCGCATGCCGAGGCGCTCATACTTTGTCACGGGTTACCACTCTTTCTTGCCCTTTTTGATAATTGATACCTGCGGCAGCTGCCAACTAGAAGAGGAGCTCATTTGTTTAACCGCTTTTTTTTCGAGCTGGGATTTTTTTTGTTTCTTTTTTTTATCGTTGTAGTAATCTCCAAAACTAGGCAT
>CAYSOR010000035.1:0-9204 GCA_964432705.1 uncultured Gammaproteobacteria bacterium
TTCTATTCGGTCGAACGCAAACGCGGTGGAGAACAAGCTCCAACGCCGGCCGTCCGCTAACAACACTTTGTCATTCCGGCCATCGATTCCGGGTCACCTGCCCGCCATCGCTTTGCGAAGGCAATTGCAGGCGGGAGCCCGGAATGACATGACGCAATGAACTGCGTTATAATACGCATAAGCCAAGATGGCGGAACCGGCAGACGCTTAGGTCTCAAAAACCTATGAGGATTACACCTCGTGAGGGTTCGACTCCCTCTCTTGGCACTAAAATTTGTGTAATTACGAGATTTGCTGTATAACATGAACCATTATGATATTTATTCCTTATATTCCAGCTGAAAAATTTTTTAGGCAGAATCATTATGGCGCTGGTCATAATGTGGTGGAAGGTATTGAGGCGGGAACACCAAGTAAAGAGGGTGTTCGACCTTTGTCTATGAAGGTATTAAAATGCGCACCTTGTAATGCTCGCTTATCGTTTCCACTTATTCAGGGTATTTATTGGGATCCATTTAGAGAAACCGGTTAACTCTCACCTATGAAACTTGGGGATATTTATAAGTTGGCAGTGAAGATGGGGATTGGGGCGGATCCGAGGGGAGTCGACGGGATTAAGAAACTTTTAGCCCGCAGAAAAGCAGAATACGAAGATCTTCCAAAGTCAAAAAAAGACGAGTTTGACCCTGAAGATTTCGTCAATCCCTATTCAGACTCTAGGATTCTTCTTGGTGATCCTAATAAAGAAGTTGATTCAATCCTTGCAGGAATTGACATTTCTTCAGCTGAAGTCCTCCTTGCCGATCGATTGAACCAAAAAGGCAAAAGCATTGATCTCCTCCTTACCCATCACCCCGCGGGAGCGCCGCTTGCAGCCCTTCACGAAGTCATGGACGTGCAGGCAGACGTACTGGCTCAATACGGCGTGCCGATTAACGTCGCTGAAGGAGTCATGCGCGATAGAATTAGTGAAATTCATCGTCGCTTTAGCCCACGCAACCACAACCAGGCAGTCGATGCTGCGAGACTATTGAGATTTGCCTTCATGTGTACCCACACGATTACGGATAACCTCGTCCATAATTACATGGAGAAATTGTTTCAAAAGAATAAAGCAGAAACAGTGGGGGATGTGCTTGCCATACTTAAACGCGAACCAGAATATAAAGAGGCGATGAAAGGCAAAGCCGGGCCGGTCATTTTTGCCGGAGACAGCCGCAACCGCGCGGGAAAAGTCGCTCCGATTGAATTTACCGGCGGCACCGAAGCGTCACACATTGTTTATGAAAAACTCGCGATCGCCGGAGTAGGCACGGTTGTCGGTATGCATGCGGGTGAGGAACACAGAAAAGAAGCCCTTAAATATCACATTAATTTAGTCATCGCCGGCCACATTAGCTCTGATAGTTTGGGGATGAACCTTTTCCTTGATGAGCTTGAGAAACGAGGCGTAAAGATCACCGCCTGTTCCGGCCTCATCCGCGTGAGAAGAACTTAATTTCTCCGATGTGCGCTTTGGTCGGTGCGCATTTTGCTGCGTTCGCCAAGCCTCTTTCCATCAGATTAGTATCTCCATAAACAAAGGGCGTGGCGATACTCGAAAATGTGCACCTCCCCGCGCCAGTCTTTCTTATGACAGAGGCGAAGGGAACAATTTCAAAGACAACTGCGCGTTTGCTCTCGTCGTTAGGTGGATTCTTTAATACTTTAATATGCAAACGCGCACTTAGTGAAGAATGGAGACATCTTGATGATCGAGAAGGAAATAGCTGAACGTGTCTTTGCAAATTCGTTGACGAGCCTCTGGAATGGTTTTTCCGCAATGAATTACTGTAAGAGAAAAAGAAAGAAGATGACGGTGACTACTTGGGTGATAATTCCGAGAGGTAATTGAGCTTTGGCGTGGAAAAAACTTTGGGCTTTATAGATCTTGAAGCTGATTGTTTCCGCAAGTGACGCGCGGCCGTCCGGTGCATGCTTTTGGTGATGCGCGAAAAATATATACCAGGGTGTTTCAATCCAGTCAGGCAGTAAGCTTGCCCCCACAGTTACAGTCCATAATGCAAGAGGAACGGTAGAACGAAATAATACGTACGACAGCCATATCCCCAACAGGGTTTCAGCTATAGCGAGAAGCCCGGTAATTTTTTTGGGCCGAAAGCGCCAGTTGGTGCCGAAGTCCCAATGTGGGACAGAGTCCATGATGTAATGTGAGAGAAGCGCAAGGCTTGTCGAAGTGACCGGATCCGTAAATTTGGAGGCAATGGCACCGGCAACGAGCGCATGAGCGGTGGACGTCATAACTTCTATTGTATGATATGATGGGGACAATCTCAAGAAATCACTGCAATCGCGCCGCACCATGAACGAGACACATCCACGATCGATTCTCCTGAGCGTTCTCTCTCACCGCCCGTTTCTTTTTTTATGGTTCGGGCAGATTTTTTCACAATTAGCGCTCAATAGCCTTCTCTTTGTATTGGCGCTTATTATTTACCAAAAAACCGGAAGTAACGCCGCTGTCTCCGGTCTTTTTCTCTCCTACGGTGTACCAGCGGTACTTTTTGGCATGATCGCAGGCGCGATTGTCGATCGGCTTGATCGCCGGTCGGTCCTCGTTATGTGTGACATCATTCGCGCGTGGCTTGCCCTTCTCCTATTTTTTTCTGCGAGTCACGTCGGTGTTATGTATCTTATTGTATTTGTGAGCGCTGTCATTAATCAGTTTTACGTACCGAGCGAAGCGCCGCTTATCCCGCGATTTGTGCCGAAAACGCTTTTGGTGAGCGCCAATAGTCTTTTTTCTTTTACGTTTTACACCAGCATGGGGATTGGTTTTATAGTTGCGGGCCCGCTCATACGTCAATTCGGAGGGCAATGGTCAATCCTCGTTATAGCAGTGCTTTTCCTAATAGCCGCCATAATGGTAAGCCGCATACCGGTACAGGGAGGCGGAGTGCGCTCTCTTACGCAGATTTTTTCGTATCGACCGCTCTACATCATCGAGCGAATTCTTTCGTCACTGCGTGAGGGACTCGTCTATGTCGCACGTTCTCCAATTCTTTTTGACGCCCTTATGCTTCTTACTGGCACACAGGTCATGCTCGCCCTTTTGGGTACTCTCGGTCCAGGATTTGCGGACCGGGTTCTTGAGATCGATGTTCGTGACGTTTCTTGGGTCGTCGTTGGACCGACGGTTTTGGGTATCATAATAGGTGCTCTCTGGGTGGGTCAGGCAGGGTTTCGCTTCGGAGCTCAAAAGCTTATCCGGACAGGCATTATGTCTGCCGGGATTATCCTTATCCTCATTTCTCTTACGGTACGGCTTTCTCATTACGCGCGCTGGCTCGTACCTGCCCACGTGATTCTTCCGTTGGAGCTTGCTCTCTTTTTCCTTTTGGGTGTCTCAAACGCTCTCTTGGACGTTCCGGCAAACAGTCTCCTGCAATCTCAGGCTAGCGGACAGTTACGCGGACGAGTCTACGGAATGCTCACGGCTTCTGTCGGTGGGGTGGGAATTTTACCCGTGGTTATCGGCGGCGTGCTTGCAGATGTTATTGGTGTGGGAAAAGTTATTTTTTTCTTGGGAATACTCATTGTAATCTATGGAATTTATCGGATGAAGTATAATACATTGTAGTCTATGTTTCCCATTCTTTTTTCCATAGGCACTGTGCATGTTTTTAGCTTTAGCGTTTTTGTTCTTTTTGCGTGGTCGGTGTTTTCATTCCTTTTTTGGCGCAAACTTCGATCCCAAGGAGTATTTGAACAGCAAATTTTTGACCTCATGTTCTATAGTACGCTTGTCGGTCTTGTTTTTTCGAGAGCTGTATTCGTGTTGACGCACGCACCTCTATTTGTCGACAATATGCTCAAAATCGTTGCACTCTGGGTGCAGCCGGGACTTTCATTTTATGGCGGATTTCTCGCAAGTACCCTCACACTTCTGTATCTTGGCAGAACATACAAGGTTCGGGTCGGCATGATTCTCGACGTTGTGGCTGTATCATTGCCATGGGCTCTGGTCATCGGCAAGATAGGATCGCTTCTCGATGGAAGTGAGGCGGGGAAACTCGCGAGTATCCCATGGGCGGTTAACATTGTTGGATCTGTCGGAGCCCGTCATCCGGTGCAGATCTACGAACTCGTGGCACTTGTTGTGTTGGGAATGATACTTCTCACTCTTGAGCGCCGTGCGGAGAGACAGAAGTGGCCGTATGGCGTGGTTGGAGTTTGGTTTTTCTTGCTGTTTACCCCCATCTTCTTCGCTCTTGAATTTTTTAAGGAAAGTACGTTATACTATGCTCAGATTAGCGCCAACCAGTGGGTACTCATAGCACTTTTTGCAGAAGCTCTTGGCGCTTTTTACGTGCGGGGAGGAGGACGGGAGAAACTGCGGCCGGTGATTGCGGGGATGAAGCAAAAAATTGGTAACGCAGTAAGGAAAATCTCTCCTAGGCAGTGAAACCTTAATACCATTATGAAGAACTTTCCGAGTGATATTTTAACTGATATACGAAAACACCTCGAAGAGGAAAAAAAGCAGGTCATGGTTCGCATAGATGAGCTTTCGGCTCAAGATCCCTTTACTAATCCCGATCGAGTCAATGATAATGCCTCTGACGCAGACGCAAATGAGGAGTCCAGTCACGATCGGTTTGCGGCAATGGTTGATGAACTGAAAGTCAAACGGAACTCGATTGACGCGGCGCTCATGCGGATTGGAGCAGGAACTTACGGATTTTGTAGCGTGTGCGGCGACATGATCGACACAGACAGGCTCGCCATATTGCCTACAGCAATTCTTTGCCTTCGACACGAAAAAGAGCGAGCACAGGGTAAAAAAACGGCTTCATGAATATCACAGTTCTCTTCGAAGACGATAGTCTCCTTGTTATTAACAAGCCGCCGGGAATAGTTGTCAACCGCTCTGAGAGTGTGAAAGGAGAGACGCTAGAGGAGTGGGTTGAAGTTTACTTGTCATCCCGGCCGAAGCCTGCCCCGTACTTTGATACGGGGAGCCGGGATCCAAAGTTAAATGAAGATGGATTCCGGGTCAAGCCCGGAATGACAGAGACCAATCAGGATTTTATAAACAGGGCGGGGATTGTACATCGGATTGATAAGGAAACCTCGGGTTGCCTCATTATTGCCAAAACTCCACAAGCGTTTGTCGAGCTTCAGCGGCAGTTTAAGGAGCGCGTCGTAAAGAAAACCTACCTTGCGATTATTCACGGTAAAGTTGTCCCGGAGGAAGGAGAAATCCGGGCACCGGTAGGCAGGCTTCCGTGGAACAGGGAACGGTTCGGCATCGTGCCGGGCGGGAAGGAAGCGGTGACGAGGTATAAACGTATCACGTATCACGAATCACGTATCACGAATGAGGAATTGTCTCTCGTCGAACTCTATCCCGAGACCGGCAGAACTCATCAAATCAGAGTGCACCTTAAATACATAAACCATCCGATTGTCGGTGATTTTCAGTATGCCGGTAGAAAAACCGCTCGATCAGACAGAATCTGGGCACCTCGCGTCATGCTCCACGCATGGAAGATTTCCTTCACGCATCCACAAACGGAGAAAACACTTGCAATTGAATGCCCGGTGCCGGATGATATGGAAAGGATACTCAAATAAGCAAATCTACAAATCTGCCAATCTACAAATAAATGGGAAAATGATTAAATCATTTTCGAAATTTAATCATTCATTTGCAGATTTGTCATTTGTTTATTTGTAGATTTTTTGTGTCTTCCAGCCTTTCTCTCATCACCACTCTTCTTCTTATCCTTTCCGCTGCTATCGGCGGGGGAGTCATTGCCCGTAAACTCAGGCTTCCCATGCTCGTCGGCTACATCACCGGCGGCGTACTCATCGGCAATCTTCTACCAACATTTACCAATCGGCCCCTTCTGGATATGCTTGCCGAAGGAGGTATAACCCTTCTTCTCTTTACTCTTGGCATTGAGTTTTCTTTCCACAGGCTTCGGAAAGTATTGGGAACGATTGCCTGGGCTGCTGCAGCGCAGATTGTACTGTCGATTTTTATTTTTCTCTTTTTGTTTTTGACTGTTGGGTTTGGGTTTCTCGCTTCCATAGTGTTTGCGGCAGCTGCCTCGCTTTCTTCTACGGCTGTTGTTGTAAAAATACTCTCTGAGAAAGGAGAACTCGAAAGCCTGCCCGGCGAAGTGGCGACAGGGTGGCTTATTATTCAGGATCTTGCGGTCGTCCCACTTATGCTTATCCTCCCAGCGCTTGTCGCTGTGGGAGGCAGTGGTGCGAGCGTGGGTGGAACCGTTATTTCCATACTCGCAAGTCTAGTGAAGTCAGGAGTCGTCGTTTTACTCGTTATCTACCTCGGCCGTCACGGCGTACCGAAGCTTCTCAATGCCGTTTCCCAGATCCGTAGCCGTGAACTATTTCTTCTCGTCGTCGTGGGTATTGTATTTTTTGCAGCACTCATAAGTTACGCCCTGGGGCTCTCTGCCGCTCTCGGTGCGTTTTTGGCCGGCCTTCTCATCGCGGAAACAAGCCAAAATCATGCGGTATTTAGCGAAATCCGGCCGCTTCGCGACCTTTTTAGCGTCGTCTTTTTTGTGAGCCTGGGTATGGTACTGCCTGCCTCTATCATGCTCTCTAGTTGGCCCAAACTCCTGGGTTTGACTGTTGCCATTCTATTTATAAAATGGTTTATCGTCATGGGGCTAGCGCGTTTCATGGGCTATCACAGAAAAACCGCGTTTGCCGTCGCTCTTTCCCTTACCCAAATGAGCGAGTTTGGCTTTATTCTCGCTAAGGAAGGTTTGAGCTTACATGCACTCACAAGCGATCAGTATGTTTTCTTGGTAGCGCTTGCGTTCCTGACGATTTTTATGAGCTCTCCAATAATTGCCAATACGCATGGGGTCTACAATCAATTTCGAGGGCTACTCGCCCGGTTTCCCAAGATTTTTCTAGAGCGTGAGGAAACATTTATTCAAAACCGGGGACTGCCAATGGAAAGTCACGTCGTGATCTGCGGTTACGGACGGGTTGGAAGCTACATTGGTCGCGCACTTGAAATGGCAGGGATTCCGTTTGTTGTGGTTGACTATGATAGTAATACCATTAGTAGCTTGCGGCAAAAGGGGATTGTGACAGTCTACGGAGATCCGGCGGATAAAGATGTCCTCGACTACGCGCAGGTCGACCTTGCCCGAGCGGTCGTTATCGCAATTCCGGACCGCCACACGCAGGAATTGGTCATCAGTAACTCCCATTCGCTGAACCGCAGAATTCGCATTATCTGCCGCACGCATCACGAAGAAGATCAAAAGAGGCTTAAATCCCTAGGTGTTCATACCATCGTCCAGCCGGAATTTGAGGCCGCCATATCGATTGTTGAAAAATTACTCACAGATTTTGGGGTCTCAGGAGAGGATATTTCCGGCAAAGTCAGCCGCCTCAAGATCGAACACGGGTTGGGGTAGAGAAAGGGTGGTTAGCTTTGTTGGCTGCTTTCAAAAATCGCCACTGATTCTTGCGTAGGAAATCCGCATTTCGGAAAATTTTTTGCGTTAATCGCTTTAAGCTTGCTTTCATTGCCCGAAAGATCAACACCATAGTAGCATAACTTTGTTCCCAAAACTCTTACTCTGGCTGAGGTAATAAGGCCATTGATAGGGCAGGGTTTATCACATGTTGCGGTTCCATCATTGATAATAACGGTAACAAGTTCTTTTTGTGCCCACACTCCAGTATATCTCTCAAAGGTACCGACTGTTGCCATAGAGTTACACCTCTAAGCTTCGTACTATACATCTCTCTCTCTGCTTTGTCAAGTACAGGCGGGATTTTTGAGATCTTGACAAAATATGGAATTTCTGTAATATGGAAAGTAGGAGAAATCATGCAAACGTTACTCTTTGAAGAAATTGTTAAATTACAACCGAAAGGTCTCTTTACTATCCCTAAAAAATTTCGAAAGGCATTGTCTTTAAGCGATAGTGATCTTATACGGGTACGGAATGTAAAGGGAAGACTCATTCTGGAGCCGGTGAGAATCATCCCTTATCCCGTCCGTTCCTATACGGATAGTGAACTGAATGAGTTTTTGGCTTTGGATAAAGAAGAAAGTAAAACACTTCGAAAGAAAGGGCTTCTGTAAGTGAAACCTTCGGTCTTTTTTAACGCGTCGGTCGTGCTGG
Organism: uncultured Gammaproteobacteria bacterium; assembly: GCA_964432705.1. Classification (GTDB taxonomy): domain Bacteria; phylum Patescibacteriota; class Microgenomatia; order UBA10105; family UBA927; genus 01-FULL-43-11b. Next base: position 8,187 of record CAYSOR010000035.1, read on the forward strand.
CCGGGCTTATGTCACCGCAAGGGGGATCGGGAAAGCTAATTTCTTGGGTTAAAGAAGGTAGAATTGGTGGGGTAGTAAGCGAACTTATTGTTGACGAAGTGTTGAGAAATGCAGAAAGGGTTGGGATAACACAAAAAAAAGCAATCATTACCATTGATTATTTTCGCGTCATACCTGCACCGCAAAAAAAAGTAATTTCTCAATATGAATCAATAGTGGTTGACTTTGGGGATACGCACGTACTTGCATCGAGTGTTGAAGCGAAAGCAGAATATCTGGTTACGCTAGACAAAAAACATCTGCTCATCCTTGCGACAAAACTAAAACATATTGCAATCGTGACCCCAGGTCAATTCATTGAACAATATTCCGGCAAAGTCACGAGGCTCAAGATTTAACACGGGGTGGGGTAGAAGTGATGTTAACTATGTTCTTGGAAGTTTCACAGCGGAACATCGCAAGCGGGACATCTCGAAGGCCAAGCCGAAGCGCCTGTTTTAGGATTTACTGGAGGATGGGGGATAAGTGTGTCACAATTACTACAATATCCTCCACCACTGATGAGTACGTTTCCTTCTGTATCGGTCATCTTTCTCATTGAACCGGGATAATGCTTTACCGCTCCAAATATTCCTCCAATATAAAAGACCTTTTTGTCGTTAGCTTGTTCGACCAGTTTTTCTTGAATTGTCATACTTACTAGGCAGTAGGCAGGATTTCCGGCGTAGTCTACCTCTCTCTCTGCTTTGTCAAGTACGGGCGGGACGGAATTCAATTCTTGAATTCAAGGAAAAATGGCTTTACAATAGATGAGGAGGTAGCACAGCGCTAACATTAGCGAGCTTACCCTCCCAAACTTACCGTTCGCCTTTTCACCCCGATTGAATCGGGGACGGCTCACGGAGCGTTTTTAGGAGGGTGCAGAAACACTAAGCTCACTGACGTTCGCAAAGTGTTTCTAGCATGCCTAGTTTTGGAGATTACTACAACGATAAAAAAAAGAAACAAAAAAAATCCC
>CAYSOR010000036.1:0-9011 GCA_964432705.1 uncultured Gammaproteobacteria bacterium
AAACGCGCACAAAAAACAGATGCCTATCAGCGAAACGAAAATTTATTACTTTCTGAATCTGCTCATGTCAGGAGCGACCCGTCCCTAGAGATTCTTGCTAATGATGTGCGCTGTACGCATGGTGTAACAGTTGGAAAGATTTCAGAAGATGAGCTATGGTATCTGGCGTCCCGAGGCATTTCTTCCGCTTCAGGTAAAAAGCTTATTGTTGAAGGATTTTTGGAAAGCGCCATCGGTAGGATTTCTGATACAATAGTGGCGGAAAAGTTACGAAGAATGTTATGGAAGACTTTGTGAAGATAGTGACAAAAAGTTTTTATGTTTGATGCGCACGATGTTCGAAAAGATTTTCCACAGTTAAAACGGAAAATCAACGGTAAACCAATGATTTACCTTGATTCCACCGCTACCGTGCTCAAACCTCAATCGGTCCTCGACAAGATGAATGAATATTACACCCAGTACACGGCAAATGTATTTCGCGGCATCTATACGACCAGTGAGGAAGCAACGCTAGCGTTCGAAAAAGCGCGTGAGAAAGTAGCTCGCTTTATCAATGCGCCCAGTACGGAAGAAATAGTATTTACCCGAAGCACGACAGAATCGATTAATCTTGTTGCTTATAGCTGGGTTTTGCCATTTTTCGAAAAAGGAGACGAAATCGTCACAACAATCATGGAACACCACTCGAATTTTGTGCCGTGGCAGCAGTTGGCATTGGAAAAGAAGTTAGAATTTAGAATTTGGAAGTTAGATAAGAATTATTCATTAAATCTCAATGAATTGGATAAGCTTATTACTCGAAGAACAAAGTTACTCGCAATTACAGCTGTATCCAATGTTCTCGGCACAATTAACCCAATGAAAAAAATTGTTAGCGCAGTAAAACGCTTAAACCCTCATTGTGCAGTCCTGGTTGATGCTGCTCAAGCTGCCCCCCACATGAAGATTGACGTCAACGATTGGGGAGCTGACATCGTCGCTTTTTCCGGACACAAGATGCTCGGGCCCACGGGAGTTGGCGTCTTATGGGCACGCAAAGAGCTCCTTGAAGAAATGAAGCCATTTAATTATGGAGGAGAGATGATTAGTGAAGTGCATGTTGACAGAACTGTTTTTAAAGAGTCTCCGCACAAGTTTGAAGCAGGGACTCCGCACATTGCAGGAGTTATTGGACTCGGGGCTGCTATAGATTATTTGGATAAGCTTGGAATGGAGAACGTGCGTCATCACGAAATGGAAATTACAGCGTACGTCTTGCGTCAGTTAGAGAGATTGCCTTACGTGAACGTAATTGGACCAAGAGACCCAAAAGATCGCGGTGGCGTCATAGCATTTACCATGAAAGGTGTTCATTCTCATGATATCGCGCAACTACTTAACGAAGACAATGTCTGCGTCCGTGCAGGAAATCACTGCGCCATGCCGCTTCATGAATACTTAGGGATTGCCTCGACTGCCCGTGCTTCTTTTTATGTGTACACAACAAAAGAAGATATAGATGCGTTGATCAAAGGACTTGAGAAGATCAAAAAACTCTTTGCGTAATTTCCCATGGATCTTTACCGAGCAAATATTCTCGATCATTACAAACATCCACGAAACTTTGGTCACTTAAGCGGAGCAAATGTGAGGTCGGAGGAAGTCAATATGAGTTGCGGTGATCGGGTGGCAATCGAGATTATTTTCGAAACTCAAAATTCGAAACCAATAATTAAGGATATTCGTTTCAATGGAGAAGGGTGTGCAATTAATCAAGCCAGTGCCTCAATGCTTACGGAGAAAGTAAAGGACATGACAGTCGGTGACATTATGAAGCTCACGTTAGACGATGTGCAAAAACTTTTGGGTACGACACTTACCCCTTCGCGAGTGAAATGTGCCCTTATTCCCCTCGAAGCTATTCAAAAAGCAGTTTCTCAAGTGGTACAATAACCTGGTATGGATGACAACGATCCAAAAGTAGTGCGCAAGATCAGAAACTTGACGATGAAAATTGATCGAGGTCTTTGCATCGGTGCAGCTACCTGCGTCGCACTTGCCCCCAAAGCATGGGCACTCGATGATGAGGCAAAGGCAATCATTCTTGATACCGCAGATCAGGAAACCGACGAAACGCTTCTTGAGGCAGCCAAGGGGTGCCCCGTGATGGCAATCATTATTACCGACGAAACAGGAAAACAAATTTATCCGTAAAAAATATATGATGGAGTCTGTTACGTGGAAAATAGGTGGAGAGGCGGGGTTTGGCATTATGGCCTCAGGGACGATGCTCTGTCGCGCCTTTAGCCGTGCGGGGTATCACGTGTTTGCAACCAACGATTACCCCTCTCTCATCCGCGGCGGTCACAACTTCATTACCGTGCGCATTGCGACTGACACATTCGACTCCATGAACCGTGATGTTCATATCCTGGTCGCACTCAATAAAGATAGTATTGAGAAGCACAAAGATGAACTCATGGATGGATCGCTCGTTATCTTTGATCCGAAAGACGCAGCGTGGAAGGAAGGAGATTTTGCCCATAAGGTAAAACTTTTGCCTGTGCCGATCAGAGAAATAGTGAGTAAAATGACGGCCGATCCCATCATGAGAAATACGGTTGCGTTGGGTGTGACGGTAGCCTTTCTTGGTGCACCATTCGAGAATCTCGTAGCTGTAATCAGAGATCAGTTTAAACGCAAAGGCGAGGAAGTCGTGAAGCAAAATGCCACGATTGCTCAGCTAGGATATGACTACGTACAACAGCATTTTGCCTCCGAAACTTCGATGCACCTTTCTCCCGGGAAAAGAAAAGAAAAACTGTTAGTTGTCAATGGAAGTGAGGCGGTAGGTATTGGAGCGGTACGTGCAGGACTTAAGTTCGCAGCAATTTACCCCATGACGCCCATTAACGCGCTCATTACGTTCTTAGCTGATCACGCCAAATTGCTTCAGCTCGTTTATAAGCAGCCGGAAGATGAGATTGCGGGCATTAATATGGCAATTGGAGCCTCTCTCGCTGGAGTGCGCAGCATGGTGGCAACAAGCGGCGGCGGTTTTGCCCTCATGGTAGAGGGCTTGTCGTTTGCCGGCATTGTGGAAGCGCCGCTTGTCATCGATATGGGCATGCGGGTGGGACCTGCGACAGGAATGCCGACGTATACCGAACAGGGGGAACTTCAGTTTGTCATTCATGCCGGACACGGAGAATTTCCGCGCATCGTACTTGCACCCGGAGACATTGCAGAGGCTTACAGTCTGACAATCGACGCATTTAACCTTGCTGATCGCTATCATGTACCGGTATTTCTACTTACAGATAAGTATCTTAACGAGAGCCAGTGGTGCGTGTCGGCGAGCAATTTTTCAGGAGAGGTCACCATCGATCGGGGCAAGTTACATCTGGGCGATCCGGGGGCGTCTGACGGTGAATTTAAGCGCTACCGGCTCGATACCCCCGACGGAGTATCACCGCGTAGTGTCCCGGGCGTACAACACGGTCTGTACTGTGCCGACTCCTATGAACATGACGAGGTAGGCCACGTGACGGAAGATGACAAAATGCGCTCGTCCATGACCGCCAAGCGGCTCAAAAAACTTGATGCGATGAAAGCCGACATCAAACCTCCGATGGTCTATGGTGACAGTAACGCAGAAATAACATTCGTTTCATGGGGATCAAGCAAGGGTCCCATTTTAGAAGCGATGAAACTTCTGGTTACAAAAGGGAAAAAAGCGAAACTCGTTCATTTTAGCTGGCTCTTTCCTTTTCCAGGAGAAGAGGTTATTAAGCTTCTTTCTCCCGTGACCAGACTTATTGACGTTGAACAAAATGCAACCGGTCAACTTGCCTCCCTTATCCGAGAGCACACGGGAATTCTCATTAAAGAAAGAATTCTAAAATACGACGGGCGGCCATTTTGGCCGGAAGAGATAGTGGAGAAAGTAATAAGTTATAAGTGAAAAGTGAAAAGTTAGAGAAATTAGCTAAAATATGAAGCATTTTATTACTTATTACTTATTTCTTGTCGCTTATCGCTAAATTATGGCAAGCATTACCGCAGACTCATTGAAAACAAATTTTTTGCCAACCTGGTGCCCCGGGTGCGGAGACTTTGGTATTTGGATGTCGCTTCGTGATGCTCTTGCAAAACTTGGCATCGGGCCGGACGACGGCCTGGTTGTTTACGGTATAGGGTGTCACGGCAATATGCATGATTGGGTCAATACCTATGGAATTCGAGCGCTTCATGGACGGACGTTGCCGGTTGCTCAGGGAGCAAAACTCGCTAACCACAAACTGCCGGTCATCGTGGTCTCTGGAGACGGCGATTGTCTGGGCGAAGGCGGCAATCACTTTATCCACGCTGCCAAACGCAATCCCGATATCACGGTTCTCATTCACGATAATCAAGTCTATGGACTTACGACCGGTCAAGCCTCGCCCACGGCGACAAAAGGATTTATAACAAAATCGACTCCGCAGGGAGCAGATGAACCAGTCAATCCGCTGACTCTTGCGATTGCTGCAGGCGCGACATTTGTCGCGCGAGCCTTTGCAGGAGACATACCGGGTCTCACAGAAATTATCATAAAAGCCGTTACTCACAAGGGATTTTCTGTTGTCGATATCAGCCAGCCGTGTGTGACATTTGATAAAGTGCATACCTATCAGTGGTATCGGGAGCGGCTCTATAAACTGGAGACGGAAGGATACAAGCCAGACAATAAGCTCAAAGCTATAGAAAAAGCGATGGAGTGGGGGGATAAGATACCGATTGGGATTTTCTATAAAGAAGAAAAGCTTACGAGTGAAGAGAGAGAATCAGCTCTGAGCGCTGGGCCGCTTAAAAACATGCCTCTTGGTGTCGTTAACCTTGAAGAGCTTCTCGGAGAGTTCGTGTAGGGGTAAATTGGGACTTGACGAAATTTTTAGCAGTTGATATACTTGAGTGCTAACCATCGATCATGGTACAACTGAAACCAGTAGAACATATCCTTCCGGTTGTCCCCATTCGGGACGGCATCGTATTCCCTGGAACGGAAATGATCCTCACATTCGGACGCGCCCGGTCGGTTGCGGCAATTGAAGCGGCACAAAGTACCGGTAAACGCGTAGTTCTGGTCATGCAACGAAATCCCGCTATTAATGATCCCACTCCATCTGATCTTCACACGGTTGGTTCTATAGGAGAAATCGTCCAGATGATGAAAAACGAAGGCGAAATCAACGCGCTCGTGCGCGGTGTCGCGAAGGTAGAAATTCTTTCCTACGAATCCGTGGAGCCGTATTTTGTCGCGAGAGCTCTCGACACTGCAGATAAAGATGAGCAGGACGATGAAGTAAAGGCTCTTTTTAATTTTCTTTCAAATGAGCTACGCCGTGCAGTCAAGCTCGGTAAAATCATGGACTTTCTTACGTTCATGAACATTATGTCCGGCATTACACCCCTTTCACTCTCCTATCAAGTAGCCGGAGTTCTCGATATCAAGCCGGATGAACGGCAAGAGCTTTTGGAGATTACGTCGGTTAAGTCCCGTTTGGAAAAAGAAATAGGTCATTTAGGTCGGGAAATAAAAATATTAGAGCTCGAGCGCAAGATCGCAAGTAAAACGCAGGAAAAATTTGAAAAGGGCATGCGCGAGCAAGTTCTTCGTGAGCGGATGAAAACCATAGAAAAGGAACTTGGTGAAGAAGGAGAGAATAAAGAGACCAAAGAGCTTGCCGATAAAATTAAAAAGGCAGGTATGCCGACCGAAGTGCAGGTGAAGGCTGAAAAAGAGCTTTCGAGACTTTCCCAAATGTCTCAATACAATCCAGAAGCTTCCTATGTGCGTACCTACATTGATTGGCTCGTTGAGCTTCCGTGGTCGGTAGCGAGTGCCAATAACGTCAATATTGCCGATGCAGAAAAAGTGCTCAATCAAGACCATTATGGACTGAGTAAAATTAAAGAGCGTATTGTAGAGTTTTTAGCCGTCATGAAGCTCCGGGCACATTATAATGAACAATCATCACCAGAAAACAAAAAATCAGAGGGAAAATCCGCTCCCACTATTCTTTGTTTTGTGGGTCCGCCAGGAGTCGGAAAGACCTCCATCGGAAAATCAATTGCGCGATCACTCGGACGCAAGTTTGTGAAAATGTCTTTGGGAGGTATCCGTGATGAAGCAGAAATCCGTGGCCACCGCAGGACGTACGTGGGTTCCATGCCGGGTCGCATAATCCAGGGAGTCAAGCAAGCCGGCACAAAAAATCCGGTATTTATGCTTGACGAAATAGATAAAGTCGGCACAGACTTCCGGGGAGACCCGTCTGCAGCACTGTTGGAAGCGCTTGATCCGGAGCAGAATTATGCTTTCTCCGATCACTATCTGGAAGTGCCGTTTGACCTTTCTCAGGTGTTTTTTATTACTACCTGTAACGTCCTTGATACCATCCCGCCGGCTCTGCGTGATCGATTGGAAGTCATTCATTTTCCCGGTTACACAGAAGACGAAAAGTTTCATATCGGTCGCGACTTCTTATATGAAAAGCAACGGGAGCTCCATGGGATACCCAAAGGCGCGGTTGATCTCATGAATTCAGCCATCCGCAAGATTATACGCCGTTATACCCGAGAAGCCGGGGTTCGCAATTTAGAACGGGAGATAGCGACGATATTCCGCAAAGTTGCCAAAAGAATTGCCGAGGACGAGGGAAAGAAAAAGAAGATATTTGCTATCGGAGCAAAAAATCTTCATGGCTATCTGGGGCCCTACAAATTTACCTCGTATTTAGCCGAAAAGAAAGATGAGGTTGGCATGACGACGGGACTTGCGTGGACTGAGGCAGGAGGAGACATCCTGTTTATCGAAGTGGCTCTTATGCCTGGCAGAGGGAACCTGACACTGACCGGACAGCTGGGCGATGTCATGAAAGAATCCGGTCATGCAGCGCTTTCTTATGCACGAAGCAAATGGAAGCATTTGGGTCTGCCGGAGAAGTTTTTCCAAAAACTTGACATCCACGTCCATGTACCGGAAGGTGCCGTGCCAAAAGACGGACCATCCGCAGGAGCTGCAATTGCGACTGCAATCGTTTCCGCACTCACCCGTATTCCCGTCAGACGAACGGTCGCGATGACCGGTGAGGTGACGCTTCGGGGAAGAGTCTTAGAGATCGGTGGAATAAAAGAGAAGGTTATTGCCGCGCATCGGGCGGGTATCAGGACGATTGTTCTCCCTAAAAATAACAAGAAGGATCTTGAGGATATTCCTAAAAGTGTTCTTGCTGATCTTACATTCCATTTTGTTGAGCACATGGACGAGGTTCTGAAAATTGCGCTCCTCAAGCCATTAGTATTAGAAAAAATCTACACAAGGCCTGCACTTCATGTAACCATCAATAAACCAGGCCTTACCGCATAACGTCATAGACAATTTTACTGATTCTGGCGATGAGTTTTATTGTGTCACCCTCATCAAGCACGTCAGTGGTAAAAATTCCCACATAATATGTACGTTTTCCGTTTGTCACGATACCCACGTCATGGATTGTGCGTACTTCGGTGCCGATTTTGTGATACACCGTGACGTCTTTGGGTAACTGCGAGGGGATACGATCTTCGAAATCGGTTTCTTTGAGAAATGAGAGCATTTCATCGGTGTAGGCCTTATTGGCAATTTTGTTGGTTACCATTTTTTCAAAGAGTACACCGATATCTTTATTGGAAGTTTTGTTGTTTGCTATGTCGGTTTGTCCCATGCCCCAGCTCGTGACGAGCTCTTGGAGACGTTCGATTCCAATGATGTTGTTAGCAAGAATATACGCCGATGTATTATCGCTTTTTTGTATCATGAGGAGTGCGAGGGTTTTTACTGAATACGTTGATCCGGGTGTTTCGTACCGAAGTATACCAGTACCATAGTCTTGAATATCAGCTTCCTGGAGGGTAATAGATTCGTCCAAATCAATCTCTCCTTTTTGGGCATAGTAGTAGAGAGCGGCTAATATTGGCATCTTGTTGACCGATGCGGCGGTGTAGATGACGGCCTCATTGATACCGAGTTCAAAGTCGGAGTTGTAGTCTTTGACATAGATAGAATAGTTTTTCCAGGTACCTGCAATCTCTTTTTCTATCAGACGCCCCAGCTCGCTTGGTGTTTTTTTCTTTGCAAAGAAGCGCGGCAGAGAGGTTTTTTGGTGGGTCTCTTCCGGAATAGGAGAAATAATTGGCTCGCTTCGTAGCGTGGTCATGAAGGTGAAACTCGCGCCAATCACGAGAAGTGCAAGGATAAGCTGTGGCAGTCTGCGCTTTCTTGGCTGATAGGCCCGGGCGTAGACATCCATGGTGGGGAACATTGTATCACAGGGCACTTTTTGCAGCGCGTACCGGATTCGAACCGGTGATTTGTTGGTTGAGAACCAACCGTCCTGGGCCACTAGACGAACGCGCCTATTGAGCGTATTCTAACAGTTTGTACTTGACAGAGCAAGAAAATTTACGTACAATTTAAGCTAGTTTATTGCCCACAGGGCGGAATTTATTAGCTTTCTGCTCCCTAGTTTTCACAAACACCGGGGAGGTTTTTTTTGACGCGTTAGTATGAACAATACACATCAAAAGCCCATTCTCACGAAAGAGGGACTCAAGGAGCTCAAGGCAGAACATGATGAGCTCGTTAATGTAAAAAGGCTGACAGCGGTTGCTAGGCTTTCTGATGCCCGGGACCTCGGAGATCTTTCGGAAAACAGCGAGTACGCTGCTGCCAAACAGGACCTCTCATTCATTGACGGGAGGATTCTTGAGCTTGAGGAAATACTCCATGGTGCCAAGGTGATCACGACACACAAAAAGGGCCAGGTAGACGTGGGGTGCAAAGTAACGCTTCATGTTGATGGAAAGCGAGAAATTTTTACCGTCGTAGGCGAGTGGGAAGCTGATCCTAATGAGAAGAAAATATCGCACGAATCACCATTGGGCAAAGCTCTTATGGGCAAAAAGGCGGGAGATAAAGTAGAAGTAGAGGCGCCGGCGGGCAGGAT
>CAYSOR010000037.1:0-4184 GCA_964432705.1 uncultured Gammaproteobacteria bacterium
CGGCTTTTTTGCTGCGACTACGTCAGATTTCATAAAAAATTGTTCAACGTAGCTTCTGCTACGCCTCACAATTTTTTAATCATCTTCCTTGTCTCGCTAAAAAATCCGCTGTTTCACTTTCGGCTGAACCCAACTCTGAGTCCCTGCATGTGAAGCCTGGGCGTTACCCAGCATGATATCCTGTGGAGCTCGGACTTTCCTCTGTCCCCAATTCTTTCCTAGAGACAGCGACTATTCGACCTGCGATGTCAAAGAGCGTTTGAAAACCTGAATACAGAAGACAGTAGTCAGAAGTCAGTAGAACTTCAAAAAAATCTAGCTGCTATGAAAGGTTGTCTACTGTCTACTATTTACTAAAGTGCCTATCGATCGCTTCGTTCGCAAGGCGGTCTGCATCCTTATTATATTCACGACGCACGTGCTCGGCCTTCCATGATGCAAAGAAACTCAAGAGCTTCTTAATCTCGTCGAAGACTTCGCGAAGACCGGGATTCTTCACGCGGTACTCGCCCATCAGTTGCTTGACCATGAGTTCTGAATCGGCGCGGATCATAAGCGTCCTCCCGCCGAGTTCCCGCGCCTTCTCAAGCGCAAACCGGAGGGCGCGATATTCCGCCTGATTGTTGGTCATCTCGCCCAAATACTCGCACACGGTCGCGCGTACGTTGCCGTCCGCGGTCGCAATCACCGCACCGGCGCCTGCCGGACCGGGATTGCCGCGTGCCGCACCATCGGTGTGTATAATGAAACTGGCGAGATCCATGTGGTTAGCTTCCTTCGATGAGACCGAACGCTTTGAGCAGCTTTTTTTCTTCATAGCTGGAGAGACACGAAAAAAGATCGCGTGTCTTCTTGGCGAGTGTACGATCCTTGAGCAAATCTTCGGGACGCGCGTATTCCGAAACCGATTCTTTTTTGATTTCCACGGCAAGCTCGCGCATCGCCGCGCGCACTTCTTCTACCGTCATCTCGCCCGCAAGTTTTTCGCTCACCACATTGAGCGGCTCGCACTCCGCGATGAACGCGATGAGTTCGCCGAGCGCATCTTTGGGCATTGATTTTATTGTCAGCATGTCGGGCTCCTTAGCAGGTGGGCCTCGCCATCTGCCAGCTGGAGATGATGCGAGAATCAAGCCGTGGCTTCGGTGGCTGCCGTCTCGTCCGTCTTCGGCGCGACATACATCAGCCGGTGACAGGACGGGCATGCCTTGAAATCCTCGCCGCGCAACACCTCGTTGGAAAGCTGGGGGGGAACCCTCATCGTGCATCCGCTGCACACGCCGTTTGCCACGGGCACCACCGCGTCCGGATAGCGCCGCTTGATCGAATCGTAGCGACGCATGACATCTTGATCCAGTTGCGTGATGAGCTCCGGGCGGCGCGCTTCGAACGACTTCATTTCAGTGTTCAGCGCGTCCGCACGCGACTCGAGTTCCGCCACCGCTTTTTGAAACGCTACTTCCTTATCGGCAATTGCGGATTCAAGTTGCGTGATATTTTTGGTAAGCGTGTCGATTTTTTCCATGGACTGCAAAATGCGGTCTTCGCGCTCTTTATTCTGGCGCTTTGCTTCGGAGATTTCCTTGATCGCCGCCTGATATTCTTTATTGGTTTTAATGGCGTAGAGCTTTGCTTCCCTGTTCTGGAGATGATCGACGGAGGCCGCGAGCTCCATTTCGTCGCTACGCCGCCCGTGCTCAATCTTGGCAAGCTCGGCCTTTGCGGTATCGTATTCTGCCCGCGCCTGGGTATGCTCGTCTTCGAGCGCTTGACGTTCGGTGGGGATGTGATCGAGCGTGGCCCGGTCTTTATAAAGTTTCAGATCGATTTCTTGCAGCTCAAGTAGCCACTTGAGTTGGGATTGAAAATCTAAGTCCATAGTTCTCCTTGTTTTCAAACACCCTGCCGCGATTTGAGGTCGTGTCTTTTAGGGCCAAGCCCCCTGTAATGTCAAATAGTTTAAACCCACGGGGAATTTTGATCCGGGGGTAGCCTGAGGGCGTTTGCGCGCGAAGCAGCCCTGCGTGTAACGCTTCTCTTGACTTGGGCCCCGCCCACGGGCAAATAGCCTGATACTTCTTTCTATCGTTGTACTTGTATTTTTTGTTATCCATTAGGGCCCTTAGCTCAATTGGCAGAGCTCCCGGCTCATAACCGGTTGGTTGGGGGTTCGACTCCCTCAGGGCCCACAAAGATTTTTTGAAGGAGAACGGGTAGTTGGCGATGAGCCTGCTGCCCGTTTTTCTTTGAGGGAACATTTTTATGTCAAATTTATGTCAAATTTTTACCGATTCACTATTTTTCCTTGAAGTTAACCCGTACCACTTTGTCACTCACACGCAGGCAGACCGTGTCTGCCTTATCGATGAGGAACGCTTTGGATAGATGCGCGTACCTCATCGTGGTCTTGATGTCGCTGTGACCGAGTATGCGTTGCAGATGGTACAGGTCGCCACCGTTCATCATGAAGTGGCTCGCATAGGTGTGCCGCATGTCGTGAAAACGGATGCGCTTGACCTTTGCCTCTATCACGTCCTTCGCAAAATCCTTGCTGAGGTTCGTGTTATCCAAGGGCTTCCCGTTCGTCGTAAACACGAGTTCATGCGGGCTGCGACTGCGCCACTCCAACAGCTCTTCACGAATAGCCGAGTTGATCGGCACATGGCGGATTTTGTACCCCTTGGTCGTTTCCTTGATGGCGCGGGAATAGCCGCAAAACGTGCGCCTCACGGCAATGAGCCCATTTTCAAGATCAACGTCATGCCAACTGAGCGCGATCAGCTCCCCCATCCGCATCCCCGTATTGAGGGCTGCTAAGTACATGAGGGCCATTGTGTGGCGATCCGTGCCGCTGTATTTGGCTTCAGCAAAGCGAAGGAATTCTTGGACCTCTTTTTCCATCCAGAAATTGAACAAGGGCGTTTGCGTGCGTAACAGACCCACGGCCTTGACGGGATTCCACAGCGCCTTACGTCGCTTGATGGCGTAGTTGAATACGGTGCGGATGAGTTCGAGATTGCGATTGATCGTGGGTGGCGCAAGCTCTTGACGCCTGAGATCATGAATAAGCCCCTCAATGTGCTGGGGCGTTATATCCCGCAGGGCAAGCGCCCCATAGCGGGGAAGGAGATTAACCCTCAGCATTTGCTTGTCTGTAGAGATACTCTTCGGGGCCTTTCTCACCTCCGCGTGGTTATGCATCCACTCGTCCGCCGCCTGTGCAAACGTGAAGTTCACATCGACCTCATTGCTGCCCGAGTACTTCACCTCGCGTTCAAACTGTTGCGCATCGTAGTACCGTTGAAACGTCTTGGAGTAGTGCACACCGTTGCGAAACACCTTTACGTGGTACACTTCGCCTTTTTTGCGTTTGATTTTTATTATCGACATCGAACGCTCCTGTTGTTGAGCCACTCTTCGATGTCGGAGGGTACGAAACGGATATGACGCCCCACCTTGCGAAACGGAACTCGGCGTTTGTAACACCAATCCCGAATCGTGGCCGATGGAACGTCAAGATATTCGGCGAGTCGATTTATTGACCATAGCTGATTGTCAATGAGCGGCGCCGTTTCACGGCCACCGGTGCGTACGCCCTCCCGTAAATTTTCGCAACCCATGAGTTCGCCTCCTGTGCGTGTCTTTTTTCACGACACTAGGAAGCAAGATCTATGCCATAAAAATGGCACCTATATTTTCCAATGTGTTAGCGCGATGCGAGATTATAAAAGTGTGTCATGTGTTTACCAAAAATGACACATGTGGCGCTCAAATGACACACTCATTGAATGGTTAATGGCTGGCCAGAAAAATGGCGATTATCTTATCCAAAGGTTTTCGAAGCTGTTTTGCATAGCGCGATAGTTTGTTCAGGTCCCTGTCCCGTTTCCGTAGATATTTTCGAAGCGCCTTGTGCGCCACGTCGACGGAGAGATATTTGAAGGCGTCCACGACGGATTTTTCGCAATCATATATGCGTACCTGACGGCATCCGACCCACTGCGTTTCGACCCCCAGCGAATAGGCACTCCCCGAGGGATAGATTATGCGATATTCCGTGTTGACCACGCGATGCGCACGCGGAAAGGCCAGCCATACCTTGTGCTCTTCCTCATCCGTCAGTTCGTGATGGATGAGCGCCGATACGCCGCAGATCACCGCATCAGGGTACAGTGCGCATGCGG
>CAYSOR010000037.1:4194-8786 GCA_964432705.1 uncultured Gammaproteobacteria bacterium
TTCCTGAGAGGTTCCGTGAGCCAATCGAGATTCGTCGTGTAAATTCTTCGCGCGGGCCTGTGTAGAATTCCTTGCCCACACATGCGCGAGAGCACGAGCTTCGAGACGCCCATATCCGTGGCCTCTTCAAAGGTCACAAAATCGTTTTTCTCAAGAAACCTGAAAAGCCTATCCTTCGGTTGCATGACCATGGTGATACCAGCCTAGACAAATAACAACAAGCGTCTAATCCGGTATCATTTGCCCTAGTTGTCACACTTTTTCGAATTCGTGTCACAGGTGTGACATAGAATTTTTTCGCCGCCGCAAAATTACCTCGTCATTTCATCACCTTCGCTTGGCTGTGACAGCCAGCCATCTCTTGACCACCCCCCCTCTACGTCCGTGTCACAAATGTCACAGGTGATGAGTGGGGGTGGTCAAGAGAACGCTCAGGTGGATTGTCGTCTATATGCGGCGGGAATATTTCAGTGGGCATTGTAGCTGAGGGAATGATGGTGAATTATGTGTAGAGAAGAAGGACGTTCAAAGGCGGTGGTGCTTGAGAGAATTATTTTCAGGGGTGTTTTTAGCATCGTATATCGGTTGCAATGATTGTCATACGCGTTGCAACGCCGGTTGCAGTGGCCTCAAAAATTGCAACCAACGTTGCAGTGAATTTTTCCCTCTATGTTTTAATCCCTCGTGTGTTCGCTGCCTTCGCTCGGTTGCAGTCGCAACCATCCCCTGACCACCCCCTCGCTACGTCACTGCAACGAGGTGGTGGTCAGGGGTCGCTTGGGCCGCTTGTCGTCCAATGACAGTAGCAAGCGAGGTACGTCGATTATTCAAGGACACACATATTTTCTGAGAATGGATGGTCGGGGGATTATTTTCATTCAACTCTTTAAATTGTTTTGACAGGCATGGAAACGGTGTGGATAATGTCAGAAAAAGCGATCTCTTTTTCTGACATCGAGAAAGATAAAAAATGAGAATATCAGTTATATATAAGGTAGTTGCAAGGATACGGGCTAGGGATGGGGGGGTGGTATCTGTTTCCGACCTCAGTGATGCAGGCCCGCGCGCAACCGTGGACAAAGCTCTTTCACGCCTCGTCAAGCAAGGCAAGATCCTGAGGGTACGCCGTGGCCTTTACGCTTGGCCGCGCGTGAGCACATTGCTCAATCAAATCGTTCCACCATTGCCCGATGAAATGGTGCGCGTCTGGGCAAGGAAAAATGGATTAAAGATAGTCCCTTCCGGCGCACTGGCCGCCAATCTCCTCGGACTTTCCACGCAGGTGCCTGCAAAATTGGTTTACTACACGAACGGGCGGACCAAGACATTGAAGTTCGGGTCCCACACGGTCAAGCTCTTGAATCGCGGCCCCAAATCGATGGATGTGCAAGGCAGGATTAGCCCAGTGGTTTTTCAGGCGCTGCGATATCTCGGAAAGGAAGGGATGACACCGCAGGTCGTTTCCCGCCTAACGCGGCTTCTTCCGCTGAAGGACAAGAAAGAGCTTAAACGAAATATCCCGCGCGCGGCTGCATGGATGAAACCGGTTTTGGAAAAAATCATCGAGGGACGGAGGAGCTGATGGATCGTGTAGCTCAATCACCGCCATCGGGTTCGGACTTCATTTCTTAAGCTATGGTAAATAGAATTGAGTATACGTTGTCGAGTCGTCAAGGTGAGGCTTCGAGCTCACTAACAATCTGTAAAATGTAGAGATTTAATCTTGTGTCTCATCCATTATCAACCAACACAGTTGCGTCTCATATTTTCAATATTATGAGACACAACTGGTTTTGCGCCTCCTGAAGATCTAAGGCAGTTGCTTGGTGACCCCTGTGTAACACGGAGTCGATATATGTTCTCTTCTCTGGTGTATAAAGGATCATAAAAGTCACCTCGGCGGCATCTTAGCTTTGGATGACATGTTTCAAAGTTAGGCCCCGATTTCCCGATTTCCAGAAGACCGAACAGATTGATCACAAGAATTTTAAGTCTCCGATTATTTATAAATCATTTCAAATGTTGCGATGGGTAGAAACAGCCTGCCCGCCGTCGCTTGGTGGCGGGTCCCCATGGTTTTTCTTTTATTCAGCGTGCTCATTTAACTATTCCACTCATAAATGTTGAGTTGTCCAATTTATCTAGGAGTAATAGCGAGATTCCGATTATCATGAATCTTCGCAATCTAGCTTCTGCCTCAGATGATATTCCGGGATGGGAACCATCCTTAGATGAGTAATTGTACAAATTATCCAGAAGCTGTTTTTCTGATTCGTCAATAAAGTCTTTTTTTCTCAGATATTCTCGATAATCAACGGGGCAATAGTGGTGTCTACGCTTTGGTATTATTTCATTACCGCGCTTTGCGCTGATGGCTTCTGCAATGCTTTGTATCAACCCCTCCAGTGCGGCTCTAATCATTGCGTTAGAGGCTTCATACCTTCCATCTAAATAGCTCTCATAAGATTGGTTGAGGTGGTTCAATATTGATTCATATCCACTTCCAGATAATCGATCCTCCAAATAACTTTGCTCCTTGGTTGGTTCTGCAAGTTCACCAGCGAGTGATTGATCTATTTCGATCCGATGGCGTCGAAATGCATTGATTGTTGTTGTGGATAGAGCTTTTCTAT
The DNA here is from genome assembly GCA_964432705.1 of uncultured Gammaproteobacteria bacterium. Taxonomy (GTDB): domain Bacteria; phylum Patescibacteriota; class Microgenomatia; order UBA10105; family UBA927; genus 01-FULL-43-11b. The sequence continues at coordinate 6,828 of CAYSOR010000037.1, forward strand.
CCCTTAGCACGCTCAATAATTTATCGCCCTCATCAACCGAAAGTTCTTTGAATGTCTTGATGATTAGCCCGCGCTTGTTATTTCCATAATATTCAGCATCATGGAGCGTGTCGTAGGAATATAAACCGAGTTGCACGAGGAGTTCTACATACCGCTCCTTCGTGAACGATTTAACAACATCATCCACAACAGACTGCACCATTACATCACTGATTGAGTAGCTATCGACATAGTTTGGGATTCTCATATTATCTCATGGGTAAATAATTGAATTTACCAAATCAGCTGTATTGGTAAACGCTAACTTACCGAATCGGTCACCTTAAAATCATTGAAGTATTGGAGCGCGAAACAATAGGGTTTTGGTAAATGATCAATTGGATCGTCAACCTTATTCAACTGTCGGGTCACACTCCCATTTTATTTGTGCTATTTGAAAAATTCTTCAGCTGATACTTTGCCTTTATGTGCGTAGTCTATATTCTTTATCACGAGAATCGTTCCTAGTATTAATGCGATAACAGCGTAGGGCAGAATTATAGCGAGAATCGCCTTCTTTTTATTTACTTGAGGATGGCCGGACAGGCTGAATATAATTACGAAAGCGAGGAATATTATGGCAAACAGGAAAGCGAGATCAAAGTCCAAGGAGACGATAAATCCGATGATTGCTGCATGCCATAATGTAACCATCTGAGCAGTATTGATTTTCCATGGCATAGTAACCTCATTTGATCTTTATGCCCAGCCTAGGAGCGACGGCTGTCCAAACAATTTCAATTCTTTGACAACTTCTGGGGGTAGGCGCTCATAACAAAAATCGCCATATTCATGACCACAGTCAGGACAAACGTCAGCATGTGTTTTTCGCAATTCATCGCAGTTTGAACTTGTCGCCTTTCCAAATACAGAGTCACTCAATGTGTATGGTAAGCCACGCTTTTTCTGATGTTTGCATCCAACTCGTGAATCGTTGAAATTCCATCTTTTGTAAATATCTACTAGTCTCATGATTTTACTTAATTCTATTTTATATTCAGCTAAATCGTCTAACAGAGTCATGAATGTAGAGTTATCAATATCCATGAATAGCCCCGGTCCATCGTTCGTAGGGCGTAACACGATGGTAACTTCTATTAATTTCCCACTCTTATTTTCACCCACTTGTATTCGCTGCACATAACTATAATTGTACAACAACTTATATATAAATTTGAATAATGATGCACCAGAACTCATAAAGAACCTCGTCATAAAATAATTGCGTTCACCTTGCTAGAAAACCATCGACTATGATTGCCGAGATGAAATTACGTTATTCAAATCCTGCATAATATCGTTTATCACCCTGATCGTTAATGAACTCATAAATACTATTGAACTTGATGAAATTCATGTTGTTCCTGCCATCAAAGCTCATCCGCGTATTAAATCGGTATCCCGCCCGTCTAAACTCAGCCTCGATTTCATCGGCCATTCTTTCTTCGCCACCCAATTTGATTTTATGAGCATTTCTATAGCGTATTTCTTGTGCCATAATACCCTCACGACATTCTCTAAAATCCCTGACTCTCAAAGAAATGGTTTTGAATCGAATGACATGACTAAACTGCAAGCTAGAAAGGGCGCTCTCGCTTATCTAAGATGAAAAACTATTTCGAGTAGTTCTCAAATTCCTTTAGAAATATATCTTTCGCAAGTGTTTGTAGAGCATACTTTAATTCATGATTATTTTCATCGGTCAAAGATGCTCGTCCATGTAAAAGTTTTGATCTAAAATCATATAAATCACAAAATGAGGTTCTAATATGCTGGCGAGATTCATTTGTGTTGCCAAGTAAGTACGAAACTCTGTCTGCAAGTAATTCAGTCATTGAGGCTCGTGGTTTTTCATCGCCCAGTAACGGAAAATTTCAGGATAGTTGTCGCTTCGCATTAGGCCGCCAACTGAGTTGAGCG
>CAYSOR010000038.1:0-8735 GCA_964432705.1 uncultured Gammaproteobacteria bacterium
CCGTTTGCCGACTTTTTGGGAACGGTTGACTCCATTGATGAAGAAAAAGGGAAAATTAAGGTCCTTGTCTCCATCTTTGGACGAGAAACGCCAGTGGAGTTAGACTTCCTTCAAATCAGCAAACTCTAACGCCCCAATCGAGGCCTGGCCTTGATTTCATTGTTCCTCCCATCTAAACTAATACCATATGCCCCACCTACCACGAATCCACGCACCCGGGCTCTATTATCACGTTTACGCTCGAGGCAATAATAAGGAACCAATCTTTTTTGAAGTACGAGACTATCAACGATTTCTCAATAATCTTGAGAAACACCGCGTTCCACTAGGGTACAAAATTTTTGCTTACTGCTTACTCCCCAATCACTTCCATCTTCTTGTACAGGTTCAATCAACTCCCTTGACGAACATAATGCAAATTCTGATGACCGCCTATACGATGTATGCCAACAAAAAATATGAAAGAGTTGGTCATATATTTCAAGGAAGATATCAAGCCATAATCGTCGACAAGGATACATATCTCCTGCAAGTCTATCGATATATTCACCTCAATCCAGTCAAAGCTGGCATCGTTGACGATCCAGCTGGGTATGAGTGGTCGAGTTTCCATCGGTACCTGCGCGACTCAGCCGGTGCACCGCTTCTTTCAGCTACCGAGATTTTGGAATTGTTTTCTCCCCACTCTCAACGTCAGAAAAAACTGTTGCAGGAATTCACCATGGCTGGCGTCTCTGATGAATTTGATCCATTAAAAGATCACATCCGTGGTATTCTTGGTGGGCCAAAATTAGTTCAAAAGCTTACAAAGGTACTTAGAGGGAGCCGCCCGTAGCGCTATTCGAGGCCAGGCCTCGATTCTATTATTGCGAAGATCTATAGAGGACGTAGCTGCCGAAAATCAGGGCAGCAATGACCATAACCAGAAGAATTGTGCCAAAGCCAAATCCAGCGCCGGAAGCTACCGTAAAGCTTTGCGCCACCTGCCCCTGGGCGCCGTCTTTGGTTGCAACTACCAAAAGATTCTTTTGTCCGGGACTCAAGCGTTTGGGCACTCTGAACACCCACCGGCCGTTAGAATCGGCCCACGCTTCGCCGCCTACCCCATCTGGAGAGACGGTTACGGTCACTTTTGCCTCGGGCTCGGTCGTGCCGGAAATCGTCGGCTGGCGACCGGCTTGCTGTCTGCTGTCGGTAAACTGCGCAACGGTAAGCGAAAGTGTCCTAGCGACACTAGATGGCCCAGCGCCCGGAGAGGTCGTCGGAAGCACTGGGAACCCTCCTGTGCCATCCTGACACAAGCACGACTGCCGGTTGGTACAGCTCGGGTTTCTGCACGCTTTGTAAAACCCGCCAAAAAGTGACGCACACATGAGCCCCCCAGAGCAATCGCCGTCGCTAGCACACGATTTGCCGCAAGAAGCGAGCGGATCGACCGTGGGTGTTGGCGTGAGACTCACTGTCCGTGTAGGCGTAACGCGTACCGGCCGCGGAGTAGCTGTAGGACGCGGCGTAGCTCTCGGGGTAGGAGTATTGGTCGGTTTAGGCGTTGGGGTAGGTGTGGGTGTAGGGGTAGGAGTATTGGTCGGCGTGGGGGCGGGAGTACGCCAAGTGGTGGGCGTCGGTATGCCGGCACAAGCAGTCAGATTAGTCGTCCAATATTGGCGCGGTCCCGGACAACAATAAACCGTACCACGGCACAGACCCGTGATTTTGCTGTTGCAAACCTGATCATCACCATCCGGGTCCCAAGGCGCATCACAGTTGACAATCATATAGTTACCTGTGGTAGGTGAATGAAGCACGTTCTGACATCCGTAATCGTTGCAGGAAACAACTGCCCTGCCACGTAAATCGTTAATTCTCTTTACACCCAGCATGCCAGTAATGATTGCCAGCAGGAGAAAAAATGACAGAATTAAATTACCGCGGTTAGCTTTGCGTCTGGATTTGTTTCCCGATTTTTTCGCCATACCTAATAGTTATCATGCAATATCAAAATAAAAAAAACAATGCTCACCCTTGTTTCTCTGTCTTGTTTCTCTGCTTTATATTTGCTATACTTCTTTTACCCCGATCCAATCGGGGGAGAAACCGGGGAGGGTTTCGATCGTAAAGTAAGATTTCTTCAGTACGTGTCTTCTTTCGTTCGCACCAACCACCGATTTTTAATTCATGGCAGTTAAAAAAGTCAAAACCATCGTTAAACTCAACCTCCCCGCCGGTGAGGCAAATCCAGCTCCCCCTGTTGGTCCAGCGCTGGGTCAGCACGGGATTGCGATCATGGAGTTTGTAAAGGCGTATAACGAGCGAACTGCCAAGCTCAAGGGCCAAACGATTCCTGCTGTCATCACCATCTACCAAGACCGAACGTTTAGCTTTATTACCAAACTTCCGCCCGTGGCAGCAATGATAAAGAAGGTGCTTAACATTCCGAAAGGAAGTGGCAAGCCGAGCCGGGAAACAGCCGGAAAACTTACAAAAGAACAAGTCGAATCTATCGCCAAAGAAAAACTCGGCGACCTTAACACCGACTCGGTTGAACAAGCAATAAAGGTGGTTGCTGGAACAGCAAGATCAATGGGGATTGATATTGAGATGTGATATGTGACATGTGATATGTAATACGTATGAAAAGCCGGAATCTTTTCTTTCTTTGCTTATCACGTATCACGTATCACGTATGACTTTCTGCTAATTATGGGTAAAATTCGAGTCGCCAAACTAGGAGACGAAGAGGAAAAAGAACAAAAGAGGAGAGCCGAAGCGCGCCGACAGACCAAAAAGTCCAAAAAGGAGAAGGTCGAAGGCGTCGGGCTCCACGGCGGCGAGCGCGTGGCTGTGGTTGAGGGCGAAGACATAAAACCCGAGTATAAGAAATTAGTTGAAGAAGTCGAACAAGGTGAAAAAAAGTCCGGCGAAGCCGGATCTGGCTCCGCCAGAAAGAAAAAAGCAAAAGTCAAAGTCCGTTCCAAGCGCTATCAGGAGGCAGTCAAGCTCGTTGACCGCAATAAGCTTTACCCAATTGCCGAAGCGATCGGGCTCGTCAAAAAAACAAGTCTCACCAAGTTTGACGGCACGGTCGAACTTCATCTCAACTTAAATCCCGAAGCTCTGGGCGAGAAAAAGGAATGGCGCGGTAGCGTCAGACTGCCCCACGGCACCGGCAAGGAAATCAAAGTAGCGATCGCCGATGACAAAATACTGGAAGAAGTGGCCAAGGGCAAAATTAATTTTGATATCCTGGTCGCCCACCCCAGTTTGATGCCACGCCTGGCTAAAGTTGCACGGATTCTTGGACCCAAAGGCCTGATGCCAAATCCCAAAACGGGGACTGTCTCTCCCGACCCGGAAAAGCGCGCCAAAGAGCTCTCTTCGGGACAGGTAAACATTAAAACCGAACCTGGCAACCCCCTTATCCACATGGCCGTAGGCAAAGTTTCTTTTGATGAGAACAAGCTGGTGGAAAATGCCAACGCAGTCCTAAAGGCTGTCAGCACCGACAAAATCCTCAAGGTTACCCTCTCCGCCACCATGGGACCGGGGATAAAAGTAGCAGTTGCATAACTAGTCAATCGTCGCTATAATGAGTATGAACTATCTCAAAACCTATTCTTCGAGCGTAAGCGAGAAGTCTTGAGGTAAACTCCGCGAGAAGTTCTCACTCGCGTTCGAACAATACATATTTTCGAGGTTATGAGATGAGTTCTAGAATCCTAAAGACCGTAGGTTGAGCGAAGCGAAATCCTGAGCTTGTCCGAAGGATCTCGTTTCATCATAAATCCTACCGAGGGAGAAACATGGCCACACAGAAAAAAATCGACACCGTTACCGCTCTCACCGACAAAATTTCCCGTGCAAAAGCAATTGTTCTCACTGATTATCGCGGGCTCAAGCACAAGCAGTTTGAGGAAATGCGAAAGTTGCTCAAAAAAGTCGATGCGGAATTTGTGGTAGCAAAGAATAGACTTCTTAAGCGCTCTCTTGGCGACCGGATGAAAGGGCTTGAAGATTTCCTCTGCGAACCCACCGCCACCCTGTTTGCCTACGCAGACGAAGTCACGCCGCTAAGGGAACTGTTGAAGTATTTTAAAACCGCAAATGCCGGAAAAGCCAAAGCGGGACTGCTGGGAACGCAATTCCTATCTGACTCTGAAATCACAAAACTCGCCTCCCTCCCCACCCGCAATGCTCTCCTTGGTCAATTAGTCAGTGAGCTCAATGCACCGATCCAAGGGCTGCACTACGCGCTTAGTTGGAATATCAATAAGCTTGTGTGGGCGATAAACTCAGTAAAGGAGAAAAAAAGCAAGAATTAATGTTGCCCTCCTGGCCTTCCTTCTCGCCTTCAGGTACTATTTTGAGCGAAGCGAGAAACAAGCTTTGCTTATTCGTAGCGCGGCTCGAAGAGCGGCCTTAGGACGGGCTCAAGAAACACTAAGTTCATTACGTTCACTAAGTGTTTCTAGAGGAGGTGAATTTTATGGCAAAAATATCAAAAGATGACGTACTTAAAGCAGTTGAACAAATGTCCGTTTTGGAGCTAGCTGATCTTGTGAAAGCACTCGAGGAAAAATTCGGCGTCACATCCCAGCCAGTCGCTGTAGCGGCGACTGCGCCCGCCGGAGCCTCGGCGGAGGAGGGAGCTAATGCCCCCGAGCAAACGGTGTTCAACGTGGTTCTGAAAGAAGCAGGGGCAAACCGTATTGGCGCAATTAAGGCTGTGCGTGAACTCGTGCCCACATTAGGACTTCAGGAAGCCAAAGCACTCGTCGAATCCGCACCAAAAGAAGTTTTGACTGGCGTCAATAAATCCGCAGCAGAGGAAGCCAAGAAGAAATTGGAAACGGCAGGGGCCAAGGTGGAACTTAAGTAATTAAGTAAAGATTGTGAAGAAGTTCCGCAGCTCTTTGTGAGTCCTCGAGCATTAGAGATGCGTGAATCCCGTACGAGCGCTCTTCGGAGGCGAGGACGTAGCCCTCGCGACGAAGTAAGCTTCGTGCGGGGCCAAGAAGAAACTAGAAGCGGCTGGCGCGAAGGTAGAACTTAAGTAGAATGATTGGCAAATTTATTCTTATTGTTGGCGTTCTGGCCATTTTAGCATACGGCGGGTACTTTTTTGGGAAAAAGCAGGTGCGACAGCAGACTCAGGTGACGCCAACTGGCGTTTCAAAAAAAACTATCACAGCGGGTCTCGATACTTCATCGGGGTTAAGCTATACAAAGTATTCGATTGAGGTTCCTCAAGATTGGACAGTTACGACTGACAATCACCAGTCAGTGCCGATCGACACATTGTTTATAACCAAGGGCGACTATCAGATTAAAATCTTCCAGGCGCCTACCGGTGACAGCATCTGCTTGTACCCGGGCGATAACACTTTTATGTCACTCACCACTGTCGATGGTCTCGCCTTGCGAAGAAGCGGAACAATTACTCCGGGTTCCGACGCTCATCGTAGCTTTACCATCTGCCACTTTAGCGAACACTACAACTTCCAACAACCCACTGTCTTTGGCCACACAAGCTACAAAACACCACTCACTCCGGATGAGGTCATCCTCAGGAAAATGGACGCGATGATCTCCTCCCTCAAAAAACTCTAATTCTCGCTATCAAACCGTCTCATTCTGGCTGCACCATTTTGATTCCTCTTGACAACGTTTGATCGAGGGTGTACTGTTGTGATTAATATTGATCTCCCGCCCGAAGAAAGGAAAACTATGGGTTTTGGTGACCAATGGCCCGACCTTTTGACAGTCAGGGAAGTGGCAAAAATTTTACGCGTCTCTCCCCTTACCATCAAGCGCTGGGGTAAACGCGGGAAACTGCCGGCAATCCGAATTAACTCAAGAGGCGACCGAAGATACAAAAAAGAAGCAGTCTTGTGGTTACTCGGACAACAACAAAAAGGGGAAACTTAAGAAATTTCCATTTCTCTTAGAATCCTCGCTGCTTCTGCAGGATCAACGATATTCACGTTGAGCCCAGTCCCCAGCTCAAAACCCGCCCGGTGTATTAGGCGCGGGGTAATCCTGACATACCAATTTTCCCGGTGATAAATGTAGTAATTATAGACAAACTCGCTCTGCCTTTCATTGACGCCGGGTGGTGGTTTAGCAAACACGGCCTCAAGTTTTTTAAGGGTCGGCTGCAGGACGCGGGCGAGATCAACTAACTCATCATCTGCTACTTCGCCAAACTTGCCTGATCGTTCTTTCGACGCGATCCACACTTCAAACGGCCATTGAGAAAAATCCGGACAGTACGTGAGAAAACGATTGTTTTCCTCAATAACGTTATTTATGGGTTCCCGCGCAAGCGTATCGAGATTTATCTGCTTCGGAATAACCGCAAGTTGGCTGTGGGGATGACGGAGGCTTGCTCCTGCATGTTCACCGTGGTTACAAAAAATGAGGACCTGACCGTTATCCTCATGCGCCCGATAGCGATCTCTGTATGCCGTGAGAATCTTCGTTACGTGCTCAAGAGGGAGCGCTTCAACATCCTTACTGTCACTAGGGCTATGGATAATGACTTCATGAATATCAGTAATGGGAAACTTATTGGGCACGACACGCACGAGCCAGCCCGGTGAATCTTTTTCACCAGGACCGATGCGGTACACCTCGGGCGGCGTCGTCGCTTCGTTCCCCGGACAAAACGGACACACCTGTTTGTGCGGCGCGTTATCCGCAGGCCGCTTGGTCCGTGCGGGCGCAATAATCACCCATCGCTGCGTATTAATATCCGGAACGTACTTTGCCATACATTCAGTCTATATAAACTGCCGAAGCAACACAACGGCTTTTTTCTTCTTTTGCAGCGTAACGAGAACCTCCACTAATCCATTTTGAGGCCCGCCTGCAACGTTTTGCGTAGCAATGCGGGCAGGTTGACCGTAATAGACGATTGCGCCCGCCGGCGCGTCAACGATAGCAGGCAAGGCAAGGAGATCCTCTTCTCCGTCAACTTCAATAACAAACTGTTTTCGCTCACCCTTTAAAGGTGAGACCTTTAAAGGTACCTGCCTTGACCACTGGCGAATGAGTTCGATTGCTTCGTGGGCAATGTACCCCGGACCGCTTTTGACTTTATGCGTGACAGCAAGTACTGTTTTTCGCCATTTTGCAAGCCCTGTATACGGTTTTCGCTCAACTCGGTTGTCGATAATAATGAGTGATGGCGTAATACCCGCATCAAGGAGTGTCTTGGTCGCGACGTCGCCAACGGCAACGAGGATCTTGCCTTCATGTTTTTTTAGTGATTCACTTATCATGGCGCCATGAAGAACTCGGCCCAATGGCTGCTGAAGTTCCGGTCGCAGACTGTCCGGAAGCACAAATCTTCCTGATCCGTCAATTTCTCCATTTCGCACCCGCGTCGAAGAGATAGACTTCCCATCTTCCGCATTCACCATGGGGACCTCAATAAGTATCGCAAGCGGCAGTCCCCGTTTCTTACGAATTTGGTTAAGCACATCCGCCCGCTTTCTCGTTTCAGTAGAAACAAGTAAGGTGAACTGCTCTTTGTACGAAGCTGCCGGCTCAAACGGATCATCGATCGGAACAATCGTCGCCCGCTCAGTGAATTTTTTCTTTGTTAACCAAGCTTCAAGGTCTTTCTTCCGGCTAGCAAAAATTTTGACATTTGAGCTTTGAGCTTTGAATTTGGCAATAAACTTGTCAGATGTTACACCTATTGTGATCTGTTCGCCCAGTTGAAATGCTCGGTAAAGCAAAAACTCGTGTCCTTTATGGAGCCCGTCAAAGGTGCCTGCGACAAACACGCGGTGGTACATGAGGTTATTATACACACTTAGTTATTATTTTCTGATATAATTCCCATGTATTGATCCGTACCTGCGCTTTTCCTATGAACCCTCCCAAAGAAAAGCTGGAGAGACGAGAAAGCATTGGATTTCAAGGGCTCAGTCCTGAGACTCAACACTTAATTCTCGAGCAAGTACAAAAAAAATTTGAGGGTGTCCCAATTGATGAACTTCCGGTTGAAGAACTGCGTCGATTACGGGATAAAGAATTTAGAGGTAAATCATTCAGTCACGCATTTTTTTTTAACCCCGAAAAAGCGCTGAGACATATACGCGGCGCATTATCACATGAAATAGACCTGAAAGACCCAAACCCCCAAGAGGTTGCCAGTTACATGGGTCATCTTATCCAAGGTATGGATCCGGATGACGTAGAAATTAATCTTGAATTATTAAGAAACGGGGTATCTTATTGAGTAATAGCTTTCCAATCTTCCCAGAAGCGTTTCAATCCTGTATCTGTTAGGTCATGGCGAAGATCATAGGATTTCCAATCTTGTTCAAGGTTCAATTCTCTGTAAGGAATTTCCGTTAGTCCCGGCGTATCGTAGATGAAGTCTTTAGGTGCTTGAGGAAATCCTTGATCCACCCACTCTTTAAAAACCTTGAATGGGATGGTAATAATATCGGATTTAAGCCATAACGCATAGAGAATATGTTTGAGATTTCGTACACTCGCTGTCAAAACTTTAACGTGATTATCGCCAAATGCCCGATACATTTCAAGAATATTTGAAACGACGTCCATCCCATTTTCCCCCTTATCATCAAGCCGACCGACGAACGGAGATATATACACGTCATAATTATGTGCTTTGGTCGCGACATACACTGCCGCCGCCTGTTCCTGGGAAAAATTAAGCGTGATATTAATCGGTCCTTCCTGGCAAAATACAGCAGCCG
>CAYSOR010000039.1:0-8730 GCA_964432705.1 uncultured Gammaproteobacteria bacterium
CTCGCTTACGCATCCTCTGGGTATTCCGCTAGAAGGATCTGGCGCGAAAATCGAGGTCTGACCCCGATTTCTGACTAACCATACATATACAGTATAGAACCAATTATTTTTTATCAACCCTAAAACCAACAAATGCAATAATGAGGCTCACTATCATGTTAAGCTGAATCATGGTAAGAACCGGAAGTTCACGATCCATGAGCATGAGGATCCCCGAACCAATCCAGATTGCAGCGATGATACCAGCAGTTGATGGATATTTGACGTAGACAAAGAGTTCGTTAAGCATAAAGTTTTCCTAAATGCGCTGAAACTGATTGATACCACGGATAATCTTTTTCTGCAATACGGCTTACCCATTCAAGTATATCCTCTACTGCTTCTTCCAAAATGACCGGTTTTACCGTTACCTCGTCTTCGTTATACATATATTTCTTGTTAATAGACGCAAGGACATCACGATATACATCCCGCATAAAGTGGTAGTCGGGATCAAGGTAGGTCACCCACGATTTATAAATTGCAATGGTTCGCATGGATGCAAGCATGCCTTGGGGAATCTTCACTCCAAGGAGTTCTCCCGCCTGGATGATGTCCACATACATTTTGGCAAAATTTTCTTCTTCAACCGCTTCAATTTCTCGAAATCTCTCACGATAGCGATCGAGAAGGTCCGCGTACTTATCGATGACAAGATCCCGTAGCTTCCCTTTTTTAGTTTGTATATATCCATCGATGAGAATCAAATGCTTATACAGTCCTCCCGCCCCCCAACGGAGGAACTCTTCACCAACCTGCTTTGTGTTAAGCTCATCTGCTTTTGCAAGCATTAACTCAACGATGTGAGCGTACGTTCGGCGGTTTTTGGGAGACTCTCCGACAATACCAAAATCAATAAACGCGAAGCGATTGTCCGGAAGAATTTTAATATTACCGGGGTGCGGGTCGGCGTAAAAATATTGCTGAGTAAATCCTTGAATACCGAGCTCGAACGCAAGACGTTTGATAACGGGCCGCAGATCTTTCGAGTAGTCCTTGCGATTTCGAAGAATATCGGTAACTGAAGTGCCTCCTATATACTCCTGTACCAAAATTGTGTCGGTCGTAAGTGTCTCGTATGTTTTTGGGACTACTACATACGGATGTCCTCGATACCAATCGTAAAAAAGGTTTGCGTTTCTTGCCTCCTTCCTATAATCCAGTTCTTTGTACGTTAACTGCTTAAACTCAGTAAACAATGCCCGCACATCAACAACCCTCTGATCGTGTATTAAATTAAATAAAGAGACAGCAATATCGAGAAGGAAAAAATCAAACGCTAGCTTTGCGCGAAGACCGCGTCGCAAAACTTTTACGACAATATCCGTCCCATCAGAAAGCACCCCTCGATAAACCTGACCGAACGTTCCTGATGCAAAAGGCAAAGGGTCAATTCGCTGGAACGATGTGAGCTTTTCTTTTCCTAGTTCACGTAGCAGTATTTCTTCTACGTTAAGCGTCTCTTGTGGTACCGCGTCGTAAAAATTTAAAAATCGCAATTTATCTTTCTCGTTAAATATATCTGTCCGCAGACACACAAATTGAACAAGTTTGACATACACACCGCCAAGTTCATTGAGTGCGCGGTATATAACATCATACGCATGACGCGATCGCCCGAGACCCCACTGATACAGAAATAATAAAAGATACCCCATGACGCGGACAAATCTCACTGTCATTTGTTCCTCCAAAAACCAATAAGAAAGAGCGCTAGTGAAAATATTAAAGAAGAAAGGTAGAGATTATAAGAAATAAATGTTTGTCGAAACACCAATGCAAGAACATCAACAACAATCCATACGACAGCAGTCGCGAGGAATACGGAAGGGTATTTCATGCAGGTGTATCGTATAGCGATTGTTCTCTTTCTGCAAGCTCGACTTCTGCGTTTTACTGTTTTAGTGTTTGTGGGAGGCGAGGTGCTTGTTGGAGATTTTCAGCTCTCCATGGACGTGGTAGAGAGCCGCCAGGATTGCTACCGAGAGATATACTTGCCAGATGGGCACATCGTAGTAGTCTGTGCATGGTGAGGCGATAACGGGAGAAAATGCTCCACATAGGGTCTTATAGACCATGCTATCCACGTTGACCAGATCCAAAACCGCGATCACGAGGAATAGTACGAGAAGAGTAAAAAAGAGCGAATGTTCCTTAAACACGCGAGGCAGTTTCATACTATTTCTATAGTACCACACACTGTCAAGACATATGCAAGTACAATCCTAATTGCCCATTTTGGTGGAAAATAGGCAATTAATGACTCGTACAGTAATTCTGAACGATCGTGCTGTACATAAGGACATCCTCTGCATTGCGCTCGTTTTGCGCTTCAAGACTCTGCCTGATAGAGTCAAGCACTTTCCTTAGATAGTCCGGAACGAGCGTGGTATCCACTTCTGACACACGCTTTTGTGCTTCCTCCACAAAGAGGGCTGCAGCTTCTCTTATATCTTGTGAGTAAGGGTTTAGAGCTCGAGCTGTTTGGATTCTTCTTTAACACCGCTAAGCCTCTGGGTCTGTGAGAGTTTTTGACCAAGCAGACTAAAGGAGGAGCTCACCGAACTCATGGAGTTATACGCATTATTCACGTGCCTTCCAAGGACGCCCAATCCTTCATCGACTTTACTGTAATCTTTTTGAATTGCGCGCAGTAAGCGGAAGACTTCGCGCGATTTTTCTTCGAGCTCTTTTCCCTGAAAACTTAGTAAAAGGACTTGGAGGTGCGCATAGAGCGTATTGGGAGACACCGGGTAAACGCGGGCTCGACGGGCAAAGTCCATAAGATCGTTCATGTTGGCGATTTCATAGTAGACCGACTCAGAAGGAATATACATAAGCGCAAAGTCCATGGTGCCTTCCTCGGGCAAAATGTATTTTTTACTGATGTCAGCCACATGCTTTTTCACGTCGGCGGCAAAATCTTTTTTTGCTTGGTTTCGTACGAGCTCCGTTTCGCCTTTATGCATAAGGGTAAAGTTTTCCATGGGAAACTTTGAGTCGATGCAAAGGAGCCCCGCGTCGGTTTTAAGGACCGCGTCAACTTTTGCTCCAGAACGGAATTGATATTGCAAGTGAAACGAATTTTTCGGGAACGTTTGACCGATCATGTCTTTAAGGACTTGCTCGCCGATGTTACCGCGCAGTTTGGGAGATTGAAGAAATTCCTGCAGACTGCGGATCCCCTTCCCCACTTCACTCATTTCGCCAAGGTTTCGTTTTAGGTCACCAATCACGCGTGCCGCGGTATCAAGGCGCTCGTTGAGCTGCTTTGTGTTGGATTGGAGAAGTTTCGCTACGTCACTTGTACTACCGCGCATCGCTTCGTTTAAAGTTTTATTGGTGTGCTCAATCGAGCTCTGCATCGATTTAAGCCACTCGGTGAGCGTGCTATCATCCTTTTTCTTCGTGACAATCCACCCAAGAACCGCAAAACCTGCAAGGATTATGATAATGAGGAGAATGAAGTCTGGTTGCATAGAAGTTTTTTGAGTATAACCCGCTTGACAGCGATACGCAACGGTGAAACAATTGTATCCGAACCATGAAACCAAAAAAATCCAATAGTCTCATATACATCGGTGCAAGCCTCGCTCTCATCATCGTCGCCATTCTCTTTACGACGATCATCAATAACCTCAAAAATACTAGCGGCACATCCGTCGACATCCGCACGAGGGCAAGTGCGCCGAGTCTCGTCAGGGTCACCGGGAGAGTATCCGAAGTGAAGGAATCCGACGGCACCGTGATAGTTGACGAGCTACGTTTTAAAGACTCAACCAAAAACTTAGGTACCTGGACCGTGACGCCACCACCGGCATTTTCCCTTCTCTCTCTCTTCCCCGGAGCCAACATCACGATCACCGTTGACCCGCCAACGATGATGGCCCAAAGCCGGACGCTCACGGCAACGGAAATTGTCGTCTCCCGATAGTTCTTAACCAAATCGAGGTTTCACCTGAGGACCGTCGGACGTATCTTCTATAACAAATCCTTTTTCTTCTATTTTTTTTCTCACGTTATCTGCCTCTTCAAATTTTTTTTCTTGGCGAAGTTTTTCTCTTTCATTCATAAGCCGAGTAATTTCTTCTGGAATTTCTAACGATGACGCGTTGACGTCTGATAGCTGCAATCCCAACACTTCATCAAAATCCATGAGAAGGTCATACTTATCCTGCGATGGAATATTGGATTTGACAACTTCCCAGACCACTGCAAGCGCCTGGGGAGTATTCAAGTCATTAGCAAGAGCTTCACTAAATTTATTGCGATACACATCGATCTTTTCAAGTTTTTCCGCAGAAAGATTGGTACGGGTTTTTGCTGTCATATGATTTCTCAATTCTTGCAGTGCCTTTTGCGACCCGGCAAGCGCTTTCCACGTAAAATTTATCGGCTTGCGATATGAGGCGGTCAAATAAAAATACCGGAGCGCCAAAGGATCAATGTTCTTTTCCTCAACGTCTTCTATCCGAACAATATTTCCCAGGCTTTTACTCATCTTCTGTCCGTCAAACATAAGATGTCCGTGATGAATCCAATATCGTACAAACTGCTTACCGGTAGCCGATTCTGATTGTGCAACCTCGTTTGGATGATGGACCGCTGTATGCTCGATGCCGCCTGTGTGAATATCGAAGGTGTCCCCAAGATATTTCATACTCATGGCGCTACACTCTATGTGCCACCCGGGAAATCCGTCACCAAACGGACTTTTCCAATGCATTGTGTGGTCCGCAAATCTTCCGACGCGTTTAAACCACAAGGTAAAATCAGCAGGATGTTTTTTATGTTCTCCGGTTTTGACCGTCTCTCGGACGGCAGTTTTTTTCTCTTCGAGTTTCTGTCCAAAGAGTTTGCCGTAATCAGAAAATTTCGATATATCAAAATACACCGCTTCAGGGGTATCGTAAGCAAAACCTTTGGTAAGTAAGGCCTTAATCAACGCAATTTGCTCGGGTAAATGTTCCGTTGCTTTGCAAATAATGTCGGGGCGAAGGACATTGAGCTTATCCATAGAGTCGTAGAAGTGCTTGGTAAAAAACTCCGCCACTTCCCACACGGTTTTGCCGGTTTTGGCCGCACCTTTTTCCAATTTGTCTTCTCCTTCGTCGGCGTCTGAAGAAAGATGGCCAACATCGGTGACGTTCTGGATATGCTTTACCTCATAGCCAAATCGTGTGAGAACTCGTCGCAAGATGTCATCGCCCACGTACTTTCTCCCGTGCCCGATGTGCGCGTAGTCATACACCGTCATGCCGCACGTATACATACCGACGTTAGGAGGATTGATCGGAGTAAATTCTTCAATTTTCTTCGAAATGCTATTATAGAGCTTCAACATGGCAACTATTATCTCACAGAATATTCAAACTGTCTCTCCACGGCTTCTAATCGATCCTTTGGGACTCGGCTATACATCTGCTTACGTACGTATAAACATGTTGGTCTCTCCTGCCAATAAAATCTGAGGTATTCATTGAGTACGGTATCGGGCAGTACAGATTCAAGCCGGTCATCCGAGCATTTGCCGTAATAAAAATCCGGAGGATTTTCCTTGAACATGTTTATTCTTGCATCCGTATACACATCAAATTCGTGCATAACTGATGTATACCAACTATATCGGTACGGCGAGTATCGCTTGGCTTGCCAATAGATAAGGTCATCAAGTCCATCAAGAAACAGTGTATCCGAGGACTGCGAAAGAAGTCTCACCACTTCTCCTGGTACATAATATTGTCCGTAGTTTTGTGTAAACTCCGCATTTCGGTCGACTCGGTCATAGAGATATGATTGAGGATTTAGGATGGCAAATGCGGTAAGAAGAATAAAGCCTAACCGAAGAAGATTCCCGGAATTTTTCTTATTAATTCCGGGAATCTGTTTTGATTGCTGCAAAACAAGAAGTGTTATAAATATAAAAACTCCAAACCCTAGCAAATGATGAAAAGCCGCATAATAAATCGTTCCGGGCTCCACCGTCCGAATATTGGCTAGTCCCAAAATGAAAAATATAAGAGCGATTCCCGGAATTTTTGTTTTCCAATTCCGGGAATCGAAAAGAAGTGCCAACCAGAAAAGTATTGCCAGTCCTACTTCAATCTGTCGAAACAAATTCCAATTTCCTCCAAAAAAAATAAGAAACGGATAAACAAATGATTGAAAAATGTTACCCGTTGCCGCGAGTGAAGTATTTACTGTCACCACGTTAAAAAAATAATCTCGCAGATCGTATGTGAAAATTGTTAAGAGTGATAAAACAAAAAATATTCCTAAAGCACCATGAACATTTTTCCTGTTCTCCCAAAGAATGATTCCAAAAAGAAAAAGCCCGAGCGGCACATACGGCTCACGTGAAAAAATAATAAACCACGCGGCGATCCCTGCAAAAACTAACTCTAAGCCCTTAAGCTTTTTCTTCCACCCTTCCCACACAAGTCCGGCCAGATACACAAGTGGATAAACAATGAGCGCTTCTGCCAAAAATCGCTCGCCAAAGAGAAATCCTTTCGTCGTTTCATAAAGAAAACTAAATCCCAATCCCACCCAACCGAAGCGAAGCACGAGAATCACGTCCCAAACGATCGACCAGGCAATCACCATGAGCCGATGTTGCCAGACAAGAGCATACATGCTTTCTGGCGATCCGAGCTTTTGTATGAAGGCGCTCAGATATGCAAGGATTGGCTGATGATTGTAGAAAATTTCGCTATACAAGTGTTTTCCGGCATTGAGGAAATATCCTCCCATGAAGTTGAAGCAGTCGTCAAAGCATCCAAACGACGGCACACGATCTTTATAAATTGGAAAAAGAAAAAACCACAGGAACAAAAGTGGAATTAAAAAAGACAATCGTTTCCTAAGCATTTATTAGAAATTAGAAATTAGTTAACGTCAGTCTTGTCTCACATTTCTACTTGTTTCCGTACCAGCTTGTTTTTTTGCAATGTTTCGAAAATCCCCGCGTTTTGGTGCACGCCCCGTATCTGGAAGTTTCTGCCATGCAGCGACAGCAGATTGTTGTTTCGTTTTCTCTTTTTTTTGCTCTCCTTCCGCCTGCTTCTCCTCGTAGACAGATGGCTTGGGTGGCTTCTTGCGCTTTCCCATAATCCACTCCAGGGCAGAACGCGCCATTTCTCGTTTTACTTTTTCATCTTTTGCCTGATCAAGCTCATCAAGTGGAGTTTTTTCTTTTTCCCCAGCCAGTTCTTTTTGGGATTCCTGACCGGGTTGCACGGTGGCTTTTGGGTTACTCCCTTTTTCAAAAAGCTGCCCTGCAATGTCTACCGGAGCTTTGGCCGTTTCTGTAACAACTTTCTTTCCAAGCTCTCCGAGTTCTTCCGTAATTTTACCGATAATTGATCCTTGTTGAACCATAATTTTTTTTCTGTCATTCCGGCATGACACAAAAGATCACTGAAATCCCAATTGTTGTTTTGCGTTTTCACTCATTCGCTCCGTCGACCACGGCGGTTCAAACGTAAGTTCTACATTGACCTCTTTCACTCCTTTAAGTTTACCAACTTCCTTTTTAATTGGATCTGCAATGAGATGGAACAGCGGACAGCCAATCGTTGTTAGTGTCATAAAGATGGTGATGATACCCGTTTTGTTAACGTCGATCTTATAAATAAGTCCAAGATCCCACAGCGAAACACCGATTTCGGGATCGGGAATCTGTTTGAGCATTTCTTCTATATCTTCTTTTTTAATCATATCTAAGTAACGAAGTAACGTGTGTTGCTAACTAACGTTTTAGTATTCCGTTCTCCCCTCAAGCGCCCTTGTCAGTGTCACTTCATCCGCATACTCGATATCCGCGCCAACCGGTAATCCATGAGCTAGACGTGTTATTTTTGTTGTTTGTTGTTTGTTGTTTGTTGTAAGTTCACGAAGTTGCTTCGTAATGTACATCGCCGTCGCTTCGCCCTCCATATTAGGATTTGTTGCGAGAATGATTTCTGATACACTTTGATCACTTGATTCCCGGTATCGTGCCTGAGTAGATGATGTCTTTTGATCACTTGATTCCCGGTATCGAATTCGCTTTAGTAAGTCCTCAATATAGATCTCGTCAGGGCCAATGTTATTGAGAGGGTCAATGGCGCCGTGAAGCACGTGATAGACACCTTTAAACTTTCCTGTCCGCTCAATCGAAAGGACGTCAGTCGCTTGTTCGACAACGCAAATAGTTGAGTGGTCACGAGAAGGGTTGCTGCAAATAGTGCACGGATCAGCTTCTGCCACATTTTTACAGACTGAGCAAAGTACGGTGTTGGCTTTTAATTGCGTAAGGTTTTCCGAAAATTGATTGAGCTCTTCCTCTGGAACATGCAGTAGATAAAATGCCAGTCGCTGGGCCGTCTTTGGACCAATGCCGGGTAGTCGCTCAAAAGACTCAATGAGTTTGGCAAGAGCTTTAGGAAGAAGAGTCATGAAGTCAATTATAGACGATAAGACCGTAAGACAGTAAGAGAAAAATCTTATCGTCTGCCTGTCTCATTGTCTTACTGTCTCTTTTATAGCATCCGCAATTAATGGAGCAACGGAGATTGTATTGAGTTTGGCAAACTTTTTTTCTTTCGGAAGAAGAATGCTGTCGGTTACGACTATTTCATCAATGACACTTGCTGACAATTTTTTTGCAGCCTCCCCTGCAAATACCGCGTGCGTTGCCATGAAATAGAT
>CAYSOR010000040.1:0-8658 GCA_964432705.1 uncultured Gammaproteobacteria bacterium
AGAATAACAAACATTATGGCAGGGTTATCCTCTGTATACATGGGGAGACTCCCCTTGTGCTTGTACCACCAAAAAAGATATTGCCAATTATAGTCATGTTGAGCAGGATTGTACGCGATGTATTTAAATGTCGGTGAGTCTTCACGTACGATAAAATTCAAAACTTCCCGTTGGTTTCGAAAAACCGCAGCGTCACCGATAAAGTGAGGGTTTGCAAAACTTGAATAAATACGTTGCGGCTGTAAAAGAAAAAAGAAATAAACGATAAGAAGCATAGTCCCGATTTTCGAAAACTTGTTCGGTATGGCAGACCACACCGCTGCAATAATCACGCCGTAGAGAACCGGCAACCCCAAGAGATAGTAATTCCAAAAATCTCTCGGGTAGAAAAAAAGAGTGATCCAGAAAACTGCGATAATCGTTACCGACACAAGGATGAGGCGTCGAAGATTTCCAGCAATTTTTTTCCAATACATAACAAGAAGAAGAAAGGCTAGAATTATGAGCACGTTTTGCACGAGGGGTGTGCCCGGGAGGACTGATGAAATACTTTCATAGATAAGCCAATCACGTTTCGGTTGGAACAGAAGTGCGCTCCCGCCAAGCTCCGAGAAAAACGTTTTTGTTTGAATAAATCCGTGGCGAAGTTCAAATAAAATTCGAGGAGACTCGGCAATCGCCACGCCAATTCCAAAATTTCGTATCTTTATCACGGAAAACTGTTTTCTTAGGAACATCAAGCTTGCGATCACAAATCCGACGCCAAACAGTATCCCAAAAACAATTTCAAATTCAACAAGAAGTGCTAGGAGAAACCCCAAAAGAATAAATAGCCTAGGATTCAGACGCCACATGTTTCCTATAAGTATTACTACCCCGACAGTAGCAGGAATGAGTATGTTCGGATTCCAGAGTTGATTGGTGACTTTCACAATTCCAGGTGAAGCTGCGAGGATAAATCCGAGGATGCTGCCAAACCGCCGTCCTGCAATTTTTGCTCCCCACACGTATGCAACTGGTGCTGCAAGGGATCCCAAAATTGCAATTAGGGCGGCCATCGCAACAGGATTTCCACCAAATATGAAAAACCATGGAGTAAGTATCCAATACCACCACGGTCCGTAAAAGACGCCGATAATTCCTGTGGTTGGACCAATGAGACTGAGGTTTCCGCCGAGAAGATCGCGAACTGCCAAAAGATCACGACCCGTATCGTAGGTAAATGCAAAATCTCCACGAAAAATGCTTGGAAGTCTTAAGCCAAGTGCGAGAATAAGGATAACAAGCTGAAGAATAAAATCGCCTCGTTTTTTCATTTACTCAAGGCCACCCCTTGCGAAGCAATGGGTGGCCTTATGAAATTATAGAATTTTTCTTCCTACCAGAATTTTACGTACTTCAAGCATTGCAGAATACGTGGCGAGAACAAATAACGTTTGCCCCTTAGGTGTCTGTGAAATAGCACTTCGAACCGCTTTTTCAAGATTTTGTTCAATTTGAGATTTGGGATTTGAGATTTGAGATTTGTCTGAAATATCTGCATATTTCAGACGTAATGCCATATCATAACTTCTATCGCCACTGATCATAATCTTGGAGTTCTTAGACAGAGTCTCGAAATCCACATCCCAGATCCAACTTACATCCCTTCCATCGGGAATTCTGTCGTTGAGAACAAAAAGAAAATGTTTTGCTTTTTGCTCGATTACTGTCCGAAGAGAGGCGTTAAATCCTGCTGGGTTTTTTGACAAGAAAATTTTCATTTTTTTTTCATCAATCATAAATTCTTCTTGCCGCCCAAATGCGGGTGTAAATGATATGAGAGATTTCTTAATAGCGCTATCAGCAATACCAAGTGATTTTGCGGTCGCAACTGCAGCAAGCGTATTATATCGGTTATAGAGGCCCGGAAGAACCGTTGGCCACGAGAAAATATTTGTTTTCGGGCGGGTGTTGGTACATTTTGAGCACTTCCAGATACCGATGTGAGAGTAGTAGATACCCTCGTAGATGAAGCGGCTTCCGCAATTCGGACAAAACGTCGAGTCAGTGGCATGCTCTGCGGACTTGAGGAACTCGGATTTGTCGTTTATTCCAAAATACGTCACCTTAGCTTTGACTGACATCCCAATCCATGCCACCCCCGGATCATCCGAATTGACAATAAGTTGATACAGTTTGACATATTGATTCCCGGTATCAGGCTCAAAAGCATGATATGTTTTGATCCGTTGATTCCCGGAATCGAGCTTCAAAAGTGCTTTCTGCCATTTTTCAACTATCACATCTACTTCACCATAGCGATCAAGTTGGTCACGAAAAAGATTAAGCAACACAATGACAAGCTTCTTATTGTTCGAGCGCAGTCGAGAACTATCCCGAGTGACTTCTCGCCTCCTCGAAGACTCGTCGCTCGAAGAATAAAGATTATCGATAACTATTGGCAACGAATTTTCATCAATCTCAAACACTCCCCAATCTGTATTAATGTTGCCGAACCAATCCGCTTCCTGAATAAAGGCCGACACCACGCCATTGAGGAGATTAGCGCCGCTTGCGTTGTGGATAACATCAAATCCTTGATGTTCAAGGATCTTTGTTATCATGAGCGCTGTTGTCGTTTTACCATTTGTACCGGCAACAAGAATAACGCCCTTTTTTAGTTCTTTAACCAGTGATGAAGCTATATCGGGTCGGAGCATAAGGGCAATCTCTCCCGGCCATGTCGCCCCTGCACCAACATTGAGCCGTCGACTTATCTCACCAACAAATCTTGTAACGGAAACGATCAAACGAGTTCCTAGCTTCATATGAATGGTTTCATTATCCTCTTGGAAAGAAAGAAAGGCAACGAGAGGGACTTACATCGATCGCAAGCGTTTAACCCGCTCTTCTATCGGCGGGTGGGTGTTGAATAGACCGGCGAACCAGGCGTGGAACTGCTTATCTTTGAAAGGATTGGCGATATAGAGGTGGGCGGTAGCGTTGGTTGCCGCTTCCAGGACTTCTTTGTCTTTTCCTAATCTTTCAAGTGCACGCGCAAGACCTTCTGGATAGCGAGTGAGAAGGGCCGAGGAAGCATCGGCCAGAAACTCGCGCTTTCGAGAAACCGCCAGCTGCATGAAGGTAGCAAGAATCGGGGTAAGGATGGCGAGAACAATACCAACCAGAAGAAGTACTCCCTCTGCTCCCCGGTCGCTGTCCCGCGATCGCCGACCACTCCACCACATACTACGCATAAACATATCAGAAAGATATACAATTGTGCCTACAAGTACTGCAACAACAGCCATAAGTCGTGTATCAAAGTTTTTGATGTGGGAAAGTTCGTGTGCGATCACACCCTCAAGCTCTCTTCGCTCAAGTTTCGCTAAAATCCCAGTCGTTGCCACAACCACTGCGTGCTTGGGATCTCTGCCGGTAGCAAATGCATTCATCGCGGTGTCATCAATGACATAGAGCTTCGGTTTCGGGATTCCGGCGGCAATTGCCAAGTTTTCAGCAACGGTAAAAAAATCAAAATCGCGCTTACGGTCAGCTAGCCGCGCATGGGACATAGCAAGCACTAACGAATCACCCCAATAATAACTAGCGAAACTTGAAACCACCGAGAACAAAACAGCAAACCACATAAAGCTATTGCCGTACCCCAGGGCTTGCCCCAAGACATAGGAAAAAATCACTGCCAATGCCACAAACACTGACATTAGTACGTAGGTCTTTGCGACATTAGACTGAATGTTGGAACGAATACTCATTTTTTGTCATTGCGAGGGAGTTTCACGACCGAAGCAATCTAGCGTCATACGGGGATCCCTCAACAAGCTCGGGATGACGTTCAAAAATCAATTGAACGTCACTTTTACACTCTTTCTCTCTTCCTCCGTAGCTCCAAAAAATTCTTTTTCCGTAAACCCGAACATTTCATTAAAAAGCGTATTTGGGAATGTTCTGATCTTTATGTTGTAGTCGTTGACAACACTGTTGTAGTACTGTCTGCTGTAAGCCACTTTGTCTTCTGTGTCAGAAAGTTCTTTTTGAAGCTGCAAAAACGTTTCATTGGCTTTTAACTGCGGATAGTTTTCCGCAATAGCAAAAAGCTTGCCCAAAGCGCCGGTCAGGAAATCCGCAGCTTCCGCTTTTTTATCCAAACTTTTGGCACCCATGAGCGCACTTCGCGCTTTTGTCACTTCGGAAAACACTGTTTTTTCGTGCTTCGCATAGCCCTTCACGGTTTCAATAAGATTCGGGATAAGATCTGCTCGACGCTTGAGTTGCACATCAATCTGACTCCACGCTTCTTCTATCTGCGTCTTGAGCATGACCAGACCGTTATACAGGGACCAAAAATAGAGTGCGGCCAAACCTACAATCCCCAACACTATCCACATTGTTTGATTCATATATTCCTCTCTTAGACCCTCCAGCAAACGCTCCATAAGCCGTTCCGATTTGATCGGAATAAGGCGAATGGTAAGTTGCGGAGGACACTCATTATTTCATCAGCCATTTCTTAAACTCATTATACCCAAGTGTATTTACAATGTCACGTTTTTGGGCCCAACCACGGCGGGCTACCAAAACTCCATACCGCACGTAGTCCATAACGGCGATTTCGTGAGAATCTGTATTAATACAAAACTTCATACCCTTTTTTACTGCATCATAAACAAGCGAATCAGGTAGATCTAAGCGCTTCGGGTGTGCATTTATTTCGAGGGCTATGTCTCGCTTCTTTGCAACGCTAAAAACCTCTTCCCAATCGGCGTCAACGCCTTCACGACTCCCTAAAAGCCTTCCGGTAGGGTGACCTAAAATACGTACTTTTGGATGCGATTGTATTGCTTTGATAATCCGGTCAGTTACTATTTTTCGCTCTTGATTAAACGCGGAATGTATTGAGACGATCACAGCATCAACATAAGGAAAGGCTTCTTTGGGGAGGGCC
The DNA here is from genome assembly GCA_964432705.1 of uncultured Gammaproteobacteria bacterium. Taxonomy (GTDB): domain Bacteria; phylum Patescibacteriota; class Microgenomatia; order UBA10105; family UBA927; genus 01-FULL-43-11b. Next base: position 4,949 of record CAYSOR010000040.1, read on the forward strand.
AACCTGCCGTCAAAAAGGATATCAACCTCACACATAATAAATAGGCTTACAACACGCGAAGAAGCCTTATTTTTGGATACTTTTTTTATCCATGAGGAATAATAGTGTTCATAATACTCTTTTCGTCGCTTCATTATGTCTACTATTTGCTGTACTGAGTGATTCGTGACCCGCGGGTTATGGTCGCTTATGCCAATATATTCGTACCCAAGCGCCACCGCCTTATCCAAGTGTTCTTCAAGACTATGGACGCCCACATCATGTGAGGATTTTAGATCGTAACTCGTGTGGATATGTAGATCACCACGTATATCGTCAAGCACAACCACCTGAGGAAGTTTCCCCGCTTGGGCAGCTTCAATCTCACCTTTATCTTCACGCAGCTCAGGAGGAATGAAAGAGAGCCCAAGTTTTTTATAAAACGCTTCCTCTGTCTGGAAGGATCGCATCCTTCCAGACTTGACCTCCTTTATTCCGTGCTCAGAGAGACTTAAACCACGTTCAAGTGCATACGAACGAAGCTTGATATTGTGATTTTTACTACCTGTGAAATATTGAAGCATAGCACCATACGCTTCTGGCTTTTGAACTCGTAAATCTACCTGCCTGCCGTTAGTCAGAAGCAGAGTTGCGCCGCTTGGACCCTTTTCAATAATCTTCTCATGAGGATATTTCAAAAAGTACGATACAGTTTCTTCTGGCTTCACTGTGGAGGCGGCGATATCAATATCTCCGATTGTTGATACTCCACGCCTGAGGCTGCCGAGAGCGTCCGCGCGCACAACTGACCGGAGTTTCCGGAGGTACGTGAGCACTGCTTGAGCAATGCTGTCAGCAATAGGTAGGGGCATCCGATTTTCCTTGACCGCTCCCTTTTTGTATGTACCAATCCCTTCGTAGATGACGTCTTGAGATCTCTTTCCAAACCCTTCAATCGGCTCGATCGTGCCTTCTTTGGCGGCTTTTTCGAGGTCACGAACAGCGGTTTTGGCGCGCTTGAGCTTAAGCTCTTTTACGAGTTTGTAGGCCTTCTTCGGGCCAATCCCTGGCACGGAAAGCAGGGGAAACACCGCCTCAGGCACCTTTTTCATAACACTCTCCCAGTGCTTTACCCGACCGGTACGAAAAAGCTCATCCAGGTGACCGGCGATAGCTTCCCCAATACCGGGCATAGCTTTAAGCTTCCCATCATCCCAGAAATCCTTGGCTTCACTCGTTAAATGTTCAATGCTGTCTGCAGCCCGCTCGTACGCGATAATTTTAAACCTATTTTCGTTGAGAATCTGGTAGGCCGAGGCAACATTTCTGAGCTGTCTGACTATCTCGAGATTTGTCATAGATCCATGATAGCAAACGTACCTGTCCTGAGCCAGCCGAAGGATTGACCGTGCTCAAATGGCTATGATAAGATGCTATGAGCTCAAATGGGATCGTAGCTCAGTCTGGTTAGAGCGCTTCCCTGTCAAGGAAGAGGTCGGGGGTTCGAGTCCCCTCGGTCCCGCATAGATAATTTTTTAATGAACGCATGCGAGTTTAGAAATTTCTATGTCCTCCAGCAATCGCTCCGCGAGCCGTCCCCGATTAAATCGGGGTGAAAAGGCGAGCGGTAAGATGCGGAGGACAACAAAAAAACAATCCATCAATTACTGCCTAGAAGGAGGTTTATTACCACATGTGGAAAGAGTTACAAAAACGTTTAAGTTCACCTGATTCTTTTGTTTCTCTCATTTTAGGTCTCGCAGTCGTATTTGTCATTGGCACACTGGCATTTAATTATATAAGCAAACGTAGTTCATCGAGCGTACAAAAAAAACAAGAGGAAGCAATAAAGCAACAAGTTTCTCTCCCAACCACACACACCGTTGCGCTAGGAGAAACATTGTGGAGCATTTCGGAGAGTTACTTTAAAAGCGGCTATAACTGGGTAGATCTCCAAAAAGTAAATAACCTGGCAAATGCGGACAGTATTGAGGTAGGTCAAACATTGACTATACCCAATGCGACTCCCATTTTCCCGGCAGGACAAATATCAGCAACATCGACAGAAACGAAGCCCGCAACATATACCGTCGCCAAAGATGATACGTTGTGGTCCATTGCCGTACGATTTTATAATGGTGATGGATATCAATGGTCACGGATTGCGCAAGCAAACAGTCTTGCCAATCCAGACCTTATCCACGCCGGAAATGTTTTGACTTTGCCATAGAATATCGGGGTGCTTCCTTCCTTTACCCCGTAAAGCGATGGTAGTTCAATGGTAGAACGTCTGCTTCCCAAGCAGAAGGTTGAGGGTTCGAGCCCCTTCCATCGCTCTATCGATTTTACGGGACAAGGATTAGGCGGGATTTCCTTATGGGGTCAAGTCATGAAAGAAAATCGCGAGAAAATTTTAGGATCGGTTTATCTTGCTAGAAAATCATTATCAGAACGTATTTCTTTCCCCGTTGATCCCGACTCACGATTTTGCTGGATGATGTCCAATGAATTAAAAACGTTTCTTGCTGCAACCGATGTGATTATTTTAAACCTACGATATGATAGCCATGCAGTAAATATCCATAACGGTACTACGCTCATTGATACTGGCTATCTCCAATACGTTCCCATAGGGGAACGCGCTGGTAAACCAGACTCGCTTATCATTGACCTGTCAGCGATAAAAAATCTACAAAAGGAATTAGAAAATTACGGAATTAAGAGGTTCGTCGCACATGCCTATGCAAAAGAATTATTGAAGAGGGTATCGGTTTAATAGGTCTTCATTAACTTGTTAAAATGCGCTAAAAGCGTCTCATGACTTTGGAAATGAAGCAGTTTCATTCTTACGTACAACGAATAGTAAGAGTGTGACTCTATTTGGTACAATAAGGAGGTTGCCGACATAGCTCAGTTGGTAGAGCGGCGCTTTCGCCCGCCCGTCAGAGCCTGCGCCTCCGTAGCTCAATGGCAGAGCAGCGGTATCGTAAACCGTAGATGTCAGTTCGATTCTGACTGGAGGCTCCCTATGTCTTCTCGTATCATTCGTGTGCAAGAACGCAGGGAGCGACAACGGCTTATCTACGCAATCATCGGAAGTATCGCTCTTCTCGTTTTTTTAGCTCTATTTGGCCTTAAAATTCTGGTGGGGTTTAGCCTTCTCGTCGATCGCATTCGCGGCGGATCACCCCCACCTTCACAAACACAAGCCGTTCTCATCCCCCCCACCCTGAATCCATTGCCAACGTCAACCAATAACGAAGAGGTTACCATCACTGGTTCAGGTCAAACCGCTCATACACTGATACTTTTCCTTAATGACAAAGAGGTAAAAAAACTCACGATCGAAGAGAACGGAATATTCTCGATCCCAGTGACGTTAACGAAAGGAACCAATACCATAAGCAGCAAGGTTATTGACGACAAAGGCAACACGAGTGAACTTTCTAATATTCTCACGGTAACACTCAAGAAAGATGCGCCGATTCTCGAAATCTCGGATCCAGCTGATGGCTTTACCATTCAAAGCGAAAGTAATAAGCTCACCGTGTTGGGAAGAACCGAAGAAGGTGCTTCTATAACGATTAACGGCCGCTTCGTCATTGTGGGTAGCGACGGATCATTTCGTACTTCAGTATAGCTTAATGAAGGAGAAAATACCTTGACCATCGTAGCGGCAGACACCGCAGGCAATCAAAAGGTTGTCGAGCGGAAGGTGATTTACCATCACT
>CAYSOR010000041.1:0-8531 GCA_964432705.1 uncultured Gammaproteobacteria bacterium
TTTCTCCGCGTTTTTTCCGAAGATCCTTGTTGTCGTAAAAAATCAGTGAAAGAAGTTGTGAGAAGATCCAGATAAGACGAGACATTAGACGACTGTATGTGCTGATTATTCTCCATATATCCAGTAAAACCCTTATTAATAAGGGAGTCAAGAGGGAGTTGATGTAGTTAGGCACTAAAAAGATGATATCTTAAAAAATGGGGGATCCCGGCTGAAGCGCCGGGACTAAAGGTTTTCACGAATTCCCGCAGGATAAAGTTAGCTTCATTTAGTATATCAAACAGTGTTATATGTCAATTATTTTTGTATGATATAGTTTGATGAAGATGAATTTTCGTCGTTGAAAAAGTTAGAGGGTCTCGAAAAGTTCGGGAATCGGAAAAGCCGTCAGAAAGAGCCCAATGAAGAAGGTGACCTATAGTAGAATAAACAAAGACCTTATAGTTTATTTGGGAGAACAGTGATCTTGTGGAAAACACAACGGTTAAAAACAACAAAATATACGGAAAATATATCAATAATTATTGATATATGTGATCTTAGCGGTTTAAGGGGTAGAGTGATAAAATTTTTTTAGGGCGTTTGAAAGGCAATAATACTTCTGGTTCTTGTGTTAGCGAGCAAAATGAGTATACTTGTAGAGAATATGTACGATCATAGCACAATTGAAAAGAAATGGCAAGAGGCGTGGAGGAAAGCAAAGCTCGATATAGTATCGCTCGATAAGGGCAAGCCCTTTTATAACCTCATGATGTTTCCGTATCCGTCGGCAGAGGGCCTCCATGTGGGCAACATGTATGCTTTCACCGGCAGCGATATCTACGGCCGCTACAAGCGTATGTGTGGTTACAACGTGTTTGAACCGATCGGACTTGATGGATTTGGTATTCACAGTGAAAATTACAGCCTCAAAATCGGCAAACACCCCATGGATCAGGCAAAAGTTTCTGAAAAGAACTTCTACCGCCAGCTTGGCTCTATCGGCTGTATGTTTGATTGGTCGCGGACAGTCGAGACCTATGATCCGGATTATTATAGATGGACACAGTGGTTATTTGTACAAATGTTTAAACACGGGCTTGCGTACAGAGGGAAAGCAGAAGTTAACTGGTGCCCGAGTTGCAGGACGGTATTGGCTGATGAACAAGTGGTGAAGAAGGGGTCTGGCCTTAATGACCCCCAAGGCCTGACCCTGGCAGCCGAGGTTTGTGAGAGGTGCGGTAATAAAGTAGAGCTTAGGTTACTCGAACAATGGTTTTTTAGAATTACCGCATATGCGGAAAAACTGCTGAAAAACACAAATAGCCTTAAATGGTCAGAAAAAGTCCTGGTTGCGCAGAGGAATTGGATAGGGAGAAAAGAAGGAGTTAATATCACGTACCGGGTCGTTAATGAACGTGGGAAGTCAGTCGGAGAGCTTACCTGTTTTACTACGCGGCCGGATACTAACTTTGGTGCGACTTTCGTCGTTGTAGCGCCGGAACACCCATTCGTACAAAAAGTGATCCCTATTCTAGCTTATGTTGACGGCGCGTTAAGAAAGAGAAAGGAAGATCGCATCGTTGAAGGCCGTAAAAAGACAGGTGTGTTTACAGAACTGTACTGTATCAATCAACTTAACAACTACAAAATGCCCGTTTTTGTATCAGATTTTGTCGTGATGGATGTTGGGACTGGGGCTGTCGTGGGTGTGCCGGGACACGACAAGAGGGATTTTGAGTTTGCATTAGCCATGAAGCTTCCGGTTTTACGCGTTGTAGTTGGTTCAGATGGCGACAAGAGCGAGATTACAAAGATCGAGCAGGTTCAAGAGGAAGAGGGGAAGATGGTCAACTCTGGATTCCTTAACGGCATGGAGATTCAGAAGGCAATCGGCGCCATGATGGATCATCTTGAGCAAGAAGGTTGGGGGAAGCGCGTCACAACTTATCACTTGCGCGATTGGCTCATAAGCCGCCAACGCTATTGGGGTCCGCCGATTCCGATGATTTACTGCCAGAAGTGTAATAAAGAAGGAAAGGGCGAACGCAAAGATATGCCGGGCTGGTATACGGAATCCAATTTACCCGTTCTATTACCTCGTATTGAAGACTACAAACCCGGCGATGATGGGGTAGCGCCACTAGCCAAACATAAAGAATTTTATGAAACGACGTGCCCCGGGTGCGGTGCAAAAGCTGTACGGGAAACAGATGTGTCTGATACATTTTTAGATAGTTCGTGGTATTTCCTCCGCTATCCTAGTGTCGGCGCCGCTGAGGTCGGCGCGCAGAGCTTTTCTGACGCATTGCAGGGCTCGCGTTTTGACTCGCATCCTCAATGTCCGACCAATGCCTCTCCATCACGTTCAGGCGCCAAGGCCGTGAGGATGCTCGAAAACACTCGCCCTGCTGCGTCAAGAAATTCTCTTCCTTGGGACCCCGAGATCACCCGGCGCTGGCTTCCGGTGACCATGTACACCGGCGGAGCAGAACACAGTGTGTTGCATTTGATGTACAGCCGGTTTGTCACCATGGCCTTGCACGACTGGGGATACCTCGGCTTTGATGAGCCGTTTCCGAATTTTTACGCACATGGATTGGTGATTAAAGATGGAGCCAAGATGAGTAAAAGCAAGGGAAACGTGGTTACGCCTGACGAATATATCAAACTCTATGGAACCGATGCACTCCGGCTCTACCTCATGTTCATGGGGCCGTTTGACATGGGAGGAGATTTTCGGGACAGCGCAATGGAAGGAATGAGCAGGTGGGTGGGAAGAGTATGGAGAATGGCAATTCAAAATTTGGGGTCAGACCTTAAGAAAGGTCAGACCCCTTCGTTAGAGCTAAATAAGGCTCTTCACAAACTCATTAAAAAAGTCACCGAAGACACCCAAAAGCGGCGCTACAATACGGCAATTGCCGCCATGATGGAGTTTACTAACCTTGTTACGGAAAAGGGGTCAGGCCTTAAAAAACTTCAAGGCCAGACCCCCTCAAAAGGCCTGACCCCATTGAGCCGGGAACAACTGAAGGCTTTCCTGCTCCTTTTAGCGCCCTTTGCTCCGCATCTGGCGGAGGAATTATGGGAGCGACTTCATAGCGCGGGGAGCTTGGCACATTTTGAGATGTCCGGCGAAGCGGCCCCGCGAAGCGGGGATCGGACTGCCCGAAAAATGGGACGAGCGACCTCAGCGCAGGGTTGGTCCGTTCACCAGCAAGCATGGCCAACCTACAACCCGAAATTCCTTGAAGAGGAAACAGTCCTCATCATCGTCCAAGTAAACGGGAAGCTGCGGGACACGGTCAGCGTCAAGCGTCAAGCGTCAAGCGTCAGGGAAGAAGTCGAGCTACTTGTTCGTGAAAGCGCCAAGGTCGCTACATTTTTGGCGGGAAAAGCGATAAAGAAGACTATCTTCGTGCCCGGGAAGCTCATCAATTTTGTCGTGTAAATCAAGGATTGACATCCTAAAAAATACGGTTTAAAATAGGATTCATGAAGTATACACGGCATTTGGATACACACCTCACAGACCACGTTCGTACACTCAAAGAGACTCTTGTACTCCTGGGCGCTCGTCAGGTGGGAAAAACCACCATACTCACAAAACTCTTTCCCCGTGCGCACTACATGACGGTTGATAATGAGCAGATCAGATTGATCTTGGAGAGATACGACATATCCGCGTATAAGTCACTTGTGCTGCAGGAAACCAACATACTTGTCATAGACGAGGTTCATCTTGTGACCGATCCGGGCAGAGCGGCAAAAATACTCTTTGATCAAATGCCCGGGATTCACCTCGTGTTGACAGGCTCATCGTCACTGACGATCAAAAATCGTGCCACCGAAAGCCTGGCGGGCAGAAAAGTAGAGTATCACTTGTATCCACTGACCGTAAGCGAATATCTCGTGCAGATGGGTATAGAATCCCAATTGTTTTATCCAATCCTTCGACACCTTGGCCGGAACGATCCTTTTTCCCGTGAGCGTGCGTATCCGTTTGATGCGGTTGCAATAACACACACGGCTATGCAGTATGGGTTGTACCCTGCAGTCCTGTCTCATCCCAAAAAGGACGTATATCTGCGAAATCTGGTTGAAAGCGTCGTCTTTCGAGACCTTTTGGAACTCTCTCTTATTGAAAATAGGATTGCAGCCCGTAATCTGTTGCGGCTTCTTGCGTACCAAATCGGAAGTCTCATTAATGTGCATGAACTCGCAACCAAGCTTCGTATCGACGCCAAAACCGTGCGTCGCTATCTTACCCTTTTTGAACAAAGTTACATCATTTTTACCGTCCCGCCGTATACTCGCTCCGGAAGAAAGGAAATAGGCAAGATGCCAAAAATATATTTCTTTGACTGTGGTCTAAGAAATGCAATTCTTGACAATTTTCAACCTATTGATGCCCGGCCCGATGCGGGAGCGCTTTTTGAAAATCTCGTTGTTTCAGAAGTCATGAAAGCGAATTATTATGGCAGCTTCGGCTATACTTTGCATTTTTGGCGCACCACAGATGGCTCTGAAGTAGACTTGGTATTAGAAAAAGAGAAAACGCTTATTGGATTGGAAATTAAGTCATCGGCTCGGCGCACGAACAGAGCCTTCATTAATCGCTACCCGCACGCGACGATTGCTACAGTTACCCCGGCAAACTACCTCTAGGAAAAAGTTTAACCTTTCTTGTGCTTTTTTTCTTTTTTTCCTTGTGTAATACTTAATCCATGAGCGATGAAGGCTCGTTGGGTTCAACTCAGGGAGAAGCGGCATTGACTCCCGTTCGTATTTGGCAAAACTTCAAAATTCCCATCACTTTGGGCTCCGTAAGCCTCTTATTAATAGTTCTTTCTATAACTCTCCTTATAAAATCATATCAATCAAGTGCACCGATACAGTTTAGTTCTGACCAATCGGAGGCCACGATTGCGGGTGTCTTTGCTTCCTTGACCGTTGATATCGAAGGCGCGGTGGTGAACCCCGGGGTCTACCAACTGCCTACAGGAAGTCGAGTTGAGGAGGCAATTACGGCCGCAGGCGGATTTTCTTCTGATGCGGACGAGGAAGCTATTGCCCGGCAGCTCAATCGGGCTGCTAAACTTTCTGATGGGGCTAAGCTCTATATCCCGCAAAAGGGGTCAGGCCTTAAGGAAGATCAAGGCCAGACCCCGCTCGGAGTGCTGGGCCATGAGGTTTCTGCCCAGGTGAGTGTAAACGCCGCTTCTCAAGCCCAGCTCGAGGCGCTCGCCGGTATTGGTCCAGTGACGGCAAAAAAAATCATTGACGGAAGGCCGTATATGACGCTTGAAGAGCTTGTTACTAGAAAAGCGATGAGTCAAACCTTGTTTAACAAGTTAAAAGAACAGCTGACTTTATAATTTTCTGAAAATTTCAAATTTCAAATTAAAAATTTAGATTGTGTTTACCGTCCAAACCCTCACATCAGTTATCAACCAACTCCTCCCAGAGCCCCACGCCGGTCTCCTCGCTGGTCTCCTTTTCGGCACGAAGACGTCGCTCTCACGAGAACTCTACGATGCGCTTGTCCGGAGCGGCACACTTCACATCGTGGCGCTCTCCGGCATGAACATTTCAATCCTTTCCCGCCTCATTACTCACACCCTTCTTCCGATGATTGGCAGACGGATAGCGAGTCTGCTAACCATCCTCCTTATTGTCTGGTTTGTGTGGTTTGTGGGACCATCGGCAAGCATTGTCCGGGCCGCCATTATGGGAAGTATTAGTTTGCTTGCGATTCTTCTTGGTCGTCAGTACTGGGCAATGTTAGCTTGGGTTTTAGCAGTCGGCATCATGTTACTGCTAAACTTCGATTGGCTCTTCGACCTCTCATTTCAGCTTTCTGCACTTGCAACACTGGGGATTATACTGTTTGGAGGGAGGGCGGGTGGCGCTGGTTCTACTTTAGACGCTGTGCGCAGCTCGCTTTTTGACTCGCACCGTCAAGGTCCAGACCCACTGGGTCTCAATCAAGGCTTCTTTGCCAAGGCCGTGACGGTGCTCGAAAAAACTCGCCGCGCCGCGTCCGAATGTTTGGTTGGTAGAAGCGCGACCCCAGCGCTCGTCGTGCGTTGGTTTTGGAATTTATTCAAAGATGATCTTCGCCTCACCCTTGCTGCACAGGTGTTTACCATCCCGCTTATCCTTTTCCACTTCCATAGGATTTCCCTCATTTCTCCCGTAAGTAATGTTCTCATAGGCTGGCTCATTGGACCGTTGACCGGCTTGGGGTGGGTGACTGCGATAGCGGGTTGGATGTGGTTGCCATTGGGGCAAGTGGTTGCTTGGGTTGATTGGGTGCTCTTGCAGTACCTTCTTGCGGTAGTTAGGATAACGAGCACATTGCCGTTTTCAAGTCTTGGAAATTGACTAGATCATACCCTATCATGGTGAGGCTGACTTGATGAAAAATTAAGGCCTAGGATAATTAACTATAAGTATAATCTTATGTTTCGCTTACGCATTGGATATCTACTATCAGGAATTGCTACAGGCCTTATTCTTCTTTTCGGTTTCCTTGGAACATTACCGGACGGAAAACTCCATATTACTTTTTGTGACGTTGGGCAGGGAGACGCAGCTTACATTCGGTTCCCCGACGGGCGCGACATGCTTGTTGACGCCGGACCCAATGATAAAGTCCTTGGGTGTTTGGGTAGTCACATGCCATTTTGGGACAGAGTATTGGATATAGTCGTCTTGACTCACCCCCAGAAAGACCACATGCAGGGACTTTTATCAGTTTTCGAGCGGTATGATGTTGGATATTTCATCCGTAGCGATATAGCAAATTCGACAGAAGGCTATCAAAAACTTATTGACCTCGTCAAAAAGCACGCAATCAAGGAAAAGTTCGTCACCACCAGGGAGCGGATTACGGTGGGAAAAGTTGCCTTGAATGTGCTTTGGCCATCCACTGATCAGATAGCACATATGAATTTTACAAGGAGTAATTCGTCTGTTTTGGGAGCTTCGTCAGTCACTAATCTCAATGACGGCAGTATCGTCTTTTGGCTCCGTTACGGATCTTTTGATGCCATTTTTCCCGGCGATGCCACACTTCGCCCCCACTTCGCTGAAGCTCCGAGGGGCTTCGCGTGGCGAGCGGACAATGTTGTGGAAGTATTAAAAGTACCGCATCATGGCAGTAAAACCGGGATGTCAGAAGCATTCCTTGACTGGCTAAACCCTCAATTAGCGGTAATTTCAGTGGGTAAAAATAACACCTACGGCCATCCGGCAGAACAAATACTTGGGTTATTACAACAGAGAAATATTAGAGCTTTACGGACTGATCAAGAAGGGGAAATTGAAGTGGTGAGTGATGGGAAGGGGTGGAGAGTCCTACCTCTTTAATATATTACAACCGTATTGTCATTGGTTACGCCCCAAAGCAAGGCCAAATCCCGAGTATGAAAGATGTGATTTTTCTGCTTCAGAAGCACGTCTATCCTGTACATATTTGTACAGGATACTATAACAGTATCGCCGCTGTCAAGGCGAAAAATTTTGATCTCTTGACAAAACTCAGAGTCCTGTAGTAAAGTATCGTCACAATTGAATAGCCGGTGATCCATTCGAGATGGGGAGGCAGAAGCTGAAGAAAGCCCCGATAGTATCGGGACAAGTAAGCTTCATTTTTGAGGGAAAAGTAATCTTCCGTCAAGGCTATACGGGGATTTTTGTTTTTTAATAAACATACTTTTCTAAACAAGGGTGGCACCACGCTTCGGCGAGCGCTCAGCGCAAGTCTAGAAACGTCCCTTTGATCCTCTTACCCTCTTTAGGGTACGAGGCTCAAGGGGATTTTTTGATGGTTAGTTATGCAAGCAAATGCTTATTTGCGAGTTTACTAACCATCAATCCCGTACCAGCGCTCTTGCGAGGCACGGCTGTAAGCCCTGCGAGCAAGTAAGCTTGGTACTGGGATTTGTGGGAGAGGAAAATGTTATGAAACAGAAATCTATATCCAAACTCTGGGGCGCGGCATTTAGCCAACAACCCTCTGAAGCGGTGATCGCATTCACTGCCGGACGGGACGTGATAGGTGTGCCGCCGGCCGACGCCGCGCTCCTTACATATGATTTGTGGGTGAATAAAGCCCACTGTGTCATGCTGGCAAAAACCGGGATTATTCCCTTTGCCGATGCAGCAAAGATTCTGGGCGGACTTGTAGGGCTGGAAAAGCTTGCAAAGGAAGGGAAATTAACCCTCGATCCGGCCAAAGAAGACGTTCACACAAACATCGAGTCTTGGTTAACCCAGCAGCTTGGTATCGAGGTTGCCGGCAAGCTCCATACTGCGCGTTCTCGCAACGATCAGATCGCGGCAGATACAAAACTTTACCTTAAGGATAAGGCACTTGCTTTTATCAGCGCGATCCTTGGATTGGCTAAAGTCTTACTTACCTTAGCGAACCAGCACGAAGGAACGCTTCTGCCGGGTTTTACCCACCATCAGCACGCCATGGTGACGACTCTGGGGCACGTTTTGGCCGGATATGCAGCCATGGTCTTGCGTGATGCGAAAAA
>CAYSOR010000042.1:0-359 GCA_964432705.1 uncultured Gammaproteobacteria bacterium
AACCTGGGTAACATGTTCTTCAGACATGCGCCTTGACCACGTTGGCAATCTCGGCTCATCTCCGCCAGCTGGCGGATCAGAGTAAAGTATATTATAACAAATGTGTTGTGCTTGCACTGAGGAGTCCGGCTTAGCCGGACGACGAAGTGGACGATGAGGGACTTGAACCCCCGACCTTCTCTGTGTAAAAGAGACGCTCTAGCCAGCTGAGCTAATCGTCCAGCATCTCTATTTTATCAAAAAATTTACCATAACGCTCACTGAACTCGGCTCGGGCAGGAAAAAAATGATATAATTTGCATTCCGAATGCTCCAAAATATAATTATATGGTAGAATTATGAAAGCTCTTGTTCTTCTA
>CAYSOR010000042.1:369-4777 GCA_964432705.1 uncultured Gammaproteobacteria bacterium
TCGGGCAGGAAAAAAATGATATAATTGGACATATTGCCGGGTGGTGTAGCGGTAACACGTCTGCCTTTGGAGCAGAAGTTCCTAGGTCCGAATCCTAGCCCGGCAGCCAGTAAAGAGAAGAAAGAGGTTGTGAGGTAATGAGCTTTTTAAAAAGTATATACTGTATTTACTATGCCGGCACCTGAGGCTGAAAGAATTCCAGATTGGATTAAAATCGTGTTTATGACTGGTGCTGCGCTTGAATCTATTCGTATCGAACTTAAACTTCGAAAAATTAGTAAATTAATGAATGAAAAAGAAAAAGAACTTACTCTTCAAGACGGCGAACCGGTCCCGCCAGATCCAAATACAGCTACGCAAGAACAAATTGAAAACTATAAAAAAGAGGTTCTAAAGGCAGCCACATCGAGTCATAATTAGCTTTGAGGCAAAAAGTGGCTATGGGCCAATTGGGTTCTAGACCGACGTGTTCAGCCAAGAAGCAATAATGAAATTTAATTATGTCTATAGAATAGGGGGAATGATTTATTTAAGATCTAAAGATCTTGATTGTAACGATGGTAACGAAACAAAATAGGTTCGCAGACGGTAAATATGGTATCTGGCTGGCAGGTTTTAGCAATAAAATCGAGGCCTGACCCCGATTGTTCTAATTGGTAAAATATACTACAAGAAAGGCAGAGATTATGGTTGGAGAAGATATTCACATAAAGTTACCCGCTAATGTGTTAGAGTTTAAGGGAAAAAGGATTATTGTGGAGATAGATACAACGCCTGAAGATAAGGTTATAGCGAATCTTGGTCCCGGTGTAGATGTTGTAAAACCGGGAGAACCTTCAAAGATAGTTTTAGAAGAAAAGAGATATAAAATCAGAAGAGGTTCTAATAAGCCTCTTCTACCTGAATAATTATGTTATCGAGAGTAATCGTTCAGGATTTGGAAAAACTTTTTTCTGGGAAACTTCTCGCGGAGAGGCTCGAAGAATATATTCTTTGCTAACTCGTGAACGGTTACTTCCCTCTTTTTATCGTATAGGTTTTAGGGTAATAAAGGAAAATTGCCGGAGCATCGTCGACGAGGCGGCGCTGGAAGTCTGCGTAGATTGTTTTTCGCTTTTCCAAATCAATCTCCTGCCGACCATCTTCAAGAAGTTTGTCAATCTTCACGTTCGTGTAGCCGGTGATATTGGTTTGGGTTTGTGTTGAATGCCAGAAGGGATATTGATCGGGGTCCGGCGGGAGATCCTGTCCAGAAAGGAGCACGTCAAAATCCTCAGCGACGGAGCCCGTAACCTTTACGGCAGTGGAAATGCCCAGGCTGCTCCAGCGTGACGCAATCGTCTGTGCGACTTCAAGATAACTTGGAAATGTGGCAATCGTCAGTTGTGCGGAGGACGTGCCGATGGTACTTGCGCTAAAAAGTTTCTTCGCCTGTGAAGGGTCAGATTTATAGTGTTTAACGTTGTCTGTATACGCCCATGACGTTCTGGAAATGGGAGAAAATGCCCGCTCGCCGGGAAATTCGGGAAGTGCATACCCCAATGCCTGTCGAAAACTTTTTTCCTTCAGCGCGCCTTTTCGCAGATTAAAAAATAACGTCACGACACGGGCTTCGTTTATGTGTTCGGCTATGGTTACCCGTCCCCATTTCGACAGTTCCTTACCGGAGCTCATGTCCGTGAGGATGTCGACATCGCCGCGCTGAAACGCAAGTATGGCGAGCGCTTCCGTACGGTAGAACCGATATTCCAATGTTGGTTCCTCCCTGTTGGTGACTGAAACAAGTTTAAGATATTCGACAGTATCTCCCTTGAGTCGAATACCGGAAACCCTATACGGTCCGAAGCCCCGAAGTCCGGGTTGGAAAATAGGTTTTGACGTCAAAACCGGAAGCGGGCTATAGGCAGTCGTGATGTGCGCTTCAAGCGTTTGGTAGTCACGGGCCTGAAACGTCACTCCGCGTATGTTGTAATTGACGTCTGTCGCGCTCACTTGTTTCCCGTTATGCCATTTTTGATCATCGCGTAAGTGAAAAGTATAGAGTTTACCCGAATCGGTTGATTCCCAGGAGACGGCAAGAGAGGGTTGAGGAGAGCCATCCTTTCCGAGCGAGGTAAGGCCGCTACTTATCTTCCGTTGGATAAAAAGAGGCAGTGACGTTGGGCTGAATTCCCCAACGATGCCGATTCGCTCTATGGGACTAAGTGTGCGTTGTGAGACGAGCGGCAGCAGTTGACCGAGGGCTGTGGTTACCGCAAGTCCCGCAAGAAATCCGACAATGAGTGATCGCTTGTATTTAACCACGAGCTCACGAAATACCCAGAACAAAAACCTCACCCGACGAACAGGAACGATATTCATGCGCGTAAATCCAGAGCCTATTGACCGATCAATAATCCAACAGAAGTAAGGAGAAAAAGGCAAGCGACGACGATTGTCGACATGAACACCACCCGCTCAGCTCCGCGCTTACTGTGATAGGATTCTCCAGAGCCAAACGCGCTCCCGAGACCGCCTTTACTGCTTTGAAGTAAAATTAGCCCGGATAGACACAAAGCAACGACTAGATGGAACACAAGGAAAACTGTTTTCATGCGTGTATACTCCTTTCTACTCCAATGAGCCGAGCAAGTTGCCTTGCCAGTTTATGGCTGTCATGGCGTATAAGACTGCGTATGAGGGAGTCACTTTTTGTGCGATGAACCAGCGCCCGGCTTGAAAGATCCGCACGTACAATACGGTAGGAACTTTTAGTTGGGAGATCGTCGATAACAGGATATTCGTGAGACCTTGCATACGCGTTAATGGCGCGGGATGGAAGTTTGTTCGTAGAAACAAGGACGTGTGTCATAACCTGACCGACGTATTTTTCAAGTACGCGTAGGTGATCGCAAGCAGTGAAATTATATGTTTGGCCATATTTTGTCATGAGGTTAAGGACATAGACCTTTTTTGCTTTGGATCGTTCCACTGCATGAGTGACATCTGAAACAAGAAGATTTGGGATGAGACTCGTATAAAGGTCGCCGGGTCCGAGCACGATGAGATCTGCTTTGAGGATAGCGTCGATCGCCTCTGGGTTTGCGAGGGCTTTGGGCTTAAGATACACGCTCGTAATGGGAATCGTTCCGTCGTGAACCGGTTCATCGATGAGATGTTCTTCTGTTACCACACGGCCGTCTTCGTATTCGGCGTAGAGATTGGTATCGGTGAAAGAGACCGGTATGACCGTACCACGGATACGCAAAACCTTTCCGGTTTGACGAATTGCTTCTTTCTGTGAACCCAAAATGTCAGATAGCGCTGCCATAAAGAGGTTCGCGAAGGTCATTCCGGAGATTCCCCTTCCCTTTTTAAATCGATACATAAAGAGTTTTCGTAGTAACCCTACCCCTCCGTTTTCATCGGAGAGGGCAACGAGACACTGGCGGATATCCGAGGTCGGTAGTAACCCAAATTCATCGCGAATTCTCCTGTTACTTCCTCCGCTATCACTCATAGTGACAATGGCATTGAGGCGAACGGGATAGTACTTCAGTCCCCGAAGCGCTACAAACGTTCCCGTTCCCCCACCAATGCAGACAATATTTTTTCTAAGCTCACTTGCCATATTACGACTCACTGACTGAGTGTAAAAGATTGACGATGAGTGTTAGGGTCAATGATGTGAGGATGAGAGCAAAAGGATATGATAGCACGCGTGATGGGATAATGAAGCCTTGCCATGCAATACCAGGGAACGTCCAGTTGTGAATTTCGACGAGTGGCACAAAGAGCGTGAGGAGGTAAAGAATTGCAACATTAATGAGCCACGAAAGAAGGCCAAATGTTAACAGATTAATGGGAATAAAGAGAATTTTTAGAATCGGCGCAACGATGAGCATAAGTAAACTTAAAAAAAGACCGGCAGAGACAATTACCTGCCAGCCGCCTGAAATCGTCAGTGTCGGAAGGACCTGGCTTGTGAGCCAAAGAGCAAATACGTGAAAGAGAAACACCCTGGTAAGGTATTTCATGTAGAGATGGTAACAAATAGGCCTTCCCGGGTCAAACGGAACGATCAACTGATGTCAGTGTTACGACGAAGGAATCGGTGGTACGTAATGGCAAACCGGTGCGCTTCGTCCCGGATTCGTTCGACGACATGGAGCGCAGCGCTCGTCAGTGGCAGTCGTAGAACGCTGAATTGCCTGTCTGTTGGTATGACAATTTCCTCGAAACGCTTCGCAAGACCAATGAGGGGGATATCGATCGAGAGTTCTTTAAGAGTATCCTTCGCAGTACGCACCTGTGCTTTTCCACCATCAATGACCAAAAGGTCTGGGGTCGGCCATTCTCTATGGCTAAAGCGCCTGCGTATGACTTCCTCTACCATTGCGACGTCACTAGCGCTCGTTACGGTTCTGAT
>CAYSOR010000042.1:4877-8412 GCA_964432705.1 uncultured Gammaproteobacteria bacterium
TATCGTCTTTGGCGATGACATTGTACTTCGGTTGATAGTGTTGAATGAGTTTTGCCTCAAGAAGAAGGGCGTCAAATTCACTCACGGTTTCGATCGTTTCTATGTCGGTCACGCACGAGACAAGTTCTTTTGTCTTCCAATCCAACGGATCGCGCTGAAAGTAACTTCGTACGCGACGGGCCATGTCGATAGCTTTACCGACGTAGATGACCCTCTGGTCGCAATTTTTAAAAAGGTACACTCCGGATTGATGGGTGAGGGTTTTTAATGTTTTTTTGACGTCCATAGCTTTTTCAGTGCGATGAAAATTCCAATCAGAGACGCTACCACCGCAAGGACACTGACGACGGGCAGTGCAAGCCAGTAGAGCGGTCTGACGCCAAACACGTGCGTTTGCGTTTCTTCGTTGGCACTTACCACGATTCTCCCCCGTTGAGGCATAGCGATCCGTTGCGCCTGAATTGTTACAGGAATACGAATAGTACCAAAGGGAGGAATATTCTGTACTGTTTTAGCGATACGGATGTCTCCGGGGTACGATTCGACGGAAATATGAACCTCCGGGATACTTCTAGATCCAACGTTTTTCACCTCAACAGCTCCGCTGCTTTCAATGCCAGCGGTGATCTCATCGGGAAACTGTATATCGATTGCTAAAACATCGGACACTGCCTCTGAAGCTACCTGCCGGAAGCCTACGATCACGTCTTTGCCGTTTTTTGTTTCCTTACGATAAAACCCGACAGGATAAGGATACTGGCTCGAGAGGCCATGGATAGCAAAGACAATGTGATTAAAGTCCAAATGGTCAAAGTAATTCACGCCGCCGGTTGTGTTGGCCCAGGTGGGATCGACAGGTACCCACAGAGCGCGTTCACTGTCATAGTACTCGGGCCATGCATGGAGAACGTCGCTGACAAGTGACAATGGTCTTAATTTGCTGTTTGTCGTATACGCATAGCCCACAACTTCCCGGGCAGGAATACCGGCAGCACGGGCAATAGCGATAAACAGGTCGGTAAATTCCATGCAGATTGCACGTTTGGGATTTGCTAGAATTCCGACCGCGCCGAGCCGCACGGGATTTTGCGTAATTCGTTGATAGTCGTAACTCAAGCTAGCGACGACATACTCATAAATAGTTCGCGGTGTTTGGTATAGATTACCGAGAGCTGCAATTTTGGCGTCATACACTTCCCAATACTGTAAGGGCTTTATGTACTGTGCGCTATCGATTTGTTCGGGTATTCTCTGTTTTTTGGGTTGCAAAAAAACAGTGACTTCGATCGCCGCTGAAATGTCGAGTTTTTGTCCGGGACCAAGATCATACTGAGCTAGCCAATTACCGTCGGGGTCGCGTTTTACCGTAACAGGTTCCGGCTGTATAGAACGAATAGTTACATCTTGGTACGCTGTATCGGGGGGTAAGGCTATTTCCGCGGGTTTCCTAGTTACGGTGTTATTGGCAAGGTAGTAGGAAAGGTCAAGTTCAAATACCTGGCTCTCTCCGTATGCCGCGGATATTCCTCCGCGCACCATTTGTTCTTTTGTCCAATAACGGGCATCGGCCGGTTTTGGGGTAAGATAGGCGTTTTGACCGAAACTCGCAGGGACAGAAAGAGAAACTCTGTAATTTTCTAGATCAGGATCGTCGCTCACGCCGGGTATATTTATCTCCCAAATACGACCATTTTTGCGAGCGATATCGGCGTGTTCATAACGAAGCGCGAATGTTAATGTTTTACCTAAGCCTACTACTTGCTTGTTAAATTCCAGCGTAATTTCGGTTTTTCCGTCCTTTAGAGTCACCAGGGGAGTTATAATTCCCCCAGCGTCAGACGCAATAATATTTTTGATTTTATCGCTATCGATGAGTATGGCGTAACGCTTTGGGTAGAGGTTGGTGAGTTTATTGGTGAGACTGATATTTTGAGTAACTATCGTCGTACCGGAGGGAGCAACGGTGTAGTTCACTTCATAGTTTACCTGAAACTCACCGGCCGCCTGTGCCAACGGCACAGGCATAATCCAATAAGCCAATAATCCAATTATCCAATAAAAAAGCGAGAAGAATTTTCTCATTTGTACGTCTATTGTAGTATCTTGCGGAGGAATTGTCCCGTATAGGAGTTTCTAGCATGTGCTATGTCAGCGGGCGTTCCTTGGGCTACGATATACCCGCCGGCCTCAGCTCCATCTGGCCCTAAATCAATAATCCAATCCGAGGTTTTAATAACGTCAAGGTTATGCTCAATGACGATAACGGTATTGCCTGTGTTCACAAGTCTGTGGAGTACGGTCAAAAGTTTCTCGAGATCTGCAAAATGAAGCCCGGTTGTTGGTTCGTCGAGCATATATACAGTGCGTCCTGTTGCGCGTCGGGCAAGTTCAGTAGCGAGTTTTACACGCTGCGCTTCGCCGCCAGAAAGTGTCGTTGCCGGTTGGCCCAACGTTATATAGCCAAGTCCAACATCCCGAAGCGTTTCAAGTTTCGTGCGTACGTGCGGTTGGTTATGAAAAAACTCTACGGCTTCATCTACCGTAAGTTCGAGTGTCTGCGCAATATTTTTACCCCGAAAAAGTACTTCAAGGGTCTCACTGTTATAACGCTTGCCGCTGCAGACCTCGCAGGTCACATACACGTCGGCAAGAAATTGCATTTCAATTTTTCGTTGCCCCTCGCCTTCGCACGCTTCGCAGCGGCCTCCTTTCACATTAAACGAGAAGCGGCCCGGCTTATATCCTCGAAGTCGAGATTCGCCCAGCATCGCAAAAATATCTCTTACATACGTAAAAAGCCCAGTGTAGGTTGCTGGGTTACTCCTTGGCGTTCTTCCAATTGGTGACTGATCTATAAGTATGACTTTGTCTACATGTTCCGTTCCTTTGAATGTCTTAAACGCGCCCGGCCGCTCTTTAACAAACGGGTTAAAATGCAGTGCAAGAGCTGGATAGAGCGTTTCCACCGCAAGTGATGATTTTCCGCTTCCTGACACCCCAGTAATGCAGATAAATTTTCCTAAAGGAAAGGATACAGTAATATTTTTAAGATTATTGTGGGTAACTCCGGAAATTGTGAGAACGCGCTCGGAAGACTCAGAAAACTCAAACGATCGGATTTTCTGAATTGTAATTGTTCTTTTTCCTGCTAAAAACTGACCGGTAACCGATTTTGGGAATTTTTTAATATGATCGACAGATCCTTGTGCGATGATCTGCCCACCGTGCTTTCCTGCTCCTGGTCCAAAATCGACAATATGGTCGCCCGCTTCGATCATTTCTTTATCGTGCTCGACCACGATCACGGTGTTGCCCAAATCTCGTAGCCGCTTGAGCGTTTCAATAAGCCTGTTGTTGTCCCTGGGGTGAAGACCGATTGAGGGTTCATCAAGAACGTAGAGAACTCCTGTTAGGCCTGAACCGATTTGGCTCGCAAGGCGTATGCGCTGCGCTTCTCCTCCTGCGAGCGTATACGCTGCACGCGATAGCGTGAGGTACTCGAGCCCTACGCTTTTAAGAAATCCTAGCCTCGTTT
>CAYSOR010000043.1:0-6797 GCA_964432705.1 uncultured Gammaproteobacteria bacterium
CCCGACGAAGCGTGGGGAGAAGATACCCCGACCGTAAGGTCGTGGGAGCTTCATATGAATTTTTTAGATCTCGTTTTCCCCAAGCGATGTGTGAACTGTGGGAGAAGTGGCAGATATTTTTGTTTGAGTTGCCAGGCAAAAATGCGACCAATTTTATCCAATGAGCCGATTTGCCCGATGTGCGGAAGACCGGCAATTGATGGCGCGACACATCCCGGATGTCGGACTCGATACACAATCGACGGTTTAACCAGTTTTTTCCGCTACGACGGCATCATCCGCAAAGCAGTGAAAGCGCTTAAATATCGCTTCGTTTCAGATCTTGCCTCCGAGTTTGTCTCCATCATTCCTAACGATGCTCTACGCTTTTTAATGAAAAGCAGGATTCCGGATCAAGTCCGGAATGACAATGTGGTGTATGTTCCCATTCCTCTTCACCCCTCCCGTTTTCGCGAAAGAGGATATAATCAGGCGGAAGTGTTGGGGAAATTGATTGCCGGGAAGCTCGGTATTGCCGTGCGCACGGACATTTTAATACGAACTCGAAAGACGACTCCGCAAGTAGAAATGAAAAAACGCGAAGCTCGGTTAAAAAATATGGAAAACGTTTTTGCAGTGTCTCCTAATAACTCTATATCTTTGTATCCTTATATCTTTTTATTTGACGATGTCTTTACTACGGGTGCAACCATGCGGTCGGCAGCTAATGTTCTCAAACGAAAGGGTGTGAAATTTGTGTGGGCCGTCACAATGGCTAGATGAAGAAGACAGTAAGAGGTAAAATATGAAAAAACTGACAATTGCGATAGTTGCGGGTGGGAAATTGGACAAGCGATTTCTTAAGGAAATTATACGCGCCGATAGAATCATTGGCGTTGATCGGGGAGCAGCATGGCTTCTTGAACAAGGAGTTACTCCCAGTGTTGCCATTGGCGATTTCGATTCGGTAACAAAAAAAGAACTACGCGCTATTAAAAAAATAGTAAAAGACGTTCGCGAAGAACCTCCTCACCCGAAGTACGCAACTGACTTAGAACTCGCCCTTGACTATGCACTCGGACTCAAACCACGCGAAGTCATCATTTTTGGAGGCATTGGAACTCGTCTTGACCACACGATAGCTGCGGTGCATTTCCTTGAAAAATTTCTTGAGAAAGGAATAAACGGAAAAATTATTGATGAGCGCAACGAAATAATTCTTATCCGGGGAAAACATTCGGTTTTAGGACATTCGCCCTATCGTTACCTTTCAATTCTACCTCACACGCATAAGATTGTTGTTTCACTTACCGGGTTTGCCTATCCGCTAACCCGCAAGGAGCTTATTCGCAGCACCTCGCGAGGAATAAGCAATGAGATAACCGGCGAGGAAGCATGGATTGAAGTACACGAAGGAATCGCGCTTGTTATCAAAAGCCGGGATTAAGCGCCTAACTGCCAGCTTTGATATAATTAGCAGCACAGGAGAGTGGACCGGACGGCAAGGTACAAGTTTGCTAAACTTGCATCGCGAATAGCGATGAGTGGGTTCGACTCCCACACTCTCCGCAGAACAATTTTGAAGACAAAATTTTCTGCGTAAACGCTTTTCAAAAAAAGGGTTTACCCGGAAATTTTCCTGAGAAAATATTCCGGGAAGGGTCGCATAGTTGGTCTAGTGCGGCGGTCTTGAAAACCGTTAAGGGCGCAAGCTCTTCGCGAGTTCGAATCTCGCCCCTTCCGCATTCCCCTGAAAGACTTCTTGGTATATACTATCCTCATGGATATCCCTGCCGAAGAACAGAAAGAAGAAAAGCGGGAAGAAGTCTATCTAGAGTGGACTTCTCCTTCGCGACTTTTTAAGAAGCGGGACCGCGAGTACTTCACCAACATTGCCGCGATCGTCTTTTTACTCTCTGTAATTCTTGTCTTTGCCCGCGAATTTGTCCTTATAGCCGCAGTGCTCTCTATCGTTTTTCTTATCTATGTTCTCTCAACCATTCCTCCGGAAGAAGTTAAACACAGAATTACCAATCTGGGCATAGAAAGTGCCGGCACGTTTTACCGGTGGGAACAGCTGTTTGAATTTTGGTATGAAGAGCAATGGGGGCAGACGCTTTTGGTGCTCCGACCGTTCATCGGCCCACGCGTCATTGTTCTTTTAGGGAGTCAAGATCGCAATCACGTTCGGGAGCTTATAGCCAAGCATATACCCTTTCGCGAACAGCCGCAGAAAACATGGGTGGACAACGCCGCCCGCTGGCTCACCAACAAAATCCCCCTCGAGAAGCCTTCCTAGCCTAAAGCAGCCTTCCGTAGTAAAATAGAGTCATTGTCCCTGTAGTTCAATGGATAGAATGCGGCCCTGCGAAGGCTGTGATGGCAGTTCGACTCTGCCCAGGGACGCAGAATAATTTTGAAGACAAAATTTTCTGCGTAAACGCCTTATTTGTGAGGGTTTACCTGGAAATTTTCTTAAGAAAATATTCCAGGAAGGGTGCCGGAGTGGTTTAACGGCCAGGTCTCGAAAACCTTGGAGGTCGAAAGGCCTACGCGAGTTCAAATCTCGCCCCTTCCGCAGAGTAATCCCGATTAAATCGGGATTTTCTGCGTAAACGCGTATGAACATTAAAAGAATTCTCCTTACTGGCGACGATGGCTATAACAGCATCGGGATACGGCTCTTGGTGTACTTTCTCAAAGACCGCTATGAGCTTGCAATTGCTGCGACAAAGACGCAACAGAGCGCCGTGGGTGGGCACATGAGTGTTGTGAAAGGCGGTACATGGGGAGAAGAGACTGTCGATGGAATTCCAGCAATATGGTCGAGTACGTATCCGGCAGATGCAGTAGAAGTTGGGCGCAATATATTTAAAAAACCATTTGATCTTGTGATAGCTGGAATTAATTTGGGTATAAATATAGGAGGCGCTGTCATTTCTTCGGGTACGTTCGCCGCGGCGCATAGAGCGCTCGACTTACGCTTGGCACCGGTTGCCATTGCCATGAGTTGGGATACGCATCACTCGCTCTATCACAAGGAACATGATGGGCGCGAGGACGTTGCCGAGTACGTCGATTACCCGGGAGCAGTGGCCTACGATATTTTGAAAACTGCAATAGAGAATAATTTTTGGGGCGCAAAACTTCTTAATATTAATTTCCCCGTTCAAAAGAGTCGCCGCGTGCGCTTTACGAAACCCCTGCCGAGTCTTCTTGATTTTTATGGGACTATGCGGCTTGATACAAAACGTCACACTTTTTCTTTTGCGGAAGATGATCGAATCAAGCGCCCGAGTCACAACATTTCTTTCGATTCAGGCGCGGTCATGAGTGGATATATTTCGGTGTCTCTCTATAAAACGGATTTTGTCGAGGAGAACTTGTATAAGGGATTAAAGGATAAGGAGTTTGTCCTATGATCATCGCAATCTGCGGGAGCATGGAATTTCACGAAGAAATGCGGCGTGTAAAAAAACAGCTTGAAGAGCTGGGCCACACGGCACTTGTTCCCAAAAGCATAGAGCTTATGGATACCATTGGCTACGTGCATCCGACGATAGATGAAGCACGCATTCAGGCAAAAATTCAACACGATTTTATCCGCGAACATTTTCGAAAAATAGAGAAGTGTGACGCAATTCTGGTGCTTAATTATGATAAAAATGGTATAGCAAATTACATCGGCGGCAATACGTTTTTGGAAATGGGACTGGCGTTTTGGCTCAGCAAAAAAATTTATCTTTTCAATCCGATCCCGGATATGGACTACAAAACCGAAATGCACGCCATGCAGCCGGTGGTGCTCAATGGGGATCTTGCAAAGATTTCATAATCATCGAATAACGAATCGGTACGAATTAACGAATGTTTTATTCGTATATTCGCAATAATATTCGTTATTCGTTGATATTAGAGTTGCGCGTCTCTTCCGTCGCGCCTGGGGAGATCGAGGATGGTGCGCACAATATTTCCTTGGGCATCCTTGATAACGAGTGCCCCCCCGTTGTAGCCTTTAAGCTCACTATTCCTTTCCTTCTCAATTCCATCAATACCGTCGTAGGTGGTTGTGGTATAGAGCCATGAACAACACTCAAAATACTGTTTATTTTCCACTTCTCCGACCGTCACGATGTTGTTTGGTTTGTATCTCCTACCCAGGTGCGGGGTAAGAGTGAGGCCGGGAAAACTCAACAGTTCCTTTTTCAACTCGTCAGTGAGTGGTGTATATATTACTCCTAAAGGAATGGGTATGTCTGATTGCGTATTACCGACTATCCTCTGGTGAAAAGCAATATGGGCGATGTTGTGGTCAAACAAATTCCAGAGAAGCTTGAGAAGCTCTTCTTCGCGCGTTTTATCGACCAAGCCAGGAGTTACCCAGATCATGGCACTTGGAAAGTCTTCCGCGAGCGGCGTTTTGTCGCTTGCGAGAATACTTCCCCGCCGCGCCTCTTCGACCATGGTTTCCAAGGAACTCTCCTTGGTAAGTCCTTCGATGAGAACATTCCAGTCCCAGAGAATACGCCACTGGCCGTTTTCCTTTACCACCTGAATTGTTCGCGTTTCAGTGAAGGGGCCCAGGTGTCTCGTAAAGTAGGTTACCTTGAGTGGTATATTTTGGGGAGACGTAAATCGTGAAAATTTTGTTGTATTAAATTCAATAGAGACTGCTTCTATTTCCCCTTGTGCAAAGAACTGTTGTCCTAAGCGACGAAACTCATCTCGGCCTTGGGTTTTACTCTCTTTTACGAGGTCTTCATAGATATCATGGAAAAAGCCGTATCGCCAGTTATATGCAAGCTGATTGATCATGCGTTCTGGTGTTGGATAGAGAATGCAACTGGTGACAAACAGATTGATGATAATGAAAATGATCGTCAAATGGAGATGGCGTTTTTGTGGGAGAGAGAGCATAAGTTTACCGCTCATGAGGTAGAAAAAGGGGAGTGGCAGCACCAGGTATCTCGTCCAGAAGGGAATGATTGTAAAAAAAATGAGAGAAAAAAGAGTAAAACCTGCAACCGGAAGCCAGACGATTTTTTCCAGACCCTTAAAGATTTTCCACAAAGTCACTATGGAAGAAATTGCGGCAAGTGGAGTGATAATAGTCCAAACAGGTGACCATTCCGGCGCACGGACCCAGACTCCCGTAAAAAGATTTTGATACCAACCGGAGAAAAGTGTGGTGATGCTGCTTCCGACATTAGGAGTAAGGTTGGCATTGGCGTAAAATGCTGCGATCCATTTTTGCACGCGCAACCAGTCGAGAAAGTTGTGGTCAAGGGCAAAGTAGTGGGCGTAGGGGATAAGATACGCGAAAGCGCTTGCGCTGAAAAACAAAGCTATTGTTTTCCATGATTTGGTTGTACGCCACAAGAAGAATCCGGCCAGGAGTGCGATAGGCGGTCCAAGGATAGGAAATTTCGTTTCAGAGAAAAGACCAAATGCAATACCGGCGAACAAAATGCTCGATTCCCGGAATCGGGGAAACTTTGATTCCGGGAATCTAAGAAGGAGATAAAATGTAAGAAGCAAAAATAAAAGCTGCAGACTATCAAGCATGGTAAGGGGAAATTGACTTGTGATAAGCGGGTCAATCGCAACGAGAGCAGTTACTAGCAATCCGCCTAACGCGGTTTTGAGTAGAGTTTTACTTAAGAAAAAGAGCGTGATGAGTGCGGCGGCATTTACGAGAAATCCATACCAGTGGCCGTTACCAAAGACAAGAATACTTAGTCCGATGAGATATTTTCCTAAGGGGGGCACTTCGGCATTAAGAAGCGTTGGGTCGCCGCCACGGATGAGTCGATACCCTTCGTAGAGATACAAACCATCATCACCAAGCGTTCGAACAGATAAGGGTAGCTTCCACTGCGAATGCTCATATTTATCTTTCCAGTAGACTTCGTCAAATGTTGAAAAGTAGAACGCTCGGTTGGTGAATAGGATAAGACCAAGGTGAGCAAAGACAACGAGCGCAAAAACTTTAGTAAGGACGCGCATAGCGGTATAATAGCATGAAAGCTCCCGTAGCTTAACTGGATAGAGCGCGGCCCTCCGGAGGCTGATATGGCAGTTCAATTCTGCCCGGGAGCGCTAAGAGTTTTGTTTTGATCCGCCAGCTGGCGGAGAAATCCCGAGGCACCGCGAGGGACGATTCCGATCAGAGGCGCAAGCGCTGTAGAATTTTTTTGTACTCTTGCACCAAGCGCGTGCCGGTGACAAGAAATACTCCCAATAACACCAAAAGACTCCCCAAAAGAAAATTTATTGTTAATGTTTCTCCCAAAAAAATCCAGGCGAAGTAAAAAGCAAATACTGGCTGGAGATAATTGGTAAGTGATGCTGTTGTTGCAGAGGAATGTTTTATGGCCCACACATGGAGAGTATACGTTACCACCGTAACGAAAAATCCAAGATACAAAAAAAGGAGCACAGTCCCTGGTTCTGTAAGAACGCTCGCGTAGTTTACTGGTGGAGTAAAAAGCGTCAAAAGAAAAAAGACTGGGACAGAAGAAATTATTGACACCGCACTAACGAGAATAGGGGAGTATTGCTTTGTAGTTGTGAGATGACGAGAAGCAACATTGTAGGCCGCCCAACAAATAACACCACCAAGAAGCAAGAGGTTTCCGTTTATTGTCCCAAAAACGATCTCTACCCGTCCGAGCGCAGGGAGAAGGAGAAGCGATAGAACACCGAGAAAACCGATACCAATACCGATAAGTTTTTTCCTGCTAATGTGTTCACCGATAGTCAGTGTTGCGATAACTGCGACCACAAGCGGAGTCGCGGCATACATAACAGCCGATGCA
>CAYSOR010000043.1:6807-8356 GCA_964432705.1 uncultured Gammaproteobacteria bacterium
CTGGGCAATCCCGAGATAAAAAAGCACTACATTGGTGGTACTGAGTAATCCTACAGGAACGATATCGCGTACTATATTTTTTATCGGAACGTTTTTCTGTTTGTAGAGGAAGGGGAGGATACAAACCGATGCGACAACTGATCGAATAAATGCGAGCGTGTATGGATCAAAGGTTCTGAGGAGCACTTTGGCAACAATTCCAGCAGTTGACCAAAAGAGAGAGGCGATGATGATAGCTAAAATAGCCAGTGATTGGGTCGACATAAGTTAATAAAAAGGAGTGGCGGAGAACTATTTACAGTGTTATAACTTATTTTAAAACCACAACTCTACTTACGGAACAATTTAATTATATCTCAAGTATTGTTTAAATGAGTATATTGTCAGAATGGGTTGAACTATTTTGCTCCGAGCGGTAGAGGATGTTCGGATCTTTTGAACTAGTTAAACAAATAATTTTTTTCTCTGAAAACTCATTTCACGATAACAACGCCTACACGATTACCATTTATGTCTTTTATTTTACGACTGCTTATCTTTAATTTTGTCTAAATAATTTTTATATGCAAATACTATCAACTCTTTATCCTTCTCTTCCAATTTTCGTATGACTTTTCCGGGTATTCCCATAACTAATGATTCTGGCTCAATTATGCTTTTTGGAGATAAAACACTTCCCGCTGCGATAATACACCAATCTCCTACCCTTGTTCCGTCTAAAACCGTGCTATTCATGCCGATAACAACGTTGTTTCCTATTTGAGCATTATGGATAATTGCTCCGTGGCCAATTGTTACATTGTTACCGATTGTCACAGTCCCGTGAATAGTAACATTGTCTTGCACACTCGTATTATCGCCAATAGAAATGTCTCCTTCATCACCCCGAATTGAGGCAAACGGCCAAACACTTACACCCTCTCCAAGAGTCACCTGACCTTCTATATTACTTTTACTATGAATAAATTTCATAAAAATAGTATACCATACTAAATTTCTACCCTGGCCTCATTTTGGTAACGGATAATTTGAAGAATTTTGAGGCTAAAAATATCTTGCTCCGAGCGGTAGAGGATGTTCGAACTTATTTTACTGTTACAACTTGTTGATTTTTTGCAAACTCTTGACTTGTTAGGTTCAAGTCCCGCTTCTTTCAGTCGCCGTAGCTTTACGCGAAGGCGACCTGTCAGCTTCAGGCTACTCAATAATATCATGCTTTTTTAAAAATGCTCTTCCTGAACCGGATTTCAAATATTTTTCAAAATTAAATGCAGTGTATTTATTGGAAAATGCAAAATAGGAAGTTAGCTTTATAGGCAATCTATCTTTCGTAGCTGGAACTTGACCTTTATTGTGGCGATCGATTCGATCTTTTAAATTATCGGTGCAACCAGTATATGGCTCGCCATCAGAACACGACAGAATATAGACGTAATTCATGCGAATCTCTCCTTCGCGATCTACTTGCGG
Source organism: uncultured Gammaproteobacteria bacterium (assembly GCA_964432705.1). GTDB lineage: Bacteria > Patescibacteriota > Microgenomatia > UBA10105 > UBA927 > 01-FULL-43-11b. The sequence continues at coordinate 8,278 of CAYSOR010000043.1, forward strand.
ACTGCGTCCGCCGTAGCTCGCTTCGGCGAGCGAAGGCGGAGGAGGCGGGACTCGAACCCGCGAGAGCTTGCGCTCGTAC
>CAYSOR010000044.1:0-8257 GCA_964432705.1 uncultured Gammaproteobacteria bacterium
TAAAGATCCGGCTCAAGTCCGGGGATTGCAGCATGACCTGGTTTTGAACGGTTTTGAAGTAGGCGGCGGCAGTATTAGAATTCATAATGCCAATATTCAAAACAAGATTTTTGAGTTGATAGGTTTTTCTCAGGAGCAGAAAAAACAATTTAGCCATATGCTGACTGCTTTTAAGTATGGTGTTCCACCCCACGGCGGGATTGCCCCCGGTATTGATCGCTTTCTCATGACGATTTTAGGCGAGCCAAACGTGCGGGAAGTTATGGCATTTCCAACATCAGCATCCGGTCAAGCTTCAGTAATGGATGCGCCGAGCACCGCCAGTGAGAAACAATTAGTAGAACTGGGTATAAGCGTACTTCCACAAAAAAAGAAATAGCTAGTCATGCCCAAAGGTAAAATTATCTTTCATTTCAAATCTGCCTGGTGGATACGCCAGTGGGATAAGGTTTTATTTTTAGCGATTCTCGCCGCCTTTTTTCTCCTGTCCCCCGGACAAAATATGTATACTATCCAAAAAGATTCGGGCACGCCAATTTTGCGTCGCCTTCCGTTTATCGTTCCAACACTAGCTCCGTACCCCGTCAACCGTACGAAAATTTTTCCGGGGAATGAGATTTCCTCTATTGGCATCGTCATCATGGATGTTGATTCTGGTGTGTACTTATATAAACGCAATGAAACCATATCGCTTGCTCCTGCGTCGACGACAAAAATCTTAAGTGCTCTGGTAGCGCTTGATAGTTACGAGCTTGACGATGTGCTCACGGTTAAGTCGCTTGTCAACGACGGGCAAGACATGGGACTAGTACCGGGCGAGCGGTTGACGGTAGAAAATTTGCTTTTCGGTACACTTGTTGCCTCTGCAAATGACGCAACATATGCCCTTGCAGAAAATTATTCCGGCGGAGTAGAGAAATTTGTTGAAGCGATGAATCAAAAAGCGAAAGTGCTGCATTTAGAAAACAGTTCATTTACCAATCCAGTTGGATTTGATGATCCGCTGCACAAAATGACTCCGATGGATTTAGCGAGGCTCGCAAGTGTAGCGCTTACCAATAAAACCGTCAGCAAGATGGTTGCAATACCTCAAATTACTGTTTCAGATGTTACGCACACGTATTTCCATCCTCTTACCAATGTCAATCAACTCTTGGGAAAGATTCCTGGGGTCGGCGGTATCAAGACCGGTTGGACGGAAGAAGCTGGAGAAAATCTCGTGACCTTGGTCGAGCGCAACGGTCACCGTGTCATTATCGTCGTTCTCAAAAGCCACGACCGTTTCGTCGACACGGCTAGCCTCATCGATTGGGTATTCAATAATTACCAGTGGGAAAAGTATCAACCCGAGTAACGGCTTGCGAGCGACCCCAGCGCGATCGCTACTCAATCCATTCAGGGTTCACGGCGGGCACGTAGCCCACAAATCCGTCATCTCCTTCGAAGACAAAAATTGGCTGCAGATACGTTTGCGCGTCGAAAGAATCGTAGTAGGTGAGGGAGACGTTGCGTACGGTAATCGTCGTGCTGACTCTCGGATAGCGGACGATAAAGCCCCCGCCGCTCTGTAAATCTTGCCATGCCTGAAAGCTTGAACGAAGCGCATACGTAGCCATGGTTTTATAGTCAATCGGCCAAAAATTATACGCGAGCTGTAGCATGCGTTTCTTGTTGTTCCTCGATCCCGAAAAAATGAAGGAAATCGGTGCTTGATCAGGGTGGGGGGTGAGTACTTTCATGTTTCCGATAGGCCTACGGAAGAAGTCGATACGGACGCTACTTGCCTGAGACACGCTTGTCGTTGGAGTGAGTTGGTTGCCGACGAGCGACAAAAAAGATGCGTTGATAGGCCCGCCGACAAAATCATCGTGATAGAGGTTGTACGTTTGAAGAAAGTTTTTTGCTTCGGCGATGGCTGCGTCAGTAAGAGGAGGATTCTGTCCAGCAAAAAGGCCCGTATCCTGTTCGAAGTCATACCTCAGAATAAAATTATTTGAAACGATGTCATAGCGAAGTCGGCGCAGCGGCGTTTCGTTGTCGTCAAAACGATAGATATTTTTTGATTCTGCAATTGGGGTCGGATAAAACCCGAGGCGCTTGGCAAATTCCTGGGTCCTCGGGATTCCCAGAAAATTTGGCGGATTTTTCGGCATAAAGTAGACAGTGGCCGACTCAGATGCCCGTGGAACCGATCCTTCTATGGTTTCCAGACGAAACACAAGAGCGCCTGAAGGGCTTGCAAGCGGCGCCGGAAACTTGAGAGTTGGCAGTTTGCCAAACGCGTGGTTAGGAGGAGGCGCTTTGGGCGGGAAAACAGCAAGCCAGACAACGACAAACATACTCCAGAGGAAACGTAGGATAACATAGGCGATGATGGCAAGAATTGCCCAATTGATCGCGCGACGAGTGAAATAGGCGGTTTCCGTAAGAGAAGCCATACATTTTGAGTATACGGTTGATCGGTGATAGAATCAACGATATGGACAGAGTTCGTTGTCGTGTAGCACCGTCTCCGACGGGTAATTTACATGTAGGAACAGCGCATACGGCGCTATTCAATTTTTTATTTGCAAGACACCATAAGGGTGTTTTTATCTTGCGTATTGATGATAGTGACTCAGTTCGTTCTAAAAAAGAGTACGAAGAGAACATTATTGAGAGTTTGAAATGGTTAGGGATTGAATGGGATGAAGGCCCTGACGTTGGTGGTAAGTATGGTCCATACAGACAAAGTGAACGCATGGATAATTACAAAAAATATCTTAATAGGCTTTTGGAAGAAAATAAGGCCTATTATTGTTACTGTACGAAAGAAGAATTAGAAAATGAACGAAAGCTACAAGAAGCGAAGAAACAGCCAACTAAATATAGTGGGAAATGCGCACACCTCGGTAAAGAAGGAATTAGACAACTCATTCATGAGGGAAGAAAACCAGTCATTAGGTTTAGGACTCCAAATAAGATTGTAAAATTTACAGACTTAATTCGAGGTGAAATCTCCGTTAACTCAAATTTATTTGGCGATTTTGTGATTGCAAGAAGCGATGGTAGCTCTCTTTTGAATTTTGCCGCTACCATTGATGATATTGAGATGAAAATTACCCATGCAATCCGCGGAGAAGATTTTCTTAATTTAGTGCCACGTCAAATAGTTTTGTTTGAATCATTGGGTTATCCGACTCCAGTTTTTGCCCATCTTTCGTTTTTATATGCTCCGGACAGAACAAAATTAAGCAAGCGTCATGGCGCCACCAGCGTTACAGAATATAAAGAAATGGGAGTTTTGTCGGAGGCAATAGTGAATTATTTATCTACTTTAGGTTGGTCTTTAATTTCTGGTGATCAGAAAGCACAGTCGGGCAATCCTGAAATATTTTCATTTGGCGAGGCCATCAAAAGTTTTGATATCACTAAAGTACAAAAAAGCGCTCCCATTTTCGATTATGAAAAACTTCGTTGGATGAATGGCGAATATATTCGCAATAAATCTAATAAAGACCTTAAAAATCTCTTATATCATCATGTTAGCATGTTAACACGTGAATATGACGGATTGCTTGATAAAATCTTGCCGTTGGTTAAGGAGCGCATGAAAACACTCAATGAATTTTGGTCACTTGCAGGATTTTTCTTTGAGCGCCCGAAGGAATTTGTGAGACCTTTAAAGGTCTCACCTTTAAAGGTAGCAAGAGAAGCGATTGAGAAAAGCGAATGGAATCACGATGTGATGGAGAAAGCAATTCGAGACGCAGCAGACAAGGCAAAACTTAAGGCAAAAGATGTTTTTATGGAGCTTCGTGTCGCAGTAACCGGCAAAACTGTTGGTCCGCCACTCCTTGAATCGCTTGAAATCCTTGGTCGTGAAGAAACGCTTAAACGTATTCCATCCAATGCGGATTGGTTTCGACGGTGAGATTGAGGAAGACTTTTTTATTTGCTGCAGTCTCCAATTCTTTTCTTGCCGCCATACTTATTTCTTTAATCATTGCCCCCCCTTTGCCCACGATCATTGCTTTATAGCGGTCTGCTGAAGTGAGAATTCGTGCTCGAATATAGAGCGCCCCATTGTCACGTTTAATGATATCGTCAACAATTGTGGTAAGTGTATATGGTACCTCACGACGCAGGAAAAGAAATGCCTTTTCTCGGATAATTTCTGCAATAAAAAGTTTACTGTCGATATTGAGTGCTGGCTGGACGAGATCCTGGGCGTTAATGAGCGGTTTTCCCTTTGGAAGAAAGGAAAAAATAGTATCGAGAAGCGTGTTCAGGTTTTTACGGGCTAGAGCCGAAATTTCTATCGTCGCATCAAATTCCTCTTCCATGAATTTGTACTGCACGATATGGGTCGGATTTCTCACGTCAATTTTGTTGATGGCGAGAATTTTAGGAACCGGAGTTTTACGTACAATTCCAAGTGTCTTGTTTTCTTCCACATCACGCTCGCGGGTATGGTCTATCATGTACACCACAACATCAACCCCTTTGTTTAAAGACTCTTCGGCGCGAGGATTAATGCGTTTTGCCACTGGATCAGTTACTTTGGCAAATATTCCCGGCGTATCGATGAATATTATCTGCCCCCGTTCGTCTTCATACACCGCTTGTATTGAAAACCGTGTGGTTTGGGGTTTAGGCGAGGTGATTGATACCTTGTGGCCCAGGATATTATTGAGAAGCGTGGATTTACCGACATTCGGGCGACCGATAAGCGCTACGATACCGGCCTTTGTGATCGTTTTCATGAAGTTGATTGTATCACACGGCACACTTGACAGTGAATTTTCCATGTGTCAGTATAGATGTTGATGCGTAACGTTTTATTGTTGACCATGTTCCTGAGTGTTTTCCCCGGCAGTGTAATTGCCCAAATAAACCCCAGGGATATTCGTACTACGCGTAGTGCGATACGAGAAGAACGTAAGGAGGATCGAGTAGAGAACAGAGAGGAGCGCAAAGCATCAATTTCCGCCCGTCGGGAAGAAATAAGAGCGCGCATACAAGGTATTCGTGATGAGAAGAAGCTGCAGATTCTTGAGCGAATAGAAGAAAGACTTGTTAAGATTAACGAACGACGCACAAATCATTTCTTGAAAGTTCTTGAGCGACTGAGTGAGATACTGGCTAAAATTCAATCCCGAGCTGATCGAGCGGAAGCAAATGGAAAGAATGTCGCGAGTGTTGACACAGCCATCGCTGCAGCAGAGACTGCAATAGATACAGCAGAGACTGCAGTTAATGCGCAGGCAGACAAAGTCTATGAGTTGACGGTCGACGACGAAACAACGGCGCGGAGTGACGTGGGTGCGGCGATGAAAAAACTTCAAGAAGATTTGCGTGCAACGCGAGAAATGGTACACAAAGCACGAACGGCGGTATTTGATGCGTTGCGGGCGCTCACGCGCATTGTAGGCAGTGACGGCGGTACGGCGACGCCATCGGCCACGCCGACATAAACCTATGAAGAAGCAAAACTTTATTATTGTTGTTATTGTCATTGCACTTGTGGCGCTTTACGTATTGTGGTCAACCGGCAAGCTTCCGGGCCAAGTGATAGGGCCGGCGGCGCTTCCGACACTCACGGCAACAGATACAACGAGCGACATTGAAAAGGATCTCGACAGCCTTACGGTAACGGCAGACGACGAAGGATTTACGGATATAAATAAAGACCTCAACTCCCTTTAATGGGAATGAAACTCTCCAAAAGGAAGTTTGTAGAAGTGATCATAGATGGATTAATGGACGGTGGATTTTTCCAGAAAGACAATAAGATGTTGTTTTAGGGCAGCGATGCTGCCTTCATCATACACAGAACAGGTAAATACCTGTAGTCCGGTTTTAGCAAACAAAGTGCTTACTTTTTTCACAGTCTCTTTTTTTACAAGGTCTGTTTTAGTAAGGAGAATATATTCCGGTTTTTCCAAAAGCAGGGAATTAAATTTTTTAAATTCGTTTCGAATAGTATCATATGCTTTTTTAGGACTGGTGTTAGTCAAGTCGATCAGATGAATAAGTATTTTTGTTTTTTCTATGTGTCTGAGAAAGTCTACACCCAGGCCTTTTCCCTTTGAAGCTCCTTCAATAAGCCCCGGGATATCCGCTATCGGGTGAGTGTCGAACATGCCTATGTTAGGTTCTAGAGTGGTAAATGGATATGCGCCTACAGCCGGCGTGGCATTGGTGAGCGCCCGCAGAAGACTGCTTTTGCCTGCGTTGGGAAGTCCGATAAGACCAATTTCCGCAATGAGCCGCAACTCCAAAAACAATTCTTTTTCTTCGCCTGATGTACCTTTTTCTAAGTTTGTGGGCGTTTGATTGGTAGCTGATTTAAATTCGACATTTCCGCGTCCGCCTTGTCCACCTTGCGCCATAAGCATAGGGGTTTCGGTATCAGTGATTTCTATGACTTTACCGCTTGTTTGATCCGTAATACGAGTACCTAACGGGATAAAGGTGGTGAGATGAGGGGCGTTTTTTCCGTACATTTTTTTCCCTGCACCGTTGGTGCCGCTTTCAGCGACGATTTTTTTCTTATAACGAAATTCGCGCAGGTCCGTGACGTTATGAGAGCCCTGAAAATAGATATTGCCGCCGTTACCTCCGTTACCGCCATCGGGACCACCGTAAGCAGTCTGGGCATCACGGCGCAAGTGCGCTGAGCCGTCTCCACCTTTACCTGCTACGATGATAAGCTTGATATTATCGACTAACATGGCTCTATTGTAGCATGTAACTGGCTTCGCTTACGCTCTTCCTTAATGAGTTGAGGCTGATTTTGGAGTATAATAGAGGGGTATTTGCGGGCAGGTATAACGGTAGACGTCCCGCATGGCGGGATTATCTTGGTTCGGGAATATAGAGCTGATCGCTAAAAATATGAATAAATTATGAAAATTGTAGTTACTGCAGATCTTCATTACGGAGTCGGAAACAACCAGAGAATAGTCGCAGACTTTTCCAAGAGAATTATAAGGACAAAGGCCGATGTTCTTCTTCTGATCGGTGATACATTTGCTTTTAATACACAACTTCTGGTTGAATGTTTAACATTATTTACTCCATTTAAAGGTGATAAACTTTTTGTGGCGGGAAACCATGACTTGTGGACACGGGGAACAGATTCGTTAAAAATTTACGAAAAAACATTGCCACGGATAACCAAACAGTACGGTTTTCATTCTCTTGATCAAAAACCATTTATAAAAAGTGGGGTTGGTTTTGTGGGCAGCATTGATTGGTATGATTACTCATTTAAAAATCCGGACAAGCCGATTCCTCAAGACTATTATGTGCGCAAAGATTGGCCCGGAGTTGTCTCTTGGAATGATGGTCTCTATGTCCACTTGGGAATGAGCGATAGAGCTTTTACCCAAAAGATAAATCGAAAACTCAAACGGCATCTTACTCTGGTAAGTAAACAGGTACGTACTATTATTTGTGCTGTTCATCACGTGCCTTTTAGGCAACTATTGCGGACAAACCATACGTCAACAGATAAATTTCTGACCGCTTTTTCTGGAAGTGCAGAAACTGGCGAAATTATTCAATCTTTCCCCAAAGTAAAATATGTTTTCTGCGGGCATACTCATCAGAAGAAAAGAGCAAGTATCAATGGAATTACCGCTATCAATATCGGCAGCGACTATGTACGTAAGCGCTTCGAAGTTCTTGAAATATAACCTCAAGCATTGCAGCGAATAAGCCGGTTTTCATGGTTTCTCGACCACAGTAAGAAAAAAGCGACCAAAAAATTCTTTTTTGATAATTTTGAAGTTAAGTTTTTGGAGGAAATCAATAAATTCATCTCTCTTATACATAGAATCGTAGGGATGTACCGTCAAGCGTTTTAAGACCTGACCGATAAATGTTTCAAATCTCTCTATAGATATATCGTAAATAAAAAGAAGACCTCCCGGTCTTAGAACTCTATAAATTTCGTTAAGACAATCTTTCCATTGCGGACCGGGGATATGATGAATAGTAATAAAATCAAAAACAGCGTCAAATTGCCCGGTTTGGTATGTAAGTTTAGTTGCGTCTTTTATTTCAAAGATAATTGATGGGTCATGAATATTTCGTTTAGCAACGCTAACCATGAATGGATCAAGATCAATGGCCGTAATTTTTTGAGGAGAAAAATATTTTTTGATGACCTTAGCTCCTGCACCGTTCCCGCAACCAATCTCAAGAAACGTTCCGCCGGCCAACCGCTGAAAATAGTCTTTATAATATTTTTTGACAACTCCATCAATAG